>NZ_CP094669.1:4085000-4415342 GCF_022827545.1 Hymenobacter tibetensis
TACCTACACGAGTGCAATACGCTTTGCTGATACCATAGACTCTATCTATGTGGCGAGGAGCGATACCTAGACCAGTGCAAGCACCGGCCACAATGGTACTAGATGATGTAACGTATGGGTAGGTACCGAAGTCAACATCTAACAAAGAGCCTTGTGCACCCTCCGCTAGTATTTTCTTGCCTTGCTTCAACAAGTCGTTCAGCAGATACTCGGTGTCGGTAAGTTGAAGAGTACGCAAGAATTCCACGGCAGAGAAGAACTCTGTTTCCAAAGCTTCGATTTCCAACTCTTTGTTGTGAAATGCAGCTAACGTAGCATGACGAGCAACAGCCTCTTGGTAACGCTCTTGAAAATCGGGTAATAGTACATCACCGACACGAAGACCTGTGCGGCCAATTTTGTCTTGGTATGTTGGACCGATTCCTTTGAGTGTAGAACCTATTTTGCTTCCTCCCCTAGCATCTTCGTTGATGCGGTCAAGCGCGCGGTGTGAAGGAAGAATCAGTTGCGCTTTCTTGGAAACGTAAAGATTGGCGGCCCAGTCGATACCCCGATCGGTGAGCTTCTGTAATTCCTGCCGGAACACAACAGGGTCGAGAACGACGCCGTTGCCTACAACATTAAGAATATGGGGGTGAAATATGCCCGAGGGAACCTGATGCAAGACATGCTTGATACCATCAAAGGTAAGTGTGTGGCCCGCGTTGGGACCACCCTGGAAGCGTGCTACCACATCGTAAGTGGGGGCTAGCACGTCAACTATTTTGCCTTTGCCCTCATCACCCCATTGTAAGCCTACTAAAACGTCAACTGGCATTAGTTTGTGGCTTTCAGTTGTTGAGCGGCGGCGGTATCGTCGTCGGCAATAGAGAAAATAGCGTTTAGCTTGGTTAAAGCAAGCATTTTGCGTGGGTGGTCAGCGGGGTTGATTAAGACTAACTCGCCGCCGCGGCTACGGAATTTGGTGAGCAGTGATACAAGAACCCCAATACCTGTGCTATTAATGTACCGCACTTCTGACAAGTCAACAGCGCAATGACGCAGTTCATCACCAAGGTGTTGGTCAACCGATTGAAGTAATTGCTGTGTATCGGGACTACCGATAAGGTCGCCGGCAAGGCGCACGAAGAGGATGCCGTCCTGAACGGCCGTTTCTGTTTTCATTCGGCTAAAGAGCGGGTAGCGGCTTTAGCACGGCAGTCGCCGCACACGCCATAAAGATTTAAAGAGTGGTGCAAGATATGGAAGTTGAGTAACTCCCCGACCATGGTTTGGATGCCATGGATACGAGGGTCACAAAATTCAACCACTTTGTGGCACTCGGTGCAGATGACGTGGTCGTGCTGTCGGTAACCATATGACTTCTCATACTGAGCAAGATTACGGCCAAATTGGTGCTTACTAACTAGCCCATGTTCAACCAGCAGATCAAGCGTGTTGTAGACAGTAGCACGGCTTACTTGTAGGCCTTGCTCCTTCATACCGGCAAACAGTTCCTCTACATCGAAATGGCCTGTACGAGAATATATTTCTTCTAAAATGGCGTAGCGCTCTGAAGTTTTGCGCAAGCCCTTATTCTCTAGGTACGCTGTGAAGATCTTCTTGACCTCCTCGTACTTCTCTTTGTCGAGCATTTTATGTGATCCTACCATTATAAGGAGTGAGGCAAAGTTACTACACAACAACCAATGCAACCGGTACGCATTGGCTTGAACAACTCACACCTCCATTTATATGCTGTTTTAGACTGTAGAACTTTTTTAAGACTTTTTAAGACTTAGAATTAAGCTTTAGGAGTCAAATCGTTCAACTAACAAAACGCCGTTTACTTTAGAAAGGCGTTGTATTAGCTTCGTCAGGTGGTCAGTATCATTAACGAAGACCATGATTTGCCCTTCGAACATACCGTCGTCTGAGTCGATAGTGATAGACCGCATGTTGACTTTGAGGCTGTTACTGATAATACGCGTGACATCATTCACTAGCCCTACCCTATCGGAGCCCTTAATGCGTAGCCCAGCGAGGAAGGCTAATTCTAGCTGGTCAGTCCATTTGGCCCGAACAATTCGATTGCCATAGTTGGACATCATCTTCACCGCTCTAGGACAAGACGTGCGGTGGATAACAATGCCTTCCTCGGTTTCGAAGCCAAACACGTCGTCGCCCGGAATGGGATTACAGCACGGCGCAATAGTGTAGTCGAACTTATCGGTTCGTTCGCCAATCACCAGCATGTTGGCGCTTAGTCCTCGGATTTTTTGTACCTCGTGGTCGAAAGCTTTGGGCTCCAATTTGGACGGCAGGCGTGGTACTTCAATCGTTGGATCGAAGAGGTCCGGCTTGATTTCGCGACCATCAATCTGGCCAATAGCCACGCGGTAGAAAAACTCCTGCACATTATAGGTGTTGAAATGCGCCAGCAGGCGGTTGAAGTTGTCCTGCGTGTATTCGATGCCAATCAGCTCTAAGCGCTTCTCTACTATATATCGGCCATCATCTGCTTTACTGCGTTTGTCGTCGCGCAGCCATTCCTTGATTTTGGAACGCGCTTTGGACGTGATAACATATTGCAACCACTCCTCCGTTGGTTTCTGCTTTTGTGAGGTCAGGATTTCAACTTGGTCGCCATTGTGGAGCTGATAGCTGAGGGGCTGAAGCTTCTGATTCACTTTGGCACCTAAGCATTGAAGACCAATGTGAGTATGGATTTCGAAGGCAAAATCTAAAGCAGTGGCTTTGTCGGGTAGAATGAGCAGCTTGCCTTTGGGGGTAAAAGCATACACCTCTTTTACAAAGAGATTCTGGCGGAACTCATCCATGAATTCCAAGGCACTGGAATTGTTGGTTTCCAGCATTTCCCGCACCTTATTAATCCAGGCTTCTAGAGTGGACTCCGGCTGAATGGCACCGGTGTCTTTGTATTTCCAGTGCGCAGCGTAACCTTTCTCGGCAATTTCGTCCATGCGGTGAGAACGAATCTGCACTTCCACCCACTGCCCAGACCGGGACATAACAGTGGTATGCAGACTTTCGTAGCCGTTGGCTTTGGGTGTGCTTACCCAATCGCGCAGGCGGTCAGGGTTAGGCTGATAGAAATCGGTGACAATAGAATACACCTGCCAACAAGCGGCCTTTTCTTGCTCATGAGGCACATCCAGAATGATACGAATAGCAAACAGGTCGTACACCTCATCAAAGGTGATGTTCTGCTTGCGCATCTTCTTTAGGATGGAATAGATGCTTTTGGGGCGACCCTTAATCTCGAACTCGAACCCTTGAGCCTTCAATTCTTCGTCGATGGGCTGCACGAATTCTTTGATGAAGCGGTTGCGGGCACTCCTACTCTGGCGCACCCGGTTTACCAATTCATTATAGATGTCGGTGTCAGTGTACTTGAGATGGAGATCTTCCAACTCCGTTTTGATAGCATAGAGGCCAAGCCGATGCGCTAGTGGAGCGTACAGATAGATAGTCTCGGAAGAAATTTTAAGCTGCTTATGGCGCGGCATTGAGTCGAGAGTCCGCATGTTGTGCAGACGGTCGGCGAGTTTGATGAGAATCACGCGTACATCTTCGGAAAGCGTGAGCAACATCTTTCGAAAGTTTTCGGCTTGCTCGGAGGTACCGTACTCGAAAACACCCGAGATTTTGGTGAGGCCATCCACTATGCGGGCTACTTTCGAGCCAAACTCCCGCTCGACGTCAGCAATTTCCCACGGCGTATCTTCTACTACATCGTGAAGCAAAGCAGCTACGATGCTGGTGGTGCCAAGGCCAATTTCCTCTACTACAATCTGGGCTACAGCCAGTGGGTGCAGAATATATGGCTCGCCTGACTTACGGCGCATTTCTTTGTGCGCCTCTAAGGAGGTGTTAAATGCTTTTTTTATCAGCTTCGCATCCCCTTCTTTCAGGTAAGGCTTTGCGGTGCGGAGTAGGCGGCGGTAATGGCGCAGGATTTCCTGGCGCTCTACCTCGGGGTCAAGTAAGGTGGCCATGTTGCATGGGCAGCGCGGAAGCGCCAAAGTCAATAAACACTAAAGTACGAAGCTAGGGGCGGCTTATGAACAAGCAACAGCCACTAAAAGGTTGGTTTACCTAATTGCGGCCCGCGCAAAGCTCCTGCTAAAAGTGGATCCGCTGGTATGCAATCAGTCTATTGAGAGTAGACACTATGCCTGCCCATTACAGCACGAAGGAGGATGTGCAAAAAAAGCTACGCAAAGAGACTAGCAGAATAAGAGGCATTTAACACATTACGGAACGAATTTTAGGTTTTATCCGCGAGGTAGCGTTTGGTTTTTCAAGGAGCTTGCGTAGCTTTGCGCCCCCGAGGCGAATGGCCTTGAGGCGGATGTGGCGAAATTGGTAGACGTGCCAGACTTAGGATCTGGTGCCGCAAGGCGTGTGGGTTCGAGTCCCTCCATCCGCACATTTTTTTAACAAGTACCGAAGCACCCTGAGCCCTCAACCCAACCGTTGGGGGTTTCTTTTTCCCGGTTTCGGTCCCTTTACCCTTTACCCTTAACCGACGCCCCGTTTTGGACATCACCCTCGATAAGAAAGACGACCAACTGAGTGCCATCCTGACAGTAAACCTCAAGGAAGCGGATTATGCTCCTGCTGTAGATGCCAAACTGAAGGACTATAGCAAGAAGGCGCAAATCAAAGGGTTCCGCCCCGGCAAGGTTCCGGCCACGCTGGTGCGCAAAATGTATGGCAAGGGCATTCTAGCCGACGAAATCAACTCGTTGCTTGGCAAAGCGGTTGATGGCTATATCAAAGAAAACAACCTCAAAATTCTAGGTGAGCCGCTACCGGTTCCGACCGATGTGAATTTTGATACCGAGAAAGAATTTTCCTTTCCTTTCGAGCTGGGCTTGCTGCCTGACTTCGAACTGCCTACCGATCAGAGCATCACGGTTGACCGCCATAAAGTAGAGCTTGACGAGGCTACACTGCAAGAAACCTACGAGCAGATCGAGCGCCAGTTTGGCGAGAGCACCAATCCGGAGGTTTCGGAAGAAGGCGACTCGTTGTATGGCAAGCTGAAGAAAGCCGACGAGGAAGGCGAAGGCCGGCCAGTATTGCTGCCGATCAAGAAAGTAAAGAACGGTGCTGAGAAGTTTGTGGGTGTGAAGCCTGAGGACACTGTAACGTTTGATCTGAAAGATGCTTTTGACGGCGACGCGGCTACTATTGCCAGCGTTACGGGCCTGAGCAAGGAAGATGCTGCTACTGCAGAAGGCGAATACGTGCTGACGGTTGAAAAAATCAACCGCACCATAGCCGCCGAGATGAACCAAGAGCTGTTCGACAAGGTGTTCGGCAAAGACATCGTAACCTCGAAAGAGGAGTTCGATGAGAAAGTGCGCGAGACGGTAAAGCAGAATTATGATCGAGAAGCTGACAGTTTGATCAACCGCACCATCATCGACAAGATGGTGGAGGCTACTACTGTGCAGATTCCGACCGAGTTTTTCAAGAAGTGGCTGGTGCGTGCCAACGAAGGCAAACTAACCACTGAACAGGTAGAAGAGCACTACGCTGACTACGAGAAGGAGCTGAAGTGGTCGATGATCCGCAACAAAGTGGTTGAGGAGCAAGGCTTAAAAGTTGAAAACGAAGAAATTCTGGACCGCACGATGCAGAAGATTCTGGGTCAGTTCAACATGGAAATGACGCCTGAGCTAGAGGAGTCAGTACGTGGGTTCGCTGACAATTATCTGCGTCAGGAGAACGGTAAAAACTACGTGCAGGAGTATGAGGCCATTCTGGCAGAGAAAGTAGTGGAAAACTTACGCGGCAAAGTTGTTGTTAACGACAACCCGATTACGGCTGAGGACTTCCGCAATCAGAACGCTGGCTAAGGCTATCGTTCCGGTTTTCTAACCAACAAAAAAGCCCTTACTTGCCGTATGGGCTTTTTTGTTGCCCCACGGTTTCGTTTTAGCTATTTCACTTCTCCTAATTTTTGTCATGCTGAACAAACAAGAGTTTCGCAAATTCGCTGTGAAAGGCCAGGGCCTCAGCGGCCTAGGTGTGGATCAGTATCTGCATCATATTGAAGGTCAGGCGAAAGCCGGGCTAGTGCTACCAACGGGCATGACTCGTTCTGTGATTGAAGAGCGTCCTACGCGTTTCGCTGAGATTGACGTGTTTTCACGTCTCATCATGGACCGGATTGTGTTCCTAGGCACGGCCGTTGATGACTACATTGCCAACATCATTACCGCTCAGTTTCTATTCTTGGAGTCGGTAGACGCCAAGAAAGATATTCTGCTCTATATCAACTCCCCAGGTGGCTCGGTGTACGCCGGTCTTGGCATCTATGACACAATGCAGTACGTGAACCCTGACGTAGCCACTATCTGCACAGGTCTGGCGGCTTCTATGGGCGCTGTACTGCTAGCGGGTGGTGCCAAAGACAAGCGTTCCGCGCTGCCACACGCCCGCGTAATGATCCACCAACCTTCAGGTGGCGCACAAGGCCAGTCGTCGGATATTGAAATCACGGCGCGCGAGATTCTGAAGCTGAAGAAAGAATTGTACGACATTCTGGCGCAGCATACAGGCAAGACTTACCAGGAAATCCACGACAACTCGGACCGTGACTACTGGATGCGGGCTGATGAGGCCAAAGAATATGGCCTAATTGACGAGGTTCTAGAAAAAAAGGTAGCCTAAATTATACCGTTGAGAATTGAGCGTTGGGAGCTCAAATGCTCCTTCTCTAATGAGTTTATGCTCAGGCTCTAGGTTCTGTCCTTATTGATCTAAGATTTGGGAAAGCCCGCTCTTGCGGGCTTTCCCTTTTATATAGGAGGCCGACCGCGCAGGCACTTTTTTCGTGCTGTACGGCGTTGGCCTTTTCGTACCTTTGAGATAGGTTGATCGAATTAGCTTATCCTTCTCTACTCTGAGAGTTCCCTTAGCAATGGCAGATATAACATGCTCCTTCTGCGGTAAGAGCAAAAAAGACGTCTCGGTTATGATTTCCGGCATCAACGCGCATATCTGTGAGCGGTGTGTCGGACAGGCCCAGCAGATTCTCAACGAGGAGAACAAAATTCGATCGAACTCGAAGACACCAAAATTCAACTTGGTGAAGCCGCGGGAGATGAAGGATTATCTCGACCAATATGTGGTAGGTCAAGACGAAGCCAAAAAGGTAATGTCGGTGGCGGTGTACAACCACTACAAGCGCCTGATGCAGAAGCCACAGAAGGACGACGTGATAATTGAGAAGTCCAACATCATTATGGTGGGCGAGACTGGTACCGGCAAGACGTTCCTGACCCGCATGCTGGCCAACATTCTGCAAGTGCCTTTTTGCATTGCTGATGCTACAGTGCTTACTGAAGCGGGCTACGTAGGCGAGGATGTGGAGAGCATTCTGACTCGCCTACTCCAGGCCGCCGATTACAATGTGGAAGCAGCCGAGCGTGGCATCGTATACATCGACGAAATTGATAAGATTGCTCGTAAGAGCGACAACCCAAGCATCACGCGTGACGTGAGCGGAGAAGGCGTACAGCAGGCTATGCTGAAGCTATTGGAAGGCACTACGGTGAACGTACCGCCCCACGGTGGCCGTAAGCACCCGGAGCAGAAGATGATTACAGTGAATACCGAGAACATCCTCTTCATCTGCGGGGGCGCTTTTGTAGGTATCGAGCGTATCATCAAGAGCCGGCTTAACACCAAGCCCATTGGTTTTGCCAAGACACAGCTGGAGGAAAAGATTGATACAGAGAACTTCTTGCGCTACGTAACAGCGCAGGACCTGAAAGCTTTCGGGCTGATTCCGGAGCTTATTGGCCGTTTGCCTGTGCTCACGCACCTCAACCCGCTCGATCACGCCACCCTGCGCAAAATTCTGACGGAGCCTAAAAACTCTATCGTGAAGCAGTATCAGCGTCTGTTTGACATGGAAGGCGTTCAACTTTCCTTCACGGAAGGCGCGCTGGAATACATTGTTGTGAAAGCTGACGAATACCGCCTTGGTGCACGGGGTCTGCGCTCTATCTGTGAAGGCATCATGACGGACGCTATGTTCGATATGCCTTCGGAGACAGACACCAAGGAACTGGTTATTGACTTGGAGTACGCACGCAGCAAGTTCGAACAGTCACCGATGAAGCAGTTGCGGGCAGCGTAATTGCGCCTCTGTGAGCAAGCAGAAAGGACCGGGCCGTAACGGAAAGCAATTATACTTTCCGTTACGGCCCGGTCCTTTCTGCTTGTGGTGGACCGTGCTTGCGCTTAACTGGCTGGGGCTAGATAGCCTACCATCAGCTTTGCCGCTTTTTCGGCCGCGTTCTGTCGACCTAGCTTCTCGCGGATTTCAGCGTAACCAGCCTTTTGCAAGGCAATGAACGCCTCGTCAGCGGTTATCTTCTTCAACTCTTTGACGAGGTTGCGAGAATTGAAGTCTCCTTGAATAAGCTCTTTTACCACCTCACGGTCGGCAATCAAATTTACCAAGGAGATGTACGGTACCTTGATAACGGCTTTGCCTATTGCATAGGAAACAGCACTAGTACGGTAGCATACCACTTGAGGCACGCCAAATAATGCCGTTTCAAGCGTGGCTGTGCCACTCGTTACGAGTGCAGCGGTGGCATGAGCTAGCAAGTCGTACGTTTCGTTGAAGAGGATACGCACGTTATTGCGCTCGAAATTGGCGTAGTAGTTGGCATCGAGGTTGTCGACCCCGGCTACAACGAATTGGTAGTCGAGGAATGGCGGCAGAATGGCTACCATTTCGTAAAGCATCTCCTCGATTTCCTGTTTGCGTGAACCGGGCAACACAGCAATGATTTTGCGGGCTGGATCGAGGTTATGACGCTGGTGGAAATCGGTGGTTTTTTGGTGTTCGGCTACCGCATCGGCGGTGGGGTTGCCAATGTAGTCGACATCGTAGCCAAAACGCTGATAGAATTCCTGCTCGAAAGGTAAGATGACGAACATCTTATCGACCAGCTTTTTGACTGTATGAACTCGGCCTTGATTCCAGGCCCAAATCTTAGGCGAAATGTAGTAGAACACCTTGATACCGTGTTCCTTGGCAAACTTAGCAACTCGCAGATTAAAGCCAGCATAGTCGACCAGAATCAAGACATCGGGTTTGTAGGCTAGCAGGTCGCGCTGACATTCTTTCAGGTAGCCGCGAAACTTGAGAATGCTGGTAGCGGCTTCCCAGAAGCCCATGATAGCCATTTCCTGGTAGTGATGAACCAGCGTGCCCCCTTCGGCCTTCATCATGTCGCCACCCCAGCCTCGAAATTCGGCTTTTGCGTCTTGCTGACGCAGGTTACGCATGAGGTTGGAGGCGTGAAAGTCGCCGGACCGTTCGCCAGCTATCAGGTAGTACTTCATTCGTTGAGTCAATAATTAGTAAGCACGAAGTAAGAGTTGTCACTAAATAAAAATCGAATACAAAGCCGTGAAGCCTAAACTTGCCGATTCCTAGTTGCTACTTCCTATTTGTTGCTTACTCTCCTAAGTATTCCACGAAGTTGCGGGGCGTTTCGTAGAGCTTGATACTGTGCAGACGAGCAGGCGAAATACGCTCGATTTCGGGCTGTAGTATCTTCCAGAATGCCATAGCCAAGTTCTCGGTACTGGCCATTTGTCCCTCCATGAAGGGTACATCCAGGTTGAGGTTCTTGTGGTCGACCTGGTCGATGATGTGGGTACGGATGAGCGTGCTAAGTTGCTTGAGGTCGATGACGAAACCGGTATCTGGGTCAGGTTTGCCCTTTACGGTTACGATGAGGTCGAAATTATGGCCGTGCCAATTGGTGTTGGCACAAGGGCCGAACACCTCACGATTCCGCTCCTCGCTCCACTTAGGATTGTAGAGTTTGTGGGCCGCGTTGAAGTGTTCCTGCCGACTGATGTAAATCATTGATTGTTGCGTGATGATAGGCAGCTTGTTGGGGTTGCCATCAGCTTGAGTGGTGTCTGCTGTGCGCCGCCCGAAGGGAGCTTGAAAGAAAGAAGTATCGCCGGCCAAGGCATGGAAGTGGCTATGCAAGCAGCACAGAAGTTCCTCCTGAACCTGAACGGCAGCCGATATCAACCTTTTTTCCGCAGCAAATATACGAAGAACGGTACGCCGAACAGGGCAGTGACCAAGCCTACTGGCAGGCCAGCTGGCGGATAAAGTAGCCGGGCAAGTAGGTCGCAGGCCAGCAAGAAGTTCGCACCGAGCAGTACACAGAACAGCGGATTGGCCCGCCCCGTCACGCCCAACAGCCACCGCGTGAGGTGGGGCACCACCAGACCAACGAATCCAATGGGGCCACACAAGGCCACCACACAACCCGTTAGGATGGAGGCAGTAAGCAGCAACAGCCAGCGGGTGCGCGCTACGTGTACGCCGAGGCCCTGGGCCCGCTCCTCCCCTAGCAGCAAAATATTCAGGTCCTTCTGCATAAATACGAACAGCCCCAGCGCTGCTGCCAACGCTACCGCCGGATAGGGTAGCATGCTCCAACCGGCCCGCTCGAAGCTACCCGCCGCCCAAAACGTAACACTCCGCAGCTTTTCCTGCGTGTCCGACAGGAACGTGAGCACCCCACCCACGGCCGTAGTGAGTGAGCCTACCGCCACGCCCGCGAGCAGCAACTGCGCCGGGATAAGTTGGCCCCGCTGCGTGCCAACGGCTACCACCACCAACGTAGTAGCCAGCGCCCCAACCAGCGCGAAAAGCGGTGGCAGATAGAAGCCACCTAATGTTAGACTAGGCAAGAAAGAAAAGCAGAAGATAGCGCCTAGAGAAGCCCCCGAAGCCGTTCCTAGCAAGTAAGGATCGGCTAAGGGGTTGTTGACCATAGCTTGCATGAGGTAGCCACTGAATGCTAAGCCACCGCCCGCCAGCAACGCCAGCAGAATACGGGGCAGCCGCAGTTCTACGAGCACCAAATGGGTTGGGTCCTGAGGATTATAGCTTATAAAAGCGCGGGCTAGTAGAGCGTAGGTGGTTTCGTAGCTACCCACGCGCATACCCAGTACCACCAGCGCGAACGTCAGCAGCAAGCTGGCCAAAATCCAGGGCAGAGCACGTTGGTTCATGTGATTAGGCTACGGGTGTCTGGGGCTGACTTCTATTTAACAGCAAGAGCGGATGGTGGGGGTGGGTGAGATATAAGCCAACTTTTGCGGTATATGGGCAAAAACTATGGCTGGCTGCTCGCTAGTATCTTTTGAAGCTCTCGCACTGACTCCACTACCCGCGGGCCGGGGCGCTCCATTAGGTTGCCCGTAATACCATATACTTGGCGAGCTTGATAAGCACGAATCCGCTTCAGCTCTGGGTAATTTTTAAAGAACGTACTGTCTAGCTTGCCAAAGCTCCCCCCGATGAGCACATCAGGATTTAATTTGAGAATGTATTCGCGCGTAAGCGCTGGATAGGGCTGCGCAAATTTCTCGGTTACGGCGTTCTGGCCTCCTCCTAACCTGACTTTGTCGGTGAACAGCGTGTTTTGCCCGTATACGTAGATGGGGTCTTGCCAAGTAATAGCCAGCACGCGAGGCCGGGCTTTCGAGGCAGAAGTGTTCTTCGCAACAGCTGCTAGCTCTTGGCGCAACGAATCGGTGAGGTGGCGAGCCTGCGGCTGCCTGTGCAGTATACGGCCCAAAACCTGCATGCTTCGGAACACGTCTGCTACTGTCTGGCTACGCTGATAGTAGACTGGAACACCAAACTTTTCCAGCCGTGCTGCATCGTCAAGAGAAGTGATGCCTTCGACTGTAAATACCACATCGGGGCGGAGCGCAATCAAGCGTTCCATATCCAGCGGGTAATTGCTTATGATGGGCTTTCGGAGCGCCGCAGCTGGGTAGTCGCAATTTTGGGTACGGGCAATAATGGTGGCAGTGTCGGCTATGGCATAGAGCATTTCGGTCATGGATGGAGCTAGCGCCATGATACGAAGTGGCTGAGCCACTAGGGTGAGTTCGCGCCCTAAGTCGTCGCGGATACGTTGCGTTTTCGGTTGGACAGCCGTTACGGAGTTGGTGGCTGATTGGTCGGCTTGCTGGCAGGCTAGCGGCAGGCAGAGTAGCGGCAGCAACTTCAGCAGGTGACGCACGGATAAGTGAAGCATGGCTACAAAGGTAAGTTGCTAGGGGAAGAGTGCTTCGGCCATCAACACCCGCGTGCTAGTTGCCTCATAGACCCACAGCCTTAGTGTAGTTGCTCCATGCTGGCTGCACGTGTAGCCAGCCATGCAACCGGCACTGCAATATGATAGTCCATGTTGAATAGGCGCTGAAACAGCCTAGACACAAAATTCACTGGCCTAAACCACAGAAAACCAGGGTACTGTTTGCGTCGGAAAGCCTGTATCCAAATAATACCTTGTATCAGGGGTTGGTGGGGCGTTGTCAGCAACAACTAAGAACTCGTAAGAACTACAACTAATCTACCATATATACTTACTGATGCCCTTATTGCATACCTGCGTAGCAAGCACTAGCTGCTGAATACTATAGAGTGGGCTATTTCGGGTTTTCAATCAAAACGCAAAGCTTTTCTAACTTTGATAGCTTTCAGTTGTTGTACTACGCTTGGAACCTATTGTCTAAATCTACGATTGTCTAACCACTAAAATCAGCTGTTTCCTATATTTGCAGATCGGTTTCTAATGGCTCAAAGAACCAACATCATTGTAGCTGCGCTGGCTTCTGGTGTTTGGGGTTTCTCCTTCCCTGGTAACTTTATTGGCTTGAGCAGATAATTTTTTATTAAACCAGCCTTATAGTTTTTCGTCTATGCGGCAAGACATCCGCAGCGAAATGCTTTTACGAAAGCTGCACCACACTCCATCATGCAGCCAGAAGCACTTGCTACCAGTATGTCTGCTGCCACAGTACTTCGTGAAATTTCAGAAAGACCGCAGTGTTTCTGAACAAGTCTCCCCTAGCTTTTAAACCTCGTATATAATGCCGTCAGCTACACAAGTTCTCCCTCAAACTACAACTCATGCTGTTGAAACAGCGAAGGCACCGGCTTCTATTTTGGTGTTCGCTACGCAGCATATGCCAACGGGTGGTATTGAGAGCCACCTCCGGGAGTTCTGCTTGAATCTGGCTGAATCGGGAGCCGCAGTTGATTTGGTTATCCGCAATTCTGCAATGCTTCCGGAAACGGAAGATTTTTTCCGGCGCATCTGCAACCGAGTGTACCTAGGGCGGCCGAATAGTTCGCTTGGGCAATTGATTTGGCTTTCCTGGATCGGGCTAAAACGACTTACCAAGCGCTACGATGCGCTGTACACCAATGGCCAAGGCAACAGCGTCAACCTGTTTGCGCGGTTGCTGCCGCGCCGCCGCCGTTGGGTACACCACCACCATACCGCCGGTGATGCCGCCGACCAAGCCACTTGGCCAGCAGGCTACCGCAATGCCTTGCGCAACGCTGATTCCATTATTGCTTGCTCGAGCCGCAACGCCAAGGACATGCAGCAAACCTTGGACCGCCGGGTGCTTAGCATTCCATGCTTCTCACGGGAAATAGCAAGCGCCCACCCCGAGCCTGGTCCTACGTTGCGCTTCGGCTATTACGGCCGCTTGATTAAGGAGAAAGGCATTGATCTGCTGTGCCAGCTTAGCGCCGACCCCGAGGTTAAGGGTGTTGAGTTTCACATTTGGGGCGAAGGAGAAACGTATTCTCCTGAATTCTTCACGCGTTACCCCAATCTTCGGTACCACGGCCCTTTCTCTGGCAAAGAGGCACTGCAAGGCGTCTTAACCCAACTCGATGCCTACCTGCTGCTCTCCACCCATCCGGAAGGGTTACCTATCGCGCTGCTAGAAGTGATGAGCGCCGGCTTGCCGTGGCTGGCCACCGACCGTGGAGGCGTACCAGACATTGCCTGCGACCCCATGGCTACACGGGTTATTCCTACCACTGCTTCTTACGAGGAAGTGAAAAATGCAGTGCTGACTTTGGCTACTGACATTCAGACAGGCCGAGTATCCAGAAGCGCGCAAAAGGCGCTGTACGCCGAGACTTTTTCGGCGAAAGTATTGGTGAAACGCTGGCGCGAAACCTTAGGCATCGGGCCGACAGCTAGCTAAGCAGCTTCAGCTTCTTGCTTGGCTGCAGCGAGAGCTGGGGCTGCGTTGCTTGGCAGAAGAGGCGGCGGGCGGGCAGTCAGTGAAATCTGTGATACTTTTGACGAAAATTCTGCCTTATGATAGTCGTCACTGGAGCGGCTGGCTTTATTGCCAGCTGTCTTGTCACCCGCCTCAACGCCGCCAATTTCAATGACATCGTGGTGGTGGACAACTTTGCTGTAGAGCGCAAGCTTGCCAATCTCAAAGGAAAACACCTACGCGAATACGTAGACCGGACCGAGTTTTTCGATTGGCTGGATACCCATCATGAGCAAGTAGAGTTCATCTTTCACTTGGGCGCACGCACCGATACTACGGAGCAAGACCGCGCCGTGCTAGATTTGCTGAACCTGAACTACTCCAAGCAGATGTGGCAGGCTTGCTGCCGCTACCAGCTGCCGCTCGTATACGCTTCCTCAGCGGCTACCTATGGCTCGGGCACACTTGGCTACTCCGACCAGGATGATGCCCTGTTGCCGCTCTACCGCCCCCTCAATCCGTACGGCGACTCTAAAAACGACTTCGACAACTGGGCTATCAATCAGTTGGAGAAGCCTTTTTTCTGGGCCGGACTGAAGTTCTTTAATGTGTACGGGCCCAACGAGTACCACAAGGGCCGGATGGCTTCCGTGATTCTCCATGCGTTCGAGCAGATTCAGAAAACGGGCTCCATGACGCTGTTCCGCTCGCACAACCCCGACTATACGGATGGCGGCCAAATGCGAGACTTTGTGTACGTGAAGGACGTGGTGGAGGTGTGCTACTTTCTGATGCGCCAGCGCCAGCACTCAGGCCTCTATAACTTGGGCACGGGGGAAGCGCGTACGTTCCTGGATTTGGCGCTTAACACCTTTGCTGCCCTCGGCCGCACCGCCGACATCCAGTTTCGCGACACTCCTGAAGATATCCGGGACAAGTACCAGTACTTCACGCAGGCCGACATGAGCAAACTGCGGAGCATTGGCTACAACCAGCCTTTCATTGCTCTCGAAGAAGGCATCAGCGACTACGTGCGCAATTATCTTGTGCCAGGAGCTTACCTATAAGCTAGCCCTGTGTTGTATGGTTGTCAATTGCCTGATGCTGCAACAACAAGCTACGTTCATACGACTTTGTGCTTCAGCAGCCCGCCCGTGTGGAACCCACGGACGGGCTGCTGGTTTTATAGTGCAGTAGGTACCGGCTGGTTTGCTTGTCTGGTGAAGTGAATTCAGAATTATACTAGTCCATTGCTTTACCTTGCACTCTTTGAAGAGTCGGCGTTTTTTTTGCTCCTGATTCCGTACTTCTAACTTGCTTGTTTTGCAGCAGCGCACTATCACAATTTTGGGAGGCGGCTTTTCGGGCTCGATGCTGGCCATTCAGCTGGCGCAGGTAGCAGGGCCGTTGAACGGAGAAGTACACATTGTGGAGCCCCGCCCGGTGCTGGGCCCGGGCCTGGCGTACCTAGACCGCCGGCCCGAGCATTTACTTAATGTGCGGGCGTCAAACATCAGTGCCTTCCCCGATCAGCCCAGGCATTTTATTAACTGGCTACAAGCAACCGGCACTCCCGTCCAAAACGATGATTTTTGTCCGCGCCAAACCTATGGCCGGTATATGAGGGCCCTTACTGATGAGGTTCTAACTCACCCAGCCGCCAATGGCCTAACGTTTCAGTGGCACCAGCAAGCAGCAATAGGCGTGACGGTAGCACCCGACGGCCACTACGCCACTGTGCGCCTTGCCGACGGCACCACACTACGCAGCGACATAGTAGTGCTGGCCTTGGGCAACTTTCCGCCGCCTACGCCAGCCGGTGCGGCGGAGTGTGTTTCTCATTCGGGCTTTCACAACAACCCTTGGGCCGAAGGCGCCCTACGCGCCATTAAGCCCGACGATGAAGTGCTGCTTATTGGCTCAGGACTGACAGCGGTTGACATACTGATGGGCCTGCGCGCCGATGGGCACCGGGCTCAGATTACGGTGGTATCTCGCAACAAGCGCTGGCCAGTTAGCCACCAACGGCACCCTTCGTACCCCAGCTTCTACGAAACCGAGCTGCGCCACCTGCATACAGTGGGCGAAGTGGTAGCGGCGGTGCGGCGGCAGGTCAGACAGGCTGCTACACAAGGCATACCGTGGCGGCCAGTATTCGACTCCCTGCGGCCGCACCTAGGCGCCATATGGTCGGCATGGCCTCTTCCAGAGCAGGCGCGTTTTCTACGGCACTTGGCCTCTCTGTGGTCGGTGCTGCGGCACCGGAGCCCGCAGCAGAATGTAGCAGCACTTACGGCTATGATAGCCACCGGCCAGGTACACATGCACAGTGGCCGCGTCAGGAAGATCGTGGAAGCCGGTGAAAACCTGCGCGTTGAAACCGAGCATAAAACAGAAACTACCTGGCATACCGCCCGGCACGTTATCAACTGCACCGGCCCGCTGCTAGACTACTCCCGAATCCAGGACCCTGCGGTAGCAGCGCTACGCACCGCCGGACATCTGCAAATTGACCCTTTGCGGTTAGGTATTCTTACCGACGAGCATGGTGCTATGCTCAATGCACGTGGAGAGGCCTCCAACTTGCTTTTCACTCTTGGCCCAAGCAGAAGACCAGCGTACTTCGAGTCGACAGCGGTGCCTGAACTACGCCAGCAGGCAGTGGCACTAGCGCAAGAGCTAGGATGCCGCTGGAACGAAAAGCAGAACGTAGCCCTAAGTGGTCATGAAGCTGGTTAGAGTGCCGTGCGCAAGACACATGACCAATAGGCACCTAACACAACGACCGTGTCCTGGGGCCCGGTCGTTGTGTTAGGTGCCAGCAAGCAAGCTGTTAGGCTGCCAGTTCATCGTCTTCAGGATACAGAGGGAAAACTGGCGTTTCGGGTGTCAGTAGACGGTTCGGAATGAGGGAAGGAGCCACCGTGTTGGCGGCGTTGTTGCGACGCAGGGCGCGCATGAGTAGATAGCGGTATTTCTCTGCATCGGCAAGGGCAGCTTCCACTGCGCGTAGGGCATCGTTGTAAGCCACTACGGGCACTGATTCCGCAGATTCGCCCGTGGGATACGTCAGATCAAAAACCGGGCACTGCAGGTATTCGGCGGGCGTTTTCATAAGAGCAAGATAAAGGAAATCAGGGTTGAAATTCAATCAAGAGTACAACAGCCCGACCGGTATTTTCATTCCATTTCAAGCTGGTTTTTCAATGAATTTTACCTGCCACTTATCATTGAATATCAGTTAGTTATACTCAGTACTAGCTTTCCGAATTGCAGCCCATTTTCCATCCGGCGCAGGGCTGTTTCACCCTCGGATAATGGAAAGGTTTCGTCTATTATTGGCACTAGCTTATGCTCTTCTAATAGCTGCACCATTTCACTGAAGTCTTGCTCGGTGCCCATGCTAGAGCCCAGCAAGGAAAGCTGATTCCAGAACACTTTGCGGGCGGCTAGTTGCGGTATATCACCATGTGTGGCGCCATAAAACACAATGCGTCCGCCCGGAGCCGCAGCGTCTATTAAGTTATTGAAGCCAGGCCCGGCAGCGCTATCTACTATCACGTGGAATCCACCGCCGGCTTGCTTGCTCAGGATAGATGGCCATTTTTCAGTTTTGTAGTTGATGCCTCCTTTGGCACCCAAGGCTACCGCCTTTTCTATTTTTTCCTCGGAACTAGAGGTCACCCACACTTCGGCGCCCACCGCTACCGCCATTTGCAACGCATGCAAGGCCACGCCACCACCTATTCCACTAATAAGCACCCGCTCGCCGGGCTGTAGTGCGGCCCTTGTAAACAGAGCCCGATACGCTGTTACGCCACCCAACGGGAGTGCGGCGGCTTGCTCGAAGGAAAGATGCGCGGGCTTGGCCTGCACGTAGCGCGCGGGTACGCAAACATACTCGGCAAAAGTACCGTCCTGCGGCAACCCCAGGATCGTGAACTCACGGCCCTGCGCAGCAGGATTGTCGCCCCAGTTCTGGCCGGGATTAATGAGCACCTCCTGGCCACGTAACTGCTCGTTCACTCCTTCGCCTAGCTCAGCGATAATGCCAGCGCCATCGGCTCCGAGAATAATAGGAAATTTCAGGCCCGCATACTGCCCTTTTTGAATCCAGACGTCGCGGTGGTTGAGGGCAGCGGCACGTAGCTGCACAAGCACCTCCCCGGGGCCTGGCTGTGGTGTTGGTACTTCCCGATACTGAATTACTTGGTTGATGCCGTCAAGGACAAGAGCTTGCATATGGTGAGGTGGTGGAATGGAACGATATGGGTAGCAACAAGGCGTACTACCAAATGAGGAGTTACAGAAAGCGTTGTTTGAGGGCAGGCGTTGGCAGCATGCAGGCGTCTTGGTGTCCAAACCACTGGTAGCGGTGCCGGGCCACGAAGCGGTACACCCAGTCGCGGAGCGGACGTGGTACTGCCATGCCTACATAGGCCCATGCCCAAGGTGCCTGCAACCGCCGCACGATGCGCAAAGCAGCCGTGGAATGCGTGTAGACCTGCCCATGCTCAACTAGCATCACTGTTTCTGGCTCTAGCACCGGGGGCAACCCATGAGCTGCCAACAGCTTGCGGCCGGCTTCTGACTGCAGCGACGTGAACTGAAAGTAACTGGCTGGGTCGCGTTTGATAACGAACTGCACAAAGCCGTTGCACAGGTTACAGACGCCATCAAACAAAATAACGGCGGCAGCGGCAGAAGAAGCCATATACTAGTAGGTAAGCATGAGTGAACTTGCCGCTGGACGCAGCTACTAGCACCAGTACGTAGACTGGTGCTTGCTGTTCGTATCGTACTGAACTCGCAACACAGTCAAACGTTTTTATTCACTTGGCACCCTTGTGTAAGCTCAACGGCAAGCGGTGGAACAGCGCTATTATATCTAGATCTATACAACTGTTTATCAACTAGATTACGTGTTTTTACTTACGTCCTTATCAAGGAAAACAGGTGTTTATTCAGGGGTAAAAAGTCTATGTCTCTATCCGGATGGCCGTATAGCGAAAGACGGTTCTCAATCATCTACACTTCTTTCTGCGCTATGAAAAGTTAGGTACAACCTCGGACACCACTACGGGCGGCACCACATCGAGCACTACTAACCGAACTACTTCGGGTGGCGGCGGGGGAATCACCTAAGTTCAAGCTCTACAGTCGGTTGCAAGGAAGGTTTCCAAAGTAGACCTTCTTGGCGGTCGGCTCGTAGAAGGGGGCTGTTTGCTTATTCTTTCACTGTTTCTTCTTTCTACTATGTACAAGTCACGCATCAACTTTCTGGCAGTTGCTCTCTTAGGCGCCACACTTTCACTGGGTTCCTGTGGGGGCAATGGCAGTGCATCCGAATCGAGCACCGGATCAGGTGATGTTGCTACTGATTCTGATGCTAATGGCAGCTCAGACATCAACGGCACATCCAACACCGAAATGGACTCGATGAGCACGGATAACGCAGCAAGCACCGGCGAAGGCACGGGGGCCACGGGCGGTAGCTCTACCTCTGGCACAACCGGCAGCACCACCAACGGTGGCACCATGAGCAATGGTCCCGTGTCAACGGGCACTGGCAGCGGCAGTACCAGCGGCACTACGGGAGCCTCTAACGCAGGAGGTACCACAGGTGGCGGTACTACGGGCGGCGGCACTACCAGCGGCCAATAAGTTTAAATGCCTAAACAGCAGTATACCAACTCATTACTGCGCTGGTATCAGCTTGAAACTGGTAGCTATTTGTGCGTATAAGTTCGCAAAAGAGAGGGTCAAATGGTAGCTCAACCGTATTTATGCGGACTACAGCTGAGAAAATTCAGTATTAATTCAGAAGCTATTTCCAGCCCTTTGTTTGCTTGATACCGTAGAACAGCCCATTGCCCTTAGGCATTAGGTTACCATCATCCTCCCATCATCTCTCCGTTTTCTAGCTATGAAAAAGTCTTCATTCTTCCTTTCCGCCGCTTTACTTGCCGCTTTCGTTGCCACTTCTAGCGTATCGGCTTTGGCTCAAACTACAACGGGTGGCACTACCACAGGTACCAGCACTGCTGGTAGCACCAGCGGCTCCATGACGAGCGGCAGCACTAGTGGCTCCATGACCACTGGTACCACAGCTGGCACCACCGCCGGCCGCACTACCATGGGCACCACTAGCGGCACTATGACCTCAGGCACCACCGCTGGTACCACCAGCGGCGCTGTAACTTCGGGCACTACGGCCGGCACCATCACCAGCGGTACCACCTCGGGCTCAATGACCACGGGCACCACCACCACAGGCACTACGTCCGGAACTACTTCGGGCACCACGGCCGGTTCGCGTACGACGGCTGGCTCGGGCACCACGTCCGGCTCAGGCTCTATGACAAGCGGTTCTACCAGCGGCAGCACCTCGGGTTCGATGACTTCAGGTTCAACGACCTCGGGCCGTTCTACTAGCGGCGCTTCTACGTCCGGCACCTCGGGCCGCACGACTAGCAGCACCAGAAGCGGCAGCAAAAACGCAGGCCGTACTACCAGCGGTACCACGTCAGGCACTACTTCAGGCAGATCTACTTCGGGTTCGGGCTCTACGAGCGGTAGCACTACTTCTGGTTCTACCAGCGGCAGCACTACCCGCTAAGGGCAATGCCGGCTTCTAAGTTTTAGTTGGCCGAAAAGGCGGAAAGGCTGACCATCTGATACGATGGTTACCTTTCCGCCTTTTTTTGGCTGTTTGTCTCTGCGTTCCGTTGTGCTATCTATGCTCAAACTGCTTACAGTTCTTCGTCGCCCTTTCGTTTTCGATTTACGTGCGTTGGCCTTGTTGCGGGTAGCAGTGGCAGCAGTGCTACTCACCGACCTCGTTATCCGAAGCACTGATTTGGAGGCGCACTATTCCAACATGGGGGTGCTACCACTGCAAGTACTGTTTGAGCACAACTGGAATCCGTACGAGTTTTCGCTGCACAGCAGCAGTGGCCTGTGGCAGGTGCAAGCGGTGCTTTTCCTGTTGGCAGGCTTGGTGGCCGTAGCTTTGCTACTCGGCTACCAGACCCGCTTGGCTACGGCAATTTCGTGGGTACTGCTGGTGTCCGTGCAAAACCGCAACCCGCTCATTTCGCAGGGCGGCGACGATTTGCTGCGCATGCTCTTGTTCTGGGGCTTCTTTTTGCCTTGGGGCCGGGTGTACTCGCTTGATGCCCGCCAACGCCCTACCCCACCAGCGCTGAGCTATTTCAGTGTCACCAACGTGGCGTATGTAGCGCAACTGGCGCTGGTATATTGGTGCACGGCCCTGCTCAAAACCGGCGCCGAATGGACCCAAGACGGCACAGCCCTCTACTACGCCCTCAGCCTCGACCAGGTGTTGATGCCCGGCGGATGCCTTATTTACCCGTATCCGGAGCTGCTGCGTTTTCTCACGTTCAGCACCTATTACCTGGAAATGCTGCTGCCATTCGTGCTGTTCTTGCCGTTCTGGGTACCGTTCTGGCGGCTGGTGTTTGTGGGCGTCATGTTCGCGTTCCACCTCGGCATTAGCCTCACTTTGTTTGTCGGGCTGTTTTTCCTCATCAATATGGCCTCTGTGTTGGGGCTACTGCCTCCCGTGGCCATGGACTGGCTGGAACGCCGCTTAGTGCCTGCCACCCAACGGCTGCGCCCCCGGGTGGCAGCCCGGCTGGCTCCTTGGCAAAGCCGGTTGGCCACCTGGCAACGGCCGCTCCACGTCCGGATCAACTCTTCGCTGGAGCTTTCCGAAGGCTTCCGCCGCTTGATGCGCAGTATGCGCTCCGGGCTTGTTACGGGCCTGTTGGTGTATGTCTGCTGGTGGAATTTCGACAACATTGTGGACCCGCGTTGGACCATGCGCGAACCGTTGCGCTGGATAGGGTATTTGGTTCGCATTGATCAGCACTGGGGCATGTTTGCGCCGTCGGTGTTCAAAGATGATGGCTGGTACATTCTGGATGCGACCACCACCGACGGCCGCCACCTCGACCTGAACCGCGGGGGGGCGCCTACTACCGAAGCAAAGCCCGCTTCCGTAATGCAGCTCTTCAAAAACGACCGGTGGCGCAAGTACTCGGAAAACTATCTGTTTGTCTCGAACACCTACATGCGTCCCTATTACTGCAACTACCTGTTGCGTATCTGGAGCGAAGATCCGTCGCACGCCCCGCTGCGCCACCTCGATGTTGTCTACATGAAAGAAGTGTCGCAACCCAACTACCAGCCCGTAACGCCTACCCGAGAGGTGCTTTGCGGCTGTGATGCGGCTGTTCCTGCCGCTCCGGTGGCAGTTAAGTAGCAGGCTGTTGTGCCATAACAGCATGTGCTACGGCACAACGGCCACCTGTTTCTATTCCTCACCTTTTCTCCCCAATCTTCTATGCTTACCACCGCTAACCGTGCCAATACGCCCGCGCTGCAACATGTTGCAGCGGGTTTATGGGGCCTGCGCGACGTATTCGCGAACCTGTACTTTGTACGCAACCTCGATGTCATTGCCGACTCCTGGGTGCTGATTGACGCCGGACTTCCCGGTTCGGGCCAGAAGGTGCAGCGCTCTGCCGAAGCACTTTTCGGCGAGAAGAACCCACCGGCTGCCATCTTGCTTACCCACGGCCACTTCGACCACGTAGGCGCGTTGCCGCACCTGCTGGCCGCCTGGCCCGATGTGCCGGTGTACGCGCACTCGCTGGAACTGCCCTATCTCACGGGCCGCTCGTCTTACCCCCCACCTGACCCAACGGTTGGGGGCGGTGCTATGGCCGCCATGTCGTTTCTGTATCCAAAGAAGCCTCTTGACTTAGGCTCCCGCGTGCAGCCCCTACCAGCCGATGGCACCGTGCCGAACCTGCCCGGCTGGCGTTGGGTGCATACGCCTGGCCATACCCCCGGTCACGTTTCGTTTTTTCGCGAAAACGACCACACGCTGGTAGCCGGCGACGCTTTCGTGACGGTGCTGGCCGAGTCGGGAGTAGCTACTTTCACCCAGAAGCAAGAAGTGAACGGCCCACCTGCCTATTTCACCCCCGACTGGCAGCATGCACGCTATTCCGTAGCGCTCCTGGAAGGCATGGAGCCGAAACTAGCAGCTACCGGCCACGGCATCCCAATGCGGGGCGAAGAACTGCGCAAACAGCTCGCCGACCTGGTTAAGCACTTCGACGAGAAAGCGGTGCCAGCTCGCGGCCGGTACGTGGGGCACCCCGCCACCGCCGACGAAAGCGGCGTGCTATCGGTACCGCCGGCGGCCCCGAGCACCATTCCGTTGTGGCTGGTAGGAGCCGGTTTGGCGGTGGCTGGCGGCATTTGGCTGGCACGCAACAGCCATAAGATTTCCGGAGCCCGGCAGTCGCGCCGTGCCCCTAAGCAAAGCTATTCGTCGTCTACGGTTTACAGGGGGTAGAAAGCAGGTTGCAGAACAAAGGCGGCCAACCGGGTGCTTCCGGTTTGTTGGCCGCCTTTGTTCTGCAGTAGTGAGCTTGGCGGTGCAGCGAGCAAACGCCGGTTTGGCAGGGATTCAACGTACAACGGGCCTGCTAGCCACCCAAACCGTAACCGCAGAGCCGTGCAGTACGTTCGCTGAAGCAGCAGGTGGCTGGTTAGCCACCACTCTGGCCGGTTTGCCCTCCGTTGTTGTACTTCTACTATCCAATCACATACTCATGAAACGATTTCCCCACCTACTCGCCTTGCTGGCTATAGCTTCGCTTTCGGCCTGCGACCCCCAGAACTCTCCTGGCAAAGACCCGCAACGTAGCGAAGACTTCAGCCAGAATCCGCCCGCAACGGCCAACGAAACAGACCGTGACAGCATTTCGGGCGGCCAACGCGTAGAAAAGCCTATCGGCAAGGGCTCGGCGGCCGACCAGAAAACGTCAGGCTCGGATAGCTACCAAGCTGCCCCCGGCGACCGGAGCTCACCAACCAGCCAGATGCCCACCAATTCGGAAGAGCTGAAAGGCAACGCCCGCGAAACCGAATAGTTTTGCTTGCAAACAAACAAAAGCCCGCTGATATGCTATCAGCGGGCTTTTTCGTTGTGCTTTACTAGAGTAGACTCTTTACAGCGCTCTACCTGCCGGAGAGCCCAGCGCGGTGCCCTTCGACAACGCCAAACCGGCACCGAGCACCAGTGCATCTTCGAAGCCCCCGACCAGCGCGATTGGCAGGCCGGATTCTTGGGCTGATTTTTTGCGCAAATACAAGCTGCCATACGTGGCAGCAACCGCCATGGCGCCACCTAGCAGCGCCCCTTTCACCACACTGTCGTGGTTTAGCTTATAGAGGGTAGCTCCTACCAGTGCCCCCGAGAGCAACCGGCCGGCTAGTACCGGCGGCGCCGTACGGTCAGGCCCATCGGGCAGCTTGTCGCCGACCATTTCGCCGGCGGTCATGAACTTGAGGCCGGTGGCCACCCAGGGCTTTTGCAGCCACCGCAACGGTGATTTTGCCAAGCCTTGCGGATGAAATTTGGTGAGGTTATCAGCTAGTAGCATGGGAGCGGTCATGCTCCGGAAGCCGGCTAAGGTGCCCAAGCCAACAGTTTGCCAGAAGTGCTTCTGCATGTTCTTAGAAAATCAGGTGAGGAAAGTACTCCCTTGAACGGCAAATTCCCTCCCACGACCAAGCAACAGTTGATTTCTTTTTCTGTACCCCTCTCCCCTACCCGCGGTGCAGCGCACCACCTTGGAAGCCTTCGTTTAAGCGACCTTCAATGCTTGGCATTGGAAAGCTAGCGGGGGCAGAAAGGCAGAAACGTTCCTCAGGTTGCTCGTTCGCGTCGTGCCGGCAGTGCAGTGAACTTACCGGTAGGGAACTTGCCAGGAGCGGGGTATTTTGCTGGGTGCTGAGATTATGTTTTCACTCCCTACGCCTGTGTAGTAGAGGTCCATTGAACCGCCTTTTCCAACAACTATTCAACTAAGTCGCTATTAGCCAGTATGTACCTCGTGCATCGGGCTAGTCCCCGTAATTGCGCAAACCAGCACGGCCCTTCTACGGGTGTGTAATATTTTGATTCACACCACTATAAGCCTGCTTTTTTTCTTTAAAATTCTTAAATCCTAGATCGAAAGGCCATTCTATTTCTCAACCAACTATCCTTACCATGCGAAAGATTAACTCATCATTTACTGCTTCCTCTAAAAGGATGCTGCAACGGTGCGCTAGCGCGGTACTGCTTGCCAGCGCGGGCTTAGCCGGTTTGGCGTCCTGCACCGAAACGCTGGAAGAATCGGTTGCCCCTAGCACTGTGGGTGCTGCCGACTCCGAAACGGTGGAGGCGAGCTTCAGCCCAACACAGCGCAACCGCCCGGTGCTACCCGCCACGGCTTCTTTGGAAAAGGCCACGTTCATTGACCCAACCGTCACCATCACCGGCGCCAATTCCATTCTACTGGGTCCCCAAATCTACATTGGCCCGTTTGCGCGCTTGCTCGCCGACGACAGAAAAGACAAAGACCGTAGCACCGGCACTCCCGTTACTGCGGTGAGCTTGCAAGGCAACGGCCACGACGAGGACATCCAAATCCGGATTGGCAAGGAAACCAACCTGCAAGACAACGTAACCGTGGTTGCCGACGCCAACCGTTCCGGCGCCGACCGTGCCAAAGTAGCTGCGCTGGGCATCGAGGGCGTGGAAATTGGCGAGCGGGTTATTCTGGCTCACGGCTCCACCGTGAAGGGCCCTGCCCAGATTGGCATCGAGGGCACCAACATCCCCGTCGACCCCGACGACGACCAGGAGGTATTCCTTAGCTTTGGCTGCGAAATTGATGGGGCTATTTTAGAGAAGAACACCGGGGTATCGGCGTTGGCCCGTGTGGGTCCGGGGGTGCGGCTGCGCAGTGGCTACATTGTTCTGCCCGGCAAGAACGTAACCACCCAGGCCGAAGCCGATGACCCAGGGCTTGGCAAAGTCCGGCTGCTAGTGGAAGCCGACATCCTATTTAATGAAGGCGTGTTGGAAGTCAATATTGCTTTCGCCCGCGAGTACTCACGCCTTTTCCGCGAAAACCCGTCGAACGTGCGCGGCATCAACTTCGACCCTGGTAACACGGGCTTCAACCCCAACCGCGACCTTCCAAAACTGGCTGGCCGCCCAACCCAGATACCGGGTTACCGCAACCGCATCATCGGTGAGGTGTCCATTGCAAACTCGTTCCCAGACCTTCAGCACGTGCTAGGCGAGGGCATTTCCATCCGAGCTGATGAAGGGGAGCCCTTCGTGATTGGCCGCATTGCCCGCATGGACGACAACGTTATCTTCCACGCCCTAGAGCAAACGCCTATTCAGGCCGGCGACAACATCCGCTACGGCGAACGGTCTATTGTGCACGGCGGTGGCCGGCGCCCCCTAGCTGGTGGCGGCGACGATGAGCCTACCATTCTGGAAGACAATGTGCAGCTCAAAAGCCAGGCAGTGGTGTTCCGCTCGCTCATTGGGCGAGGCGCTAGTGTGGGCCGCAAGTCGGCAGTTGTCAACACCGATGTTGCGCCTAACACTGTAATTCCTGACCGGGTAGTCTACGTCAACAACGCCCTGTTCGGCCCCGTCGAGTGGTAAACAAAGCAGTTATGCTACCCCAGCAACGGGTTGCTAGAAGTCTGAAAGCCTGGTTCCCACTGGGGAGCCAGGCTTTTTTCGCGGTGCTTTTCGTAGCTAGCCTGCTTGCAAGCTGCCACGAAAAGCAAGCGCCTACAACCCCTAGTGCCTCCCTCGCGCCCGTCACAGGGTTGCGCACCACCTTGCTCGACACGGTAACCACCCTGCCCAACGGGCAGATTGCGTGGTCGACGTACTGGCGGCTGTGTTGGGAACCTTACCCTGGCGCGCAAGCCTACGAAATGCAGACAGCCACCGATGAAGGCATTTCGCCCAAATTGCGCCGGCTTCCGGCTGCTTGTTATCGCCTACAGGTGGCCGCCGGCCGAAATGCCAAAAGCCAAGGCTTCCTGAACCGCAAGCAACTTCTAGACCTGCAAGCAGGCCA
Source organism: Hymenobacter tibetensis (assembly GCF_022827545.1). Lineage (NCBI taxonomy): Bacteria > Pseudomonadati > Bacteroidota > Cytophagia > Cytophagales > Hymenobacteraceae > Hymenobacter > Hymenobacter tibetensis. The sequence continues at coordinate 4,112,093 of NZ_CP094669.1, forward strand.
GCTCTCATTTAGAATCCGAGCCGTGTTAGGGCCAAACCAGTTTAGCGCATGGTCGGCCCCTACCCGGTTGGAACCCGCTACCGCTGCCGCAGCTGCGCCTAACTAGAGTTGACTACTTCACTGCACAGCTCATTTTCTGTGGCAACACTGTTGCTAGCGTGCTTTCCACGAGGCCGCCGCCCCAACACAACTACAGTGTATCGGAGCGGCGGCTTTGTTGCTGGTTGTAGTAGCCGTAAAGCTGTGCTGTGTTGGCAGCGCAGGAGTTGCTTTCCTCACTCCTTTTTAAGCTACGCCTCACTTGGTTTCCTTAAGCTCCCCTGCTGCCGATAGAATAGACACGTATTGTCCTTGTCTATAGTATATTTCTTATATTTATTTTACTAGTGGAATATATAATTGACTATCACGCGCTTACGAGATATTTAATGTTTCCTAATTGTTACTAAAATGTTATGCAAGCATAATTCATAATTCCTTAATCTAGTTTCGCGGTCGAAAACTGGATGCTTTGTGCTGAAACCTAACCGCTCTTTTCCTATGAGAAACAAACTTCTACTTGTTCTACTACTGGGCTTTACGCTCCTGCTTGGCGGCCACGTTGGGCTTGGGCAAGGAGTTACCACGTCCGCCATGAAGGGGCTGGTGCTGGATAGCAAAAACCAACCGTTACCCGGCGCCACCGTGGTAGCCACCCACCTTCCGACCGGCACCAAATACGGCACTGCCACCCGCGACAATGGCCAGTACGACTTGCTCAACATGCGCGTTGGCGGACCGTATGAGCTGGCAATTTCCTTCGTGGGGTCCCAAACCTACACCGATACGGGCATTCAGCTGGCGCTCGGCAAAACGTTTGAAAGCAAAGTGACACTGGCCGATGGCACGCAGGCGCTGGGCGAGGTGGTAGTGAAGGGCAACCGCGACGGCCAAATCAACAAGGACCGCACGGGGGCATCCACCAACATCAGCAGTGCTGCTATCCGTACGCTGCCCACTATCAGCCGCTCCCAGGAAGATTTTACGCGCCTCACGCCCCAAAGCAGCGGCCTGAGCTTTGGCGGACGCAACACGCTTTACAACAACTTCTCGCTCGACGGCTCCATTTTCAACAACTCGTTCGGGCTAGATGCGCCTACGCCGGGCGGCCAAACCAACTCGCAGCCGGTTAGCCTCGATGCCATCGAGCAGTTGGAAGTGAGCTTGGCACCTTACGATGTGCGGCAGGGTGGCTTTACGGGCGCCGGCGTGAATGCTGTAACCAAGAGCGGCACCAACGACTTTAAAGGCACCGTGTACACGTACCTGCGCAATGAGAGCCTAATCGGAGAGAAAGTAGGCGACGTTCAACTCACCAATCCCGACCTCAAATTCAACCAGACTGGGTTTGCGCTGGGCGGTCCTATCCTTAAGAACAAGCTGTTCTTTTTCACCAACGCTGAAATTACGCGGCGCGACGACCCAGGCCTCACGTTCCGTCCTGCTAGTAGCGCCGCTGAAGCCCAGGCCGCCCTCAACGGCTCGGTTGATGGGGTGAGCCGCGTATTGGAGAGTGACCTAATCAGCATTCGACAGCGCCTGATTGATGTGTATGGCTACGACCCCGGCACCTACCGAGACTTTACCTACCGCACCTCCAGCGACAAGTTCCTGGTGAAATTCGACTGGAACATCACGCCCAAAAGCACTTTCTCGCTGCGCTACAACTACCTGAAGAGCTACCGCGAGCAAGGTCCGCACCCCATTGCCATTGCGCCATCCAGCCGGGTGCAGGGCGTGAACACGCTGCAATATTCCAACTCGGGCTACACCATCCACAACAACTTGAACTCATTGGTAGGCGAGTTAAACTCGCGCATCGGTGAGAAGTTCAGCAACAAGGCCCAACTCAGCTTCTCAGCTTTCCGCGACTACCGCGAACTGCCTTCCAACAAGCTGTTTCCGATGATAGACCTCACGCGCAACGGCACCACTTACGTGAGCGTGGGCACCGAGCAGTTTTCGGCTGAGAACCGGCTAGACCAGAACATTACGCAGTTCACTGATAACCTAAGCTACTTCGCTGGTGCCCACGTGCTAACGGCCGGCGTTACCTACGAGCAGTTCAACTTCGTCAACGACTTCAATTTGCAGCGCTACGGCTACAATCGTCTCGAAGTAGACAGCTTGTTCAAGTACACAACTCCTGGGCAATCAGGCTTTTTAGACCTCAATGCAACAGCTGAAGCCGGCGGCCGCAACCGGGTAAAGTCGGCGGACGTGAAGGTGGCGCAGTTGGGCTTGTACCTTCAGGATGAGTGGAACGTCACGCCCGCGTTCAAGCTGACGCTTGGCGTCCGCGCCGACATGCCCATCTACAACACCGACGTGGCCCCGAACACCCAAATCCTGAACGCTCCCCTGCTCGACTCCAAGGGCCAGCCAGCCACGGTTGACGTCACCAAGTTTCCGAAGAACACACCGTTGTTTTCGCCGCGGCTGGGTTTCAACTACGCCATCGAAAACGACCTTACCACCCAGGTTCGGGGCGGCACGGGCATTTTCACCGGCCGTATTCCGTTCGTATGGATCAGCAACCAAGCTTCTAACTCGCAGTTCGACCCTGGCTATACCTTCCAGATCAACGGTACGGCCAATGACTTCAAGTTTCCGCAGGTATGGCGCTCCAACCTGGCCATCGACCAGCAACTGCCGGGCGGTATTGTAGCTACGCTGGAAGCTATTTACTCTAAAGACCGGAATGCCGCCATTCACCGCAACTACAACTTCGTGACGCCGACCGAAACCCTAACGGGTGCGGATACGCGCTTGATTTATCCGGCGGCAGGTCCACGCATCACACCGGGTTTCACGGGTCCGGATGGGCAGTTCAGCTTCCTAGACGCCGGCGTGATTGTACTCGAAAACACCAACAAAGGCTACCAGTACAACCTCACCGGACAGCTGAAAAAAGACTTCGCCAACGGCCTATACGTGCAAGCAGCCTACACCTACTCGCGCGCCAAAGACGTAACGTCGAACCCCGGCGAAATTGCGGCCGATGCGTACCAGCGCAACCCGGTGATTGGCAATGCCAACAATCCGCAGCTGGCGTTCAGCGACTTTGGGTTGCAGCACCGCATCATTGGAGCCGCCGGTAAGCGCTTTAGCTATGGCAACGGGAAGATGGCCACCACGCTTAGCTTCTTCTTTGAAGCTGCCCAAGGCAACCGCTTTTCCTACACCTACGCTGGCGACCTGAACCGCGACGGTATTCCGGGCAACGACTTGCTGTTTGTGCCTGCTACCCGCGACCAAATCAACCTGGTGGACATTCGGGATGCCGCGGGTACTGTGCTGGTTACGGCCGCGCAGCAGTGGGAGCAGCTGAATGCCTACATCAGCCAAGACGATTACCTGTCCGAGCAACGTGGCAGCTTCACGGCCCGCAACGGCGCCATTAGCCCGTGGTACACCCAGTTGGATGCCAAGGTATTGCAGGACTTCTCGGTGGCAGCCGGTGAGCGGAAGCACACCTTCCAACTTAGCTTCGACATTCAGAACCTAGGCAACTTACTCAGCTCCGATTGGGGCGTGCGACGCGTGTACGCCAACAACCGGTTCATCGAAGCCAGCTACCCAACGGCCACCTCGAACGTGCCCGCGTACCAGTTCCGCGGCGGCAACCAAACCTTCATCAACAACACCGACCTCAACAGCCGCTGGCGTGCCCAGATTGGCCTGCGCTACATTTTCGATTAAGTAACGCATAGCGAGTATTATTAGCAAAAAGGCCCCGAAGCACAATGCTTCGGGGCCTTTTTTTGCGGAGTGCGCTGTGTAGGGCTAGCCGTTTGCGTCCTTGCTGCTCTCCTTGTACTGCGGGCCTTGGCCGGGCCGGGCGTAGGCAAATGCCCCCACCTGCGTAGCTCGGTAGTAAGTATCGAGGCCGGATACGCAAACATCGTCGACGGCGACCAGGTCGAGGGTGCCGTCGGGCAGCAGCACGTTTTCGGGAAGGTAGATATGCTCCACGGTGCCCACCAGGAGTGCCGTGCCGTTATGAATCGGCAATTCTTCCTTCAACCGCAACCCGATACTGATTTTGCTTTCAGCCACATAGGGCGCTGGAAAACCGTCGCGGAACTCGGCCGTGAAATGGCATTGCTCGAACTCCGATTCTTCGGCCGGGAAGTCGGCGGAGGTGTAGTGGGCCTGGGCTACAAAGCCGGCGTGCACGTGGTTGATGGTGAAACAGCCCGTGGTTTTCAGGTTCTGGTAGGTATGGCGCGGCACGGTGGTCGGCCGCGTAACGATGCCCAACACCGCTGGTGCCGACCCCAGGTGAATCACCGAGCTGAAAATGGCCAGGTTGGTGAACCCGCCTTCGTCGGCAGTGCCAATGAGGTTGGTGGGCTTGTAGCCGGGCAGAGCATTGATCAGGTTGAGACGAAATACCTTCTCGAAACCCTTAAGGTCGTCGGGGGTGATGTGGCGCATAAAGAAGTAGGGTATAAGCTAAACCACTTGCGGTGGTTGAAAACGTGAGCAGCAAGCAAAAGTAACCGGAGTTTGCGAGGCGCTATAGCCACGCCTGAAACCAAACGCGCATTGGTTGCCAGCACCAAAAGCTATGGGCAGCTGGAAAGGTTTATCTGTTTCTTGGTTGTGGGTACCCGGCCGCGACGCAAGCCCAGCATTCAACACAGCGCTTCGGTTTCAATCTGGCCCCACAGCCGCTGCCTATACCTACAGCATTCTGGTATATCATCGCCTTGTTGGCGTGGAATACGTTAGTGGTAGTATCGTTTTTCATTCCAATTAGACTACTCATCATGGCAGGCACAACCAGCACTTCTTTTGACGCTACCTACACATTGGGCGGCGATATCACCATCAACCGCATGGGCTACGGCGCCATGCGCATCACCGGCGACGGTATCTGGGGTCCACCTAAAGACCACGACGAATCCATACGCGTACTGAAGCGGGCGGTGGAGCTAGGCGTCAACTTCATTGACACCGCTGATAGCTACGGCCCGAACGTATCGGAAGAATTGATTGCCGAGGCCTTACACCCGTATCCGTCCAGTCTGGTGATTGCTACTAAGGGTGGACTTACGCGCACAGGTCCCAACCAATGGCCCATCAATGCTCACCCCGACCATCTGCGGCAAGCATTGGAAGGCAGCCTGAAGCGGCTGAAGCTCGATCAAATCGACTTGTACCAGCTGCACCGCATCGACCCGGAGGTACCCTTTGAACAAACGCTGGAATTTTTGCAGCAAGCCCAGGAACAAGGGCTGGTGAAGCATATTGGGTTGTCGGAGGTCACCGTCGAGCAAATCAAGAAGGCCCAGGAATACGTGCGGGTGGTGTCGGTACAGAACATGTACAGTGTTGACAACCGCAAGTGGGAGGCCGAACTGGAGTACACCGAGCAACACGGTATTGCGTTCATTCCGTGGTATCCGCTCAGCGGCGGCAACGAGCAGGCCCTCAGCAAACTCGACCAGATTGGCCAGAAATACAACGCCACCAAACAACAAGTGGCGTTGAGCTGGCTGCTGCACCGGGCGCCCAACATCCTGCTCATCCCGGGCACCTCGAAAGTGCAGCACCTGGAGGAGAATATGAAAGCAGCTTCCATCTCACTTTCGCAGGAAGATATGGCCGAACTGGAAGCACTGCATCAGGCCTAACAGGCACGCACAGAAAAGCGGGCTGATTTCTTTGACGTTGTATCAAAGAAATCAGCCCGCTTTTCTGTGCGCGCTTAGTGGTTATTTCTCGCCGTAAGCCCAGGTATCCATCTTGCGTTCGAGCACTGAAAGCGGCATCACCCCGTCTTTGAGCAGCTCATCGTGGAAACCCGCCAAATGGAAATGCTCCTTATTTTGACCTGGATACTGCTCACGCAGCGCATTCGTCTTAGGTCCTAGCTGCTTCTGGTATTTTTCGCGTAGCTCCCGGATTTTCAGCGCGCCTATTTTGTAGCTCAGCGCCTGCCCCGGAATAGCCATGTACCGCTCGATTTCGGCCGTAGCGCCTTCTTCACTGATGGCTTCGTTCTCTAGCATGTAGGCAATGGCCTGTTCCCGGGTCATGTTTTTGCTGTGCATGGCTACGTCTACTACCAAGCGGACGGCGCGGTGCATCTCGTCGCCGAGGGCGCCCATGTACTGGTAGGGGTCGGTGTAGAGCCCTAGCTCTTTGCCCAGGCTTTCGGTGTATAGCGCCCAGCCCTCGCCCATGGCTCCATACCAGGCAAACCGGCGAAACTTCGGTAGCTTGTCGTTTTCCTGTTGCAGCGAAATCTGATAGTGGTGGCCCGGAATGGCTTCGTGCAAGAACAACGACTCCATGCCCGACGTCACGTTGAAGGTTTTGGCGTCCAGAATCGGGATGTAGAAGATGCCAGGCCGGGAGCCATCGGGGCTGCCTTGGTTGTACTCGGCTGAGGCCGAGGCGGCGCGGAAGGCTTCGGTTTGTCGAATTTCAAACGGCGTTTTGGGAGTGCGCCCAAACATCTTGGACAGGTTGGGCGTGATTTTAGCCTGAATAGTCCGGAAAGCGCCCAACACATCTTCCGGCGTCTGGTACGGCATCAGCTTGGGGTCGGTCTTCAGCGACGCAAAGAAGGCTTTCAAGTCACCCTTGAACCCAACTTGCGCTTTCACTTTCTCCATTTCCGTACGAATGCGCTTCACTTCCGACAAGCCAGTCTGGTAAATTTCCTCGGGCGTTTTGTCGGTGGTAGTCCAGCTCTTCACGTAGTAGCGGTAGATTTCTGGCCCGCCAGGCACAGCCGCAATACCGGTAGTGGTCCGAGCTTTGGGCAGGTACTCTTTCTCCAAGAAGTTGCCGAGCTTCCGGTACGTAGGCACCAGCTCTTCCATGATGGCTTTCTTGTACGCGGCTGTAATCCGCTCTTTGTCTTCGGCGGAAATTTCTTTTGGGAAGCGGTTGATGGGGCCGTAGAACAAGCTCTTAGTTGGGTCCGTCACTTCTAAAGCACGCATCTGCGGAACCATCCGCTCCACCAGCGTTTTGGGCAGCACCACCCCGGCCTTCATGCCTTGCCGGAAATTGACGATAGCCGAGTCGCCCCACACCGAGAAGCCACGTACCCGGCCCAGCCAGTTATCGTAGTCTTTAGCTGTTTTGAACGGCTGCACTCCCTCGCCGGAGCCATACTGCCCCATAGAAATGGGCAAGCCCCAGAACTGCTGAAACGGCATCATCCAGAGGTTCAGCTTCAACCCTTCCAGCTTGGTTTCCAAGTCATACTGAAAGATGTCGTAGCTGATCTTGTCGTTTTCCGACAGCTTTTCGCGGTTGAATTTCTTGAGGCCGTTGAGGTATTTCTCGTAGAAGCCTTGCACCTGCTGGCGGAAGGCGCGGGTTTGGTCGTTCGGCAGCTGGTCGTTGTAGCGGTTGTCGCCCTGCGTGGTAGCCTCCAGCGGGAACAGGCGCGCCTGCTCTTCCCAGTACCCCGCAAACAGACCTGATAGGTCCTTGATTTTACTGATGTCCGTTTCGATAGGAGTGCTGCCATCCGCAGCAGGTTTTTGTTGGTTGCAAGCACCTAATAGGGTTGCAGCTAGCAAGCCAGTAAAGGCAAATTTCTTCATGTAGAAAAGCACAACAGAGTTTTGTGGTCAAAAGGTAAGCGGTTTGCACGGTCCAAGGAAAAAGTTTGCCTTTTATGACAAGACCTTGTAACCGGTCCGACACCGGAAAGCCCCCAAGAAGCGTTTCTTAGAGGCTTTCAGGTGGGAAGCAGCACCAGCAAAAGATGGTGGCAGTTTAAGGCGTCGTCGCAAACTTCTTGCTTATCACTCCTTCCGATGTGACAGCCTGCACTATATACACGCGCGTTTCGGCAGCAGGCATAGGGATGCTGCGCTTCACAAGCTCAGTTGGCGCAGCTGTTAGTGTTTCTGTGTACAGCACCCGCCCCATGGTATCCAACACCCGCAACTGTTGCAAGGCGCCCGGCACTTGCACTATCACATTCAGGTTGCCCTGGCTGCCGTACGCTTCTACTTTCGACGTTGCGCTTCCTACTTGCACGGGCACCACCTGCGTGTAAGAAAAGGTGCCATCCAGGTCTACTTGCTTGAGGCGGTAATAATTCAAGCCGTTGCGCATGCCGTAGTCCGTGGCCTGGTAGTCATGACGGACAGCGGAAGTACCGGCCGCCGCCACCGTTGCCACAGTGCTGAAGTTTTTGCCGTCTGAAGAGCGCTCTACAACGAAGCTAGCAGCATTCATCTCGGAAGCCGTGGCCCACCGCACGTTCACTTGTGCTTGTTCCAAACGAGCGGAGAAGCTTATCAGCTCCACGGGCAGCGGCCCAGCCAAGCAGTCAAAAGGTGTGTTGTTGACGAATATATTAGTTGCCACGAAGTTCCGAACGGCACCAGGCGTGGCAATAATAGACCCTTCCACCCGGAGGGTGCCTCTCCCCTGCCCGTCTAGTCCTTCCACGGCCGTGTTGCCTTGCGTAATGGTTAGGTTTCCACCTATTGTAATGCTACTAGGAGCAGACAAGACCGTGTTATTGGCAATAGTTACGCACGAGCTAGTTTGCATGGGAGCGGCTAGGGTGCCGATGGCCTTGATAAACGAAATCTTGAACAGATCAAGCGCATTGCCACCAGAGCGGCTTTGCACTCTAAGACGCTCCTTCGAGTTTCCTCTTATGTCGCCAATTGTGAGTGTATGTCCTCCCGCATCCACCAACGTTCCAGTAGGTGTGATGGTCAGCAAGCCGTCGTCTCCACCCACTGCATAGTCGGTATTCAACCGAACTGTGTTGTTGATTGTGATGATATTGTTTGCGCCAGGTACGGGATACGAGTCGGGCACGGGTACTCCGTTTTGGGTGGCAGTCCAGGTACTAGGAGCAGTCCACAAGCCGTTGGGCGTTCTTGACTCGTAGATGATAGGCGTATTCGACCCCGGTTGTGCGTACGCGTTCGAGGCGAAGTTTAGCACGCAGAACCACATGCTAAAAAAGAACAGTAAAGGCGTTTTCATAGAGGGCAGGTTTAGCAGAGCAGTTGTCAATTCTGCAACAAACTTACCTTTCCTGAAAACCGATTAATAGCTAATCCGCAACTATACAGATAGATACATAAAAAATGGTTTTATACAAATAGGATTTCTTCAATTAAAATATTTCAACACAAAAAGTGTCTTAAGATATCTCCTACCAGCTTTCAGTATAAATTTCGGAAGGCATTCGGAGGCCCCGGAAACGCAGATCAGATGCCGCTTACTGCTATTTTCCTTGGCATAATCCAGTATACAAAAAAGGGCCTGAAAGTTATTTCAGGCCCTTTTCTCGGCTTGTATCAATTTGTGCGCGTGTGCCCTATGCCATTCGTGGTAACCACCTATGGTGACGCGAACCTGTTATATGCACTTCGAGCTCTTATGGAGTCCATTACAGGAATGAATGTCCTTGTAACGGGTGCTGGCAAGGGTATTGGTTATTTAACGCATCGTTGCAAACTTCTTGCTTACCACTCCTTCCGACGTAACGGCTTGCACCATGTACACGCGGTTTTCGCTACCCATGGGCACCGAGCGTGTAACAAGGCCGGTAGCGCCTTCAGGTATGGATTCGGTGTAAAGCACTCGGCCCATCATATCGAGTACTCGCAGTTGCTGCACCGTACCTGGCATTTGCAGTACAATGTTGAGGTTGCCTTGGTCACCGTAGGCTTCCAGTCGCTGTGGCTGTGCGTCGTCCCCTACTTGTACAGGTACGACGGGCGAATACGTGAATGTGCCGTCCAAGTCGGTTTGCTTCAAGCGGTAGTAGCTCAATCCGTTACGCACATTGCGGTCAGTTGCTTCATAGTCGCGGCGCGTGGAAGAGTTACCAGCAGCTTGCACTACAGCAACGGGGCTGAAATTCTTGGCATCCGAAGAACGCTCCACCGCAAAGTTGAGGGCGTCTTTCTCTGATGCCGTGGCCCAGCGGAGTACCACTTGGCTGTTGTTGTACTTAGCATCGAAGCTAATTAGCTCCACGGGAAGAGGCACCAGTACGTCACAATCCTGGTTAACCTCAGGATCGTTTTGGATCTGCACGTTTACGAAAATGAAATTTCTTAAGGCGTTCGGATTACCGTCCAATCTACCTCTAACCCGGATTATAGATCTAGCATTTCCACCGCCATCTAGGCCATTTGCAGCAGCATTACCCTGTGGCACAACTAAGTTGCCGTTTACGGTGATAGTAGTTGGAACAAATAAGTCAGATTGGTTGCCAACAGTCATGCAGGAAGCAGTTGCAAGCGGAGCTGCAATGGTCCCTTCTGCTTTTATAAATTCAATTTTGTATAGGTTCATAGCAAGCGTTGTACGAGCCGCTACTGTGATGCGCTGTTGTGCACTACCGCGTTGATCCCCTACTGTCAATGTGAACTGACCAGTATGAGATAATGTGCCTGCCTCCGTGATAGTTAGTGCTCCGTTGTTACCACTAACATCATAATTGATATTTAGCCTAACGTCGTGGCCGATGACTACATCGTTATTAGCATTTGGAGCAGGAAACGAAGAGATTAGCGTTCCATTTGGACTAATGGCTGTCCAAGTACTCGGGGAGTTCCACGGACCATTGCTCCTCGATATGTATCTGGTGGCCTGTGCCTGCGACTCCGAAATGGAGCCAAATAGGCAAAAGAAGGCTAAAAAGACAGTGAGTAAGGTGGGTTTCATAGTAATTGCGTTTGACGAAGCATGACTTAATTCTTCGGCAAATTACGCTTACCACAACTTTATGATGCCTAAACAGCAGAAATACAGATAGATACATATAAATAAGAAATATTCAATTCAATTTATAAAGATTATAATATTTTAAGTGACTTATCTAATTACATGCAATCAACCATTATTATTTTGCAATATAAAAAGACAAGTAATAAAGAAATAATTCAAGTCGCTGTATCTGATGACTAATTTTTCTTATTAAAATACAATATATCGAGCAGCTATACTGCCGGGCTTATCTGAACACTGTGCGCCTCAGCTACATACCTCTAAAACACGCACCAAAACAGCCCAAACTTCTTACCAACGCTGGCAATAAAGCAAGAAATTACCTTTGTGCCGCTAACCTGTGCCAACAAAAGCTTGGCGTCCCCGTCAACCATATGCAAAGCACCAAAGTAAGATAACTGTTTCGCCGCAGATCGGTTGTACAAGCTTCTCTCGTTTACATTCTCACGTTCTAAGTTCCTATGGAATCCATCAGTGGAAAAAATGCCCTTGTAACGGGCGCAGGTAAAGGTATTGGTCGGGCCGTGGCGCTTGCCCTAGCACAAGAGGGCGTACACGTGGCCTTGTTGGCCCGGACCGAGAGTCAATTGCAGGACGTTGCCAAAGAAGTGGAAGCCTTGGGTGTAAAGGCGACCATCGTGGTGGCTGACGTGGCTGACCGCGCTGCGGTGGAGACGGCCGTTTCTCAAGCCGAAGCCACCCTAGGTACCATCGACATCCTAATCAATAATGCGGGCATCGGCACGTTCGCCAAGCTCGTTGACATGGACCCGGCTGAGTGGGAACACATTGTGCAGGTGAACCTGATGGGAACCTACTACACCACCCGTGCTGTGTTGCCCGGCATGATAGCTCGCGAAACCGGCGACATCATCAACATTGCCTCCACGGCTGGCCAGCGCGGCGCGGCCACTACCAGTGCCTACAGTGCGTCCAAATTTGCCATTATGGGCCTCACCGAGTCGCTGATGCAGGAAGTCCGCAAGCACAACATCCGCGTATCGGCCCTCACTCCTAGTACCATTGCCACCGAGCTTGCCATCAGCAACAAGCTCACCGACGGCAACCCCGATAAGGTAATGCAGCCCGAAGACTTAGCTGAGTTCATCGTGTCGCAGCTCAAACTCAACCGCCGCATCTTTATCAAAGAAGCTGGTATGTGGAGCACCAATCCGTAACCAAACTAGATAACGCGGACCCGTTATCTACTAGCAAAAGAAAAAGGCTACCGTGTGGCAGCCTTTTTCTTTTGCTAGTAGATACTGGATACTATGAATAGATAGGCACTCTTACTTTATATCTCTTTTTCAGATTGTCACCAAAATCAACTTCATATTCACGCTGTGCTTCTATGCTACCGTAGCCTCCGTTCACGTTATAGCCTATTTTCTCTTCAATAATTTCGGCGTCTTTGGCACTAGCCGATCTTAAAGCGCCGGTACCGTTTGTTTCGGTGGCGCTATTTCGAGCAAGAATAGCAGCCAGCTTTTGCTGAAATAACTTGTCGAGCGTTTTTTCGTCGAACGACGCATACTTGCTGTCGGCTGCGCCTTTTCTGTTGCTGTCGGGGGCAAGCGTTGATTTGGCTTTCGTGCTGAGGTCCACGACTTTTTTCGCGGAGTTTGTGATGGCAATCACGTTTCCATCATTATCAATGCTCACCCGCACCAAGCCGTTGCCGTCGTTGATGGTTGGCAGGCCATCAATGAGCTGCCGGAACTGCACGATGGTTTCCGTAACAACTGGTTCTCCAATTTCGCCACCGCCTTTGCTGGAACCGCCGCAGCTAAAGCCATGAATTACTTTTTCAATCCGCAAATCCGCTTTTTTATCGAAGCCGGTTTCAGCTAGTACAGACTTGGCAATTGTAATTGCTTTGTCTTGGCTGATCTGGCGAGTGTTTTCATAATTGTACTTGCCAGTTACTATGCTAATAGTACCGTCTTTCGCTACCGATGCGCGTTTGTCGCCGTCTTTCAAATACGCATTCCCGTCCCGATCATAGAGCATGGTTTCGGTTGCTTTATTCGAGAAGCCTAATACAGTTGCGGCCTTCACTAATTCTCTGTCCTGCGTAGTAGCACTTTCCAGAATAGCTATTTTGGGTTCTGCTGGAATAGCAGCAGTTGAAGCCAGCAGCATCTCCGAAGTGGTAGCAGCGGCACTGTACCAGCGCCAATGATAGAAGTTGCGGGAGGTAGCAGCGCCATCAAAAATTCGCTCGTTGAACACCCGGTTCTGGGCCTCCGCGGCGGTAGCGCCCGTCGCGACGACGGTGGGCGTTTGGTTGTGCGAGATGCGCCAGCTTGCGTCTAGCCACGCAGTGCTGAAAGACTTGTTCTTGTTCCACTCTTCCCAGAAGAACTTGCCATAGTTGGCGTCGTCTACGCTAACTGTTTCGAAGCCAAACAGCATTCTGAACCCGAGGTTGGCGGGGTGCCACGTACGAATAGGGTTGTGGGTGCCAGAAATGCGGCATGAATAGCAAGTGGACCAGAAAATGTAGCGCACCGTTTCATTGCCGAGCCGCATGTCGGACGAGAAAGCCCAGTCGCGGTTGCTCCATTTGCTGCCCAGAGGAATCTGGAACACGCCATTGTTATCCATGGCGCCGTGGCCGGAGTGGTAGAAGGCTACTACCGCATCAGCGCCGTAGGTGTCCTGCCAGTTGTCGTACTGCTCTTCGTACAGCCAAACCTGAACCCCGGAATCCTTATACCAGAAGTTGCCGGGCGTGAACTTGGTTACATAATCTATCCAGCCTTGCGCGTCTTCGTGCGTGAGCCCAAGCGGGCTGGCTGAACTGAACGTTTCGATGCTGCACGCACCGTACATGTCAGCAGAGCCACTGATTACGGCTTCTGCCCCCACTTTGCTTTTTGCAATCGGGGATTCACTTTCAACTATCATCTTTTTCATAGCGGGAGTTTTTATTACATAGAGAAGTTTCTATATAACAAAACTATAGTGCCTCTCTCCGCTACGCAAAAAACGCGGGTCACATAATCATGCGGTAAACTACCATCTACCACTGATTGTCAGCTAGTTAAATTTTAAAAGGCCATTGTAACAGGTAGTTTGTACGGGAGCAGATTATACATATCTAGGTTGGCAAACTCTTAGCTGTCATAACCAGCTTCTGCCTCACTAGCATCCTCACAAACGCACACTGCCTTCACGCAACACGGCACCAGCGCCACCCTCTACATGGGTAGCTTGCTGGTGCCGTGTTGCGTGAAGGCAGAGCTACTGGGCGGTGCTACGCGGCTTTGTGGTGTATTATTTCTGCGCGCCAGCTTTGGGCTGGGGCTTTTTAACCATGGTCCCGAAAGCGCCTTTTTTCTCGAACGAGGCTACTACCTCATCTTCAACAGGCGTGCGCTGTACCACCGGATTATTGGCCCAGAACTCAGGGTCGTATTTGGTGGCTTTAATTGTTTCCAAGTCCCGGTCGTCGAGGCTGGCGCGGGCGTAGGGAATGTTGGTGGCCTTCGTGGAGGTGTCGTAGAAGTAAGTGAACGACGTTACGCTGAGTGGTACGGTGCCGGTTTTGGTGCCCGTAACCAAGTCGGCGGTGAGGTCTACCTGCATGTGGTCGATGGGAGAAACCAAGTCGCTGGAAGGCTGAAATACCATATCCACCGACAGCTTAGGGTTCTTGAACTGCTGGTTGGGGTTGCTGGAAGTGGCCGTAAAATTGGGCTGGGTCATCTTGTACCGCACAATCTTGTTGGTTTCAATATTGATCCAAATCGTACCGGAAGACTGGTATTTGATTTCTGGCCGCGTCTCGAAGGATATTTCCGCAATGGTGCTGCTGTCTTGGTCGAGCAAGCCTTTCAGTTCCAGCAAGTAGTTTTTCACGGTGTTGGGGCTGAGCAGCGCCAACGACTTGGTGCTGTCCATACCAGCGTCGTAGAGACCGTAGCGGCGGGTGTAAATCGAGAAGTTGCTGAACGCGGTGGCGGCCTGCTTGGCCGCGTAGCGTCCCTGCGCCACAGTGGTTCCTTCGATGCGGGCCGGGTTGGATTTCACGTTCCACACCACTTCCTGGAGCTCAGTGGGCTCATTGCTGATGCGCGTGAGCTGCCGGTAGTAGGCTTTGCCGTAGAATTTGCGGGAGTAGCTGCTTTGCAGTTGCCGAAACGCCTTTTCCACCAGCTGGAAAGGGTAGCTGTTCACTTTCACCTCGGGCAACGCCACCGAGGCCGGGGCCATGGTTATTTGCAGCGGAGTGGTGTAGTTGGCTTGGGTTACACGCGCCGTGTCGCGCAGGTGACCTAGCTCCGAGAAGACCAGCGTACGGGGCACGTCTTTGAGCACCAGCGTAAACTCTCCGTTGGCATTGCTGGCAGTGCCGTTGGTGGTGCCCGCCACCGAAATGCTCACGAAGGGCAGCACCTCTTTGGTTTCTCTATCAACCACGGTACCGCGCACCGTGTATTGGGCCAGGGCAGCTGAATTGAGGCCAAGAAGGGCAACCAAGATAAGTCCACTCGTTAGCAGCAAGCGCAACGGCGACCAACGACGGATAGAAAAAACAGACGAGAACAAGGCGGTACTGGTTAAATGAACAATGAAAGTGAAGTCCTAACGGATAAAGAAGGCCGAAGCATATGTTATGGCCACAAAGGTAGGCCAGGGTGAAGTTTCGGTGATGGAAAAAGTGGAAGTTTCTCGCTGGAATACAAATACAATACCGATTCGGCTACTTCACTCGGTGAAGCTGTTTTACTGTTCAGTACGATACCTTTTTCTTCATCTGCGTACACCCGGCGGAACCTATCTTGGTACCTTCGCTGGTATCATTCTTTCCTTCACTCCAATTTTCCACGTCATGCTGAAGCGAGATTTTTTGAAAAACGGTCTATTGACCATGGCCGGTGCCCTGGTTAGCCCCGCTTTGCTGGCCCGCGCCCACGACGAAAAGCTGCTCCGCGAAGCCCGCGCCACCCCTATTGCCGACGGCCCTTTTACCCTTCCGGCTTTGCCTTATGCCTTCAATGCACTAGAGCCCCACATTGATGCGCGTACCATGGAAGTGCACCATGATGCCCACCACAAAACCTACGTTTCCAAGCTGAACGAGGCCGTGACTGGCAAGCCACAAGAGAAAATGTCGTTGGCCGACTTGCTAGCTTCGGCCAGCAAGCAGTCGGATGCTGTGCGCAACAACGCCGGTGGTCACTTCAACCACTCTATGTTCTGGCAGTTGCTGTCAGCGAAAGGCGGCGGGCAGCCCACGGGTACGTTGGCCACGGCCATCACCAGCAGCTTCGGCTCGTTCGACAAGTTCAAGGAGCAGTTTGCTACGGCGGCCACCAGCCGCTTTGGCTCCGGCTGGGCTTGGCTGAGCGCCGACAAAGCCGGCAAGCTGTTTATTTCCTCGACCCCCAACCAAGACAATCCCCTCATGGACCTGCCGGGTATCCAGCACGGCACGCCGGTGCTGGGCCTCGACGTGTGGGAGCATGCCTACTACCTCAAGTACCAGAACAAGCGTCCTGAGTATGTAGCCGCTTTCTGGAACGTAGTCAACTGGAGCGAAGCCAACCGTCGCTTTGAAGCCGTGAAGAAAAGCTAACCGCTTTTCCCCTTGGCCTTCTTTGCCAGGCATTGAATTTCACATTGAAAAGGGCTGTCAGATATTCTGGCAGCCCTTTTCTGTTTCCAGAGGTAGGTGGCGCTCTAGCAACCACCAGTAGGCTGTGCTTGTGAGTCGTTGCTAGCGTGTGCGCTTCACCTATGCATCACTTAGTTAACAAACACTTCACATGCGGCTCTGCACCAAGCAGACGCCAGCTTACCATCTTTGCCGGATGAAAAAACACCTGTTAATCCTCCTATCGGCGGGCATGCTATTTGGCAGCTCGGCTACCGAGGCACAAAACAAGAAGGAACTAACGGTAGCTTTTGGCTCCTGCAACCGCATCGATCTGCCCCAGCCTATGTGGCCCGTTATTGCCAAGGAAAAGCCCGATGTCTGGATCTGGCTTGGCGACAACATCTATGGCGACACCGACGACATGGCGATGCTTAAAGGCAAGTACGACAAACAGTACAACCTGCCCGGCTACAGCCAGTTTCGGGCCCAAGTGCCCACCATCATCGGCACCTGGGACGACCACGACTACGGCCGCAACGATGCCGGCAAAGAGTATCCCTACAAAAAGGAAAGCCAGCAGCTCGCCCTCGACTTTCTTCAAGAGCCCGCCAATACCCCACGCCGCCAACAGGAGGGCATCTATGCTTCCTACGAGTACAAGGTGGGCAGCAAGAAGGTGAAAGTGATTCTGCTCGACGACCGGTACCACCAGGACGCGCTAACGAAAGACACCCAGAAAGCCTACATCGCCAATCCTACCGGCGACATCCTGGGTGCCGCGCAGTGGCAGTGGCTGGAGCAGCAGCTCAACAACAGCACCGCCGACGTGCACATCATTGGTTCGGGCATTCAGTTTGTGCCCCAGCAGCACCCGTACGAGAAGTGGGCCAACTTCCCCGTGGCGCGCCAACGTTTCCTCGACCTGCTAGCTTCCAGCAAAGCCAAGGGCGTGCTACTCGTTAGCGGCGACCGGCACATCGGAGAGTTTTCCAAAATAACGCCGGCGGGCATGCCCTACCCCGTGTATGAAATTACGTCCAGCGGCCTCACGCACCCAGCCGTCAACAACAAAGGCGAAGACAACCAGTACCGCGTGGGCCCGCTCGTCAACCAGAAGCACTACGGCGTTTTTCGCTTCCGTGAGCAAGGCAAGAAGCTGTTCGTAGCGGCCGCCCTAAAAGGCGAAGATGGCAAGGTGATTTACGCCGAGGATATCGAGGTGAAGCCCTAAGGCCGACGTTTCTACAGCAGCACGCCAGCCAGCAGTGGAATTCTCCTTCGCTGGCTGGCGTGTTGCTGTAGTTGCCTGGGAAAGAACCTACTTCTCGACGTTGTACTTGCGTAGATACTCCCGCACTTTGAGCCCCGATTCTTTCAGATCCTCGTCTTTCCACTTGCCCGTAGAGGCAGCTGTCTTTTTCAGGATAGAGCAGGTTTCGTCTTTGTCGGAAACCGACCAGGTAATCCAGCTCACCTTGTTGGCTTCCATCCAGTCGATGTACTCTTGCCACGCTGCGTAGTTCAGAGGACCATCGCCGGAAGCTTCCATGCCCGCCGACTCGGAAACGAATATTGGTAGGCCGCTCTTGATGGCCGCTTCGGTCCGGTCGCGCAGTTCCTGCTTGTGGGTGGCCGCGTAGAAGTGCATGGTGTACATCAGGTTGCTCTGGCCCTTGATGGGGTCGGCGGCCGGCAGATGCACATCCTGGTCCCAATGCGGCGAGCCAACCAGTATCACATTGTCGGGGTCGTTTTCCCGAATACTCTTGATTACTTCTTCGGCATACGCTTTCACCTCGGGCCAGCTCTCATAATCAGGCTCGTTGAACACCTCGTAGATGACGTTCGGCTGCTTGCCATACGCCTTCGACATTTCGGCGAAGAAGGCTTTAGCTTCGTTGAGGTTGATGTTGTGGCTGTGCCAGTCAATAATCACGTAGATGTTGGCCTTAATGGCGCCATCCACCACCGCCCGGATTTTTTCCTTCGAGAAGTCCGGATGCTTGAGGTAATTCTTTTCCCCGGATTCCACGCCCGCTGCTGCCCGCACCACGTTGCAGTTGAAATCCTCCTTCAGCCACTGCACTGTTTCTTCGGTGTAGAAGCGAGGCCACATGCTGTGCCAGCCAAAGCTCAAGCCGCGCAGCACCACCGGCTTGCCGGCTTGATCAACTAGCTGCGTGCCTTCCACGCGCAACTGCCCGTGCTTTTTCACAAACTTGGTGGGGCGCTTCGCTGGAGCGGGTTTCGTGGTGCTTGCTCCCTCTGATGGTGCTAGTGTTTGCCCTGATGGCTGCGCAGCCACGGGGCCAAGTAGTGCCGCTGCCAGTACGAGGGGCAGCATTTTACCGGTTTGGAGCATAAAAGCTGGTAGTAAGAGGTGCGTAGGTTATTGTTGACGAATGCGCCGACCAACAGGGCTGCACAAATAAAGGGTGTATTCCCAACAAGTGCTTAAAGGATTTAGCAATTATCTCTTTTCTCACCTGTTTCCTACACCTCTGCTCACGCAACGCCTCAGGCTTGTGGTTGAAATAAGCGGTTGCAGGGCACTGGAATCTTGCTGCTCTCGCGCCGCACAAAGTAGCATTTTCCTCAACGGATTGCAGCTTGAATCCTTATGCTTCTCACAGCTATTGAGTTCAAGACCTGGTTACTACGAACTACACAACAAAGGCCCACTCAGCACAAGCGCTGAGTGGGCCTTTGTTGTGTAGCGGCCAAGTTGGCTTAGCCTAACAAACAGATTCAGTGAAAGCAGAGCCTAAGCCTAGGTTCGTGCTGCACTTTGTTTGCTGTCGAGCATTACTCTTTCACGAAGCGGTGCGTGGTAATGACACCGTTGTTGCTCACTCGGACCGAATAAATACCTGGCTCTAACCCAGAAACGGGCACCAGCATTTCGCCGCCCTTCAAATTGCTGCTGCTACGGGTGAGTACCTCGCGCCCTTTGGCATTGAACACTGTTAGTTGCACGCTGCTGCTGGTAGTTGGCACCGATACCGTCAGTTGGCTCTGGGTGGGGTTGGGGTACAGCGACACGGTAGCTGGCTCCGTGGTGGCTGCCCGGCCGCCGGTCGTGGCTTTCGTGAAGCTCCACCAATTGAGGTTGTAGCCACCAGCAGCCACTCCAATGGCAATGTTCTGCCGCCCTGCCGCCAAGCTAACGGTGTGCGAAATAGTGGTCCAGGTCTGCCAGCCACCGGTAGCGGGCACCGCCAAGGTACCCCGAACAGTCGTACCCGAGTTCTGCTCTAGGCTGATACGTCCGCCGCCACTCAAACTAGCTACCCGATACTGAATCACGTAGTCGCCGGCCGTGGGCACGTCGATGGTATAGGCCATCCAGTCGCCGGCGTCGAGGTAGCCCACGTTCAGGCCGCCCCCCGTGTCGGCAGTGGTTTCGGTCTGCACGCCCGACATGGCATTGTAGCTTTCGGCCTGCACCGTGGTGCCCCCCGTAGTGGGTGGCGTGGTTGGGGGCGGCGTAGTGGTACCTCCGCCGGTGGTGGTGCCATTCCAATTCTGGATGTAGCCTTTCACTAAGGCTCCCGACTGCGTAAGGTAGCTGTCCGACCACGCAGCCGTAGGACTGGTGCCGGGCTTGAAAATCGAGGCTGATTCTGCTTTATCGTTTACCGCCCAGTTGAGGTGGCTGATGCCGTTCTGCTTCATAAACGTCATCCATTCCTGGGTGGAGGCGGCGTCTACGTAGCCGTTGCCGGAAGCTTCCGTAGTGCCGTACTCTGTCACGAATAGCGCAACCCCTTTGCTAAGAGCTGCTTGTGCTTTTGTTCGGAGGCTGGCTTTGTGGGTGGCTGCGTAGAAGTGCAGGGTGTAGGCAATATTGGAGTAGCGGGTAATCGGGTCGTTGGCGGCCACATCCACATCCTGCGACCAGGTGGGCGTACCCACGATGATGAGGTTGTCGGGGTCGATGGCTCGGATGGCGCCAGCCACGGCTTCGGCGTAGGGTTTCACCACGCCGCTCCACGACACCTGCAAGGGCTCGTTGTACACTTCATACAGCACGTTAGGGGAGTTGCCGTAGGTGGTGGCCATCTCGCGGAAGAAGGCAATGGCTTGCTGCTGTTGCTGCTCAGCTTGATGCGAGTGCCAATCGATGATGACGTACAAACCCGCGGCTATACAGGCATCTACCACCGTTTTCACTTTCTGCTTTTCGCGGGTTGGATTGCTGAGGTAGCCGCCGCTTTCGTTGGTGCCCATGGCTACGCGCACAATTTTGGCTTGCCAGTTGTTCTTGAGCCAGCCGACCACATTGGCATTGTAATATTTCTCGCCGCCCCAACCGTCGTTGCTCCAGAACAAGCTGTTGCCGGCCAAGCTAATAGGCTGGTTGTTCTTGTCAACAATCTTGTTGCCAGCCACTTTCAGCTGGCCGTATTGCTGCACTGGCGTTAGGGTTTGCGCCGCCGCACTTAAGGGCAACAGCAAGGCCCCTGCTGCACACAGGAGGCCAGCCCCCCAAGAGCGCAACGTGCGCATACCGGTCATTGTACCATTGTTCATACTAAGGAAGATTAGGGTTGGTTGGTAGGAAAGAAGGGTTGTAAGCGAGGTTCGCAGCTTGGCGCCGGCCAGAAAGAGCACAAGGGTTTAGCAGCGCCACAACTGGCACAGAGAACCGGAGAGCAAGAGCAATAGGGAGGCAGGGACGTTATCAGCGGTCAACCGCCTTTTTAAAGGCAGACAACCAGCACGACGACAGGGCGAGTTGCCAAGGTGGTGTGTACCCTGACAGTAACTACATGATGGCCTACGGCAGGTGCAGCCGCAGCCGCCTACGAGGCTAGTAAGGCAACTCGCAGGACGGAATAGCAAAAGGATATAGCGCACGAAACTAAGCGTAAGCTTGTATAAAAAATTCAATCTTCTGAGATAATGACATAATCCTATAACCCTACAGCTGAGGATGATGTAGCGCCTAGTCAACTAGTTGCGCTTCCTTTATATGCGTTGCTGCAACAGCACTATCACGCAAGCCATTGCCCTGCGTGAGGTAGAACATATGGCGGCGCTTCCAGCTGGTGCCCCTTGCTAATAGCAATTGAACCTAGGAGGCTTCGTGCACACACTCTGGTCAAAGCGTGCTGTTATGCAACGGCCCACCAGCTCTCAGCTTTTGGGAGGTGGTCGGTTGGCTTCCATATGCCTGCGGCTTTTGTGCGGCGGACGCGCAACTTCTGGCTCTAACCCATGCATTCCCTTACATTCGCCTTCACACCTTTCTCTTCTACTCTGTTGTCGTTATCCCGCCTCCTGCCTCTCCTGTTGCTGGTGCTATGGACCGCCCCCGACGCCTCGGCCCAACGCCGTCAGCAACCCACTACGAAAACAAGCTCTGTTACCACTGCCAGCCGCAAAGCCGCTACGGCGAAAGCTGCCACCCGAGCGAAGAGCAGCAACCAGCCCGTGCCCTTTGCCCGTCAGATGGCCAGTTCCCGCTGGGTTGATTCGGTGATGAAAACGCTCACGCCCGACCAGCGGGTGGCGCAGCTTTTCATGGTGGCCGCCTATTCCAACCGCAAGCGCATCGATGAAGACTCGATTACGGCCCTCATTCAGCAGTACGGCATTGGGGGTGTGATCTTTTTTCAGGGCGGCCCGGTGCGCCAAAGCCGGCTTCTGAACCGCTACCAGAGCCAGAGCCGCGTGCCCCTGCTGGTAGCTATGGATGCCGAATGGGGCGTAGGAATGCGCCTCGACAGCGTCCAGCGTTTCCCCTACCAGATGAGCATGGGCGGCATCCGCGACAACCAGCTGTTCTACGACATGGGCACGGAAGTAGCAGCGCAGTTCAAGCGGTTGGGCATGCACGTCAATTTTGCGCCGGTGGTGGATGTGAACAATAACGCCGCCAACCCGGTCATTGGGTTTCGGAGTTGGGGTGAAGACCGCCAGAGCGTAACCGAAAAGAGCTACCTCTACATGAAAGGCATGCAGGACGCCAACATTTTGGCGGTGGCAAAGCACTTCCCAGGCCACGGCGACACCGATACCGACTCGCACCTGGCCCTGCCCCTGTTGCGCATCGACCGGAAGCGGATAGACACGCTGGAGCTGTTTCCGTTTCGGGACCTGATGCGGCGCGGCCTGGGGGGCATGATGGTGGCTCACCTCAACATTCCGGCGCTGGACACCACTGGCATGCCTTCCACCCTATCCAAACCCATTACCACGGGCCTGCTGAAAGAGAAGCTAGGGTTTCAGGGCGTCATCTTCACTGATGCCATGAACATGAAAGGCGTCATCAGCAAATACCCGCCCGGCGACGCCGATGTACGGGCCTTGCTGGCTGGCAACGACGTGCTGGAATTCTCGAAAAACATTCCGCTGGCCCTGAAAATGGTGCGGGCCGCCATCGATAGTGGCCGCATCAGCCAGGCGGACCTTGATGCGCGCTGCCGCAAAGTGCTGGCCCTGAAAGAATGGGCGGGCCTCAACCACTACAAGCCCATCGAGCTGAAGAACCTGGTTGCCGACCTGAACACGCCGCACGCGCAGTACATGAGCAAACACCTCACGGAGCTAAGCGTGACGGTATTGCGCAACCAAAGGAAGCTGTTGCCGCTGCAACGCCTCGATACGCTCCGGCTAGCTACGCTCACCATCGGCACCAAAGACACCACCGATTTCCAGCGCATGGTAGCCGATTATGCGCCCGTGCGCCACTTCTGGCTGCCGGCCACGCCAGCGCTGGACGAGCTAACCAAGATGCGCGAAACCCTGAAAGCCTACAACGTGGTGCTGGTGGGCATGAACAACTTAGGCCGACTCCCCGCCACCAACTTCGGGGTGACAGCCGAAGCCAACGTACTGCTGCGCGAGCTAGGGACGCCCGGCCAGAAACTGGTGGTATCGGTGTTCGGCTCAGCCTATGCCGTGGCCAAAATCCGAGACCTAGACCGCGCCGATGCCGTGGTGCTGGCTTATCAGGAAAGCAAAAACGCGCAGGATGTAGCCGCCGAGGTAATTTTCGGGGGTATTTCCGCTACCGGCAAGCTGCCCGTAACCGTAACGGACCGGTATAGCTACGGGGCGGGCCTCACTACGCAGGGCGGCATCCGGCTGCGCTACAGCTTCCCCGAGGCGGTGGGCATGAACAACAACCTTGAAGCCCGCGTGGATTCCATCATGAACGGGGCGCTGGCAGCCCGGGCCTTTCCCGGCGCGGAGGTCCTGATTGCGCGGCGCGGGACAGTGGTACTGCGCAAAAGCTACGGCACCCACACCTTTGCCGATGCGCCCTCGCAAGGTGGCCGCCCGAGCCGCGTCGTCCGCAACACCGACCTCTACGACCTAGCTTCCGTGACCAAAGTTTCGGCGGCACTGCCGGCCCTCATGAAGCTCCAAGACCAAGGCAAGTTCAACCTCGACATGACCCTGGGGCAGCTTTTCCCGGAATTTATGGGCACCAACAAGCAGGACCTGAAGCTGCGCGACGTACTCACGCACCAGGCCCGCCTGAAAGCCTGGATACCGTTTTGGAAAGACTATACCAAGCCCCGGGGCGTGTTCAACGCGCTATTCGGCAACAGCCCGGACGCCAAAGACGTGTCCGTCACCAAGCCTTCGGAACTTAGCCGCCGCTACTTCCGTCCTGATTCGTCGGCGCGCTTTCCGTTGCGCGCAGCTACCGGCTTGTGGGCCCGCAAGGATTTTCCGGAGCGCATCACCAAGGCCATTGCCGAGTCGCCGCTGAACGAGAAACCAGGCTACGTGTACTCGGATTTGTCGTTCATCATGTATCCCAGGTTCGTGCAATCGGCATCTGGCAAGCCGCTGGCGCAATACGTAAACGACGAATTGTACCGGCCGCTTGGTGCTACTACGCTGGGCTACAACCCCACGCGCCGCTTCCCCCTCAGCCGCATTGCCCCCACCGAATACGACTCCCTATTCCGTCGGCAGTTGCTGCACGGCACCGTCGATGATGAAGGAGCGGCGTTGCTGGGTGGCTTCTCTGGGCACGCGGGCCTGTTTGGCAATGCCAATGACTTAGCCAAAATAGTGCAGCTCTACGCTTGGAATGGCAAGTACGGCGGTCAGCAGCTGCTCAAGTCCGAAACCCTGGCCGAGTACACCCGCTGCCAGTTCTGCCCCGACAACCGCCGGGCCCTCGGCTTCGATAGGCCTGCCACCAACCCAACGGTTAATTCGGCCAAAAGCGCCTCCCCGCAAAGCTATGGTCACACCGGCTTCACAGGTACGTATTTCTGGGTTGATCCGAAAGAGGAAATCGTGTGTATTGTACTCACCAACCGCGTGAATCCTTCGCGCCGCAACAACAAGATTTCCAGCATGAACGTCCGCACCAACGTGTTGCAGGTGGCCCTGGAAAGCGTGCGCCCCGTGCAGCAGCAAAGCGTAGAAAGTACCGTTCCCAAGGAAAACTAACTGAGCGTGTAGGTAGCAAGCGACGCAGAATACTGCCAGCTACATCCTTAAATGACACCTACCACTTTCGCTGAAGTGGCACCAAACAAAAACTCCCCGGCTGACAGCAGCCGGGGAGTTTTTGTTTGGAAGTAAGGGGAGACTGTTGTACTGGTGAAGCGTTTTTAGTCGAGCAGGTGCTTGCTGGCAACATCGGCTTCACCTGGATGCCTGCAACTGCGGCACTAACTGCTGCTGCTGCACCAACCAACTCATGCACTCGCCTTCCGTCGTGCACAGGTTCAAGTGCAACGGCTGGCCGGTAGTGGCGGCGGACGTCGTCAGCTGACCATCCACTTCATAGTCTTTGCGCATGTCGGGTGCCATGAAGTAGATCATGTACACAGGAACATCAAAGTTGGCAGTTAGGCTTGGGTAGTAGCTTTTCTTGAGCCACTCCTGAATTTCCGTACTGCTGTGGTGGCACCGCCGAACGTCAATCAGCCAGTATTGCGCTTTCTGCTGCCGAGCGGCAGCCAGCAATTCTTCGTAACCATGGCGGGCTTCTAGCAGGGTTACTGGGCGAAGCCAGCGGCCCACCAGAATATGCGTGTCGTAATTATAGCTGATGGTCAGGAAATCTGACGCGGTAAAATCGATATACATCGGGCGGAGCACTAGCGAAAACTTCTATGGTTGCTTTTACGGAGCAAGCTGCACAATGGCCGACTTTTATCTTTAATATTTATACCTACTTAGATTAACACAAATAAACAAAGGAACAAAATAGAGGCTAAGTAGGTGCAATCAACTTGTAGCCAGCCATATACGGTCACTACAGGCATCACATATTTATCGCACAAAAGCAGTCAGCTTTTGTTTTGAATGGCTGCATTCTTTAGCTGTTTTGGTCTGGCTCACTGTGTGGCAAGTAGCTTTTTAATCAGGAAAGCAACCGGGTTAGCACAGCAACCGCCGTAGGTAGTGGCTGGCAAGCACGAGCGAAGTTTTTCTGCCCAACGGAGACCTGCTTGCTACCATAGTACAAGCGGGTTTCGTTGACAGCTACTAGCCCCACAAAGGCCAGCGTTTCCAAGCCGTGGGCCATGGGTTAAACGGCGACAGCGCGGACGCCGATTTTTTGGTAGCTTGTTCAGCACAAGCCCACTATTCCCACCTCGTGCTATGTTTGGACTGATGATGAACGAGCCCCTGCGCATTGCGGGGCTACTGGAGTATGCCGCCAAGTGGCACGCCGATACCGAAATCGTGTCGCGGATGCCAGAAGGCGCTATGCACCGCTACACCTACGCCGACCTGGGCCGTCGTAGCCGGCAGCTGGCTAATGTGCTTATCGAACTTGGCATCCGCAAAGGCGACCGAGTGAGCACGCTAGCGTGGAATACCCACCGCCACCTGGAGCTCTACTATGCTATTTCGGGCATGGGGGCGGTGTGCCACACTATCAACCCACGCCTGTTTTTCGAGCAGTTGGTGTACATCATCAACCACGCCGAAGACCGGCTGCTGTTCTTCGACCTTACTTTTCTGCCGTTGGTGGAGAAGCTAGTGCCTCATTGCCCCACCGTGGAAAGCTGGGTGCTGCTGACCGACCGCGCCCATATGCCCACCAGTGTGTTTTCGGGCGGTTTGCACTGCTACGAAGACCTAATGGCCGCCCACGCCGCCGACTACGAATGGCCGGTGTTCGATGAAAATACGGCTTCCTCGCTCTGCTACACTTCCGGTACCACCGACCAGCCCAAAGGCGTGCTTTACTCGCACCGCTCTACGTTGCTCCACTCCTATGCAGCCTCGCTACCCGACTGCTTCAACTGCTCGGCCCGCGACGTGGTGTTGCCGGTAGTGCCCATGTTCCACGTCAATGCCTGGGGCATCCCGTACATGGCGCCGCTCAACGGCTGCAAGCTGGTAATGCCTGGTCCTGGCCTAGATGCGGCCAGCCTGTATGAGCTGTACGAGCAGGAAGGCGTCACGTTCACGGCCGGCGTGCCCACCATCTGGTTTGGACTGCTGACGTTTATGCGCGAGAAGAAGCTACAGTTCAGCACCCTCAAGCGCATGATAGTAGGTGGGGCCGCATGCCCGCCAGCGCTACTGAAGGCTTTCGACGAAGAATTGGGCGTGGAAATCTGCCATGCCTGGGGCATGAGCGAAACCTCGCCGCTGGGCACGGTTTGCACTCTCAAAACCAAGCATTTGGCCCTCAGCGAAGACGAGCAGTTTGCTATTCAAACCAAGCAAGGGCGTTCCATTTTCGGCATCGACATGAAGATAGTAGACGATGAAGGCAAAGAACTACCCACCGATGGCATTGCCTTCGGCGACCTGTTGGTGCGGGGTCCGTTTGTGGTGGCAGAATACTTCCGGGCCAACCATCCCGGCGAGCTAACCGCCTCCGGCTGGTTCCGCACCGGCGACGTCGCCACCATCGACCCCGACGGCTTCATGCACATCACCGACCGTTCGAAGGATGTCATCAAGTCGGGGGGCGAGTGGATTTCCAGTATCGAGTTGGAAAACCTGGCCGTGGCGCACCCCCAGGTGGCGGAGGCTGCTGTTATTGGGGTGCCCCACCCCAAATGGAGCGAAAGGCCCCTGCTGGTGGTAGTGCGCAAACCCGATGCAACGGTAAGCAAAGAGGAGCTACTGGCCTTCTACGACGGCAAAGTAGCGACATGGTGGAAGCCGGATGCCGTGGAGTTCGTGCCGGAACTACCCCACACGGCCACCGGCAAACTATTAAAGACCAAGCTCCGTCAGGATTTTGCGGGCTATACATTCAGCTAACAAACCAAAAATGGCATGGCGTAAGTGGGACTTACTACCGCGAGCAGGCTCCACTTACGCCATGCTCTTCCTGGATGTAGGAATAGCACGCAACGCAGCACCTATTCCGTTTTTGCAGGCTGTTGAGACTTCATTTTCTCGCCAATCACTTGCTGCAATTCGGGCAGGTGCTCTTGCACGCGCTTCTGCCCGATTTCCATACCGGCCATCATGAGCTGCGGCATTTTCTGGATGGTTTTGCGGCCAGTAGGCGTTTGGTAGAACTTAGACAGTTCCTTTAGCTCTTTCTCGGTGAACTCTTGGGTGTAAAGCGCCGCAATGTCTTCTTTGATTGCGGGCCAGCCCATATACTTGGTAATAAAAGCGCGCATTTCGGGCTCTACCGCCTTCATTTCGGGGCGTTGCGTCAGCTGGCTTTCCAACATGCGGTTCATCATGTCGGTGGTGTTCTTCTCGCTTCCCGTGACGGCTAGTAGCTCTTCAGCCGCTTTACGGTGACTGGCAGAAACAGGTGCCGCCGAGGCAGTAGTGGCGGAAGTTGTTGATTGGGCCTTTGCCATTGGGGCCGCCAGCAATAGGCTGGCCGCCAGTATCCACAGTTTTTTCATCCCCTGACGTACGAGTATTTCACCGGTTAGGTCGGCATACGCCCTTATTCTTCGTCGTATTCGCAGCGCATACGGCCCTAGCAGGCCCAGCAGAATGTAAACGTTCTAATATCACTTGGACGAAATATTGGTATCATACTAGGCATAGTTGAATAAGTAACGCCTACTTCCAATACAGTAAAATCGCGTGGATACATATGCGCCACGCAGCAACGTCAAGAACCTGAGGGGCTATCCTTTACACTTTAATAATTACCCCTTTCCGATACATTATCCAGAGAATACCCAGCCAAATCAGAACGCATACCAGCGCGCCTGCCAACGAGGCATTGATAGGACTGAAATACGGAGTGAAAAAGGTGGTGTAAAGCCAGGTTTTGAGGGGCACGCTGGCCGCTGTGACTTTGATAAGATTCAAGGACTTGGCTACAATTGCCGACAGGAAAAACACCGTAATAGCGTTGACCCCATACACCAGCGCGGGGGTAGTGAAACGGCGGTAGCCCTGCACGTCGGTCAGCCAGTAAAGGCCCGCTAGGGTAGCCATGGCCAAGCCGCCAGCGTAAAGTACGAACGAGCTAGTCCAGAGAGCTTTGTTGATGGGAAACCAGCCGTTCCAAATTAGGCCAAGCACCACAGCCCCAGCGCCCGCTACAAATAGCCACGCCACGCGGGTAGCGGGGTCCACGTCTTTGCGGCGCAACCACTGCCCGGTAAGCATACCTAGCAGTCCGGTACCCACGGCCGGCAAGGTGCCCAGCAAGCCTTCTGGGTCCCAGGTGCGGCTGCTCGACCAGAGGTGCTTTTCTGTGAACACCACCCGATCCAGCCAAGCTCCCAGGTTGGTACTGGCTTCCAGGTTAGCGGGCCCGAAACCGGGCACAGGCACCACTTGCAGCAGCACGTTGTAGAGCACCAGCACAAACGCCAGCAGCCCAAGCTGTTGCCGCCGGGTGGTTTTCAGAAACAACACCCCGCACACAAGAAATACCCACGAAATACGCGCCAGCACCCCCGGTATCCGCACCGTCTCGAAGTCGAAGTTGGGAAAGAGCGCCGAAAACAGCCCCAACCCAAACAGAATGGCTGAACGCTTGAGAATGCGCACCATCGTGCGGCCGTGCGTTTCAGGCTGCCGCCGCGCCCCATCCAGCGCATACACAATACTGACACCCACAATGAACAGAAAGAAGGGAAATATCAGGTCGGTGGGCGTACAGCCGTGCCAGGCAGCGTGTTCGAGCGGCACATAGATGTGGCCCCAGTCGCCGGGGTTGTTCACCAAAATCATGGCCGCCACCGTGATACCGCGAAACACGTCGAGTGAGACAAGCCGCCCAGGCTGGGAAGCTTCAACCAGTGGCTGCGCGTGGGTGGTTTCGAGGGCGGCTTGGGAGGTACGGGTGGTCATGAAGTTGAAATCAGGAACAAGGAAAAGGTAGGTTAGACGGCCTATTTATTTCTCGGCCGTGGGACTGGTCAGGCAGCTAAATCTTCTGGGCCACCAGCTTCACTAAGCGGCAGGTTTCTTTCGAAAAGTCAGCTACGCTTAGCGGCTCTTCGTAGCGAATAATCTGGAAGTTAGCGGCAGCATACAGGTGCTGCAATTCGTTTGTAGCAAACCCAATCGTCTTACCGGATTGGTTATTGCGGGTTTGGTTGACTTCAACGTGAAAGTTCTCGAATACGAGCAAGCCCCCGGGCCTAAGTGCCGCCTGCACCTGCGCTACGTGCGTACCTTCGTCGGCGTAGCACAGCACAATTAGGTCCCACTGGTTGGTACCCCAGTTATACGTATTTGCGTCGTGCTCAATAGTAGTTAGGCAGACGCCTAAGCGCTGCGCCTGTTGCTGAGCGTAGACTAGGGCTTGATCTGCAATGTCTACGCCGGTGACCTGCCACCCTTGCTGAGCTAGGTATAGGGCGTTGCGACCCTCCCCCATGTTCACATCCAGCGCCTTGCCAGCTCTGCAGTCTTCTACTGCCTCCAGTAGCAACCTGTTAGGCTGGGCGTTGAAGCGCGTGTTTCGCCAGGTGGCATCCAGCAGGAAGTGGTTCCAAAGGCCACGGTCGTATTCAAGTTGCTCGTTTGGCGTGGCATCAACTGGGGGCGGCGGATAGCTAGCGGACTGCGAAGGACCAGGCTGTTGCATGACCAGTTACTAATGGATATAAAACGGCTTTTCTCTCACGAAGCTACTTTTCAGAACTTCCACCGCACAAATGCTTCGATGCCCTCGTACTCGGGCAGGCCGAGTTGGTCGTAGATGCGGGCGGTGGTGCGGTTACGCTCTTCGGCGCGCTGCCAGAACTCGCGCTGGTCGGCGCCGGGGAACAGCGGCCGGTCTTTCTGCGACTGATGCTTGAAAATAGCCCGGCGCTTGCGCGTGAGTTCCTCAGGGGAAAGCGGCACGGCCATTTCAATCCGGTCGATGTCCCACTCCTGCCAGGCGCCGCGATAGAGCCACACCCAGCAGTCTTGTAGCCACTGCGCACCCTCTTCTTGGAGGCGCTGCACGGCCTGCATAATGGCGGCCAAACACACGCGGTGGGTGCCGTGCGGGTCACTCAGGTCGCCGGCGGCGTAGATTTGCTGGGGCTGAATGCGGTCAAGCAGTTCCATGGTTAGTTGGATATCCTCGTCGCTAAGGGGCTTTTTGCGCACGCGGCCAGTTTCATAGAACGGCAACTCCTGGAAGTGGGCCCGTTCCTGCGGCACCCCCACGTAGCGGCAGGCACTTTTCGCTTCGCCACGCCGAATGAGGCCCTTTATCTGCTGCACTTCGTTGGAATCCACCTGGCCGGGCTGCTTGTTTTCCAAGAACTCCACCACGCGCTGATACAGGGTTTCGGCGGGCTGGTCGTCGAAGCGAAACGCCTCGTCGTAGTCGGCTACGAACTCGGCAAACCGGATGGCTTCGTCATCGAACACCGCAATGTTGCCGGAGGTCTGGTACGCCACGTGCACCTCGTGGCCCTGATCGACCAGCCGAATCAGGGTGCCGCCCATGGAAATAACGTCGTCGTCGGGGTGCGGACTGAAAACAAGTACGCGCTTCGGAAAAGGAGCGGCGCGCTCGGGGCGGTGGGTGTCGTCGGCGTGGGGCTTGCCGCCCGGCCAGCCAGTAATGGTGTGTTGCAGTTCGTTGAAAACCCGGATGTTGATAGAATAGGCCGGACCTGATTCAGCCAACAAACCAGACAACCCATTCTCGTTGTAGTCTTCGTCGGTGAGCTTGAGAATAGGCTTTTCCGTTCGGCGAGCCAGCCAGGTCAACGCTTTCCGAACCAAGGCCTCATCCTGCCAATTGCAGGGCACGTTGGCTAGCCAAGGCGTTTTTTGGGGGCTTAGCTCGGCGGCGGCCGCTTCGTCGAGCACGGCTTGCACGGCGGGGTGGTGCTGCAAGTAAGTGGCGGGCACGGTATCGGTTGGCTCGCCTTCCACCATGCGTTTCACCACGGCGGCCTTGCCTTCGCCCCACGCCAGCAGCACAATGTTGCGAGCTTCGAGAATGGTGCCCACGCCCATGGTCAGGGCGCGGCGCGGTACGTTTTCCTCGCCGTAGAAGTCGGAGGCGGCGTCGGTGCGGGTGATGTGGTCGAGGGTGATCATGCGGGTGCGCGACTCCGAACCAGACCCCGGCTCGTTGAACCCGATGTGGCCAGTACGCCCGATACCCAGCAATTGCCAATCAATACCGCCCGCTTCCTGAATCTGCTGCTCGTAGCGGCGGCAGTAGTCGGCCACCTGCTCGATGGGCACGGTGCCGTCGGGGATGTGCACGTTTTCCGGCTTGATGTCGATGTGGTCGAACAAGTACTCGCGCATGAAGCGCACGTAGCTCTGCAACGAGTCGGGCGCCATGGGGTAGTATTCGTCGAGGTTGAAGCTCACCACATTCTGGAAGCTCAAGCCTTCTTCGCGGTGCAGCCGCACCAGTTCCTCGTACACCCGCGTCGGCGACGAGCCGGTGGCCAGCCCGAGCACCGCCGTACGACCCTCGGCGGCGCGCTGCCGGATGAAGGCCGCCAACTCACGTGCCACGGTGGAGGAGGCCAGCTCGGAATCAGGGAACACTCGGACGGGGACGCGGGAAGTGGCAGCAACGTTGACCATGAAAGCAAACGAATGAAGTGAGCGGGAAAGCTGAAGCTTTTCGAAGAGGATTCAAAGTCAAATAATTGCTAAATTAAATCACATATATAGTTGGTTAGCCTTACCGAGCTTTCTAGTTTAGGCCCAGTCTTTTTTGTTCACCGGGCTCTATATTCTGCTTTAGGGCTATTGAGCACA
Source organism: Hymenobacter tibetensis (assembly GCF_022827545.1). Classification (NCBI taxonomy): domain Bacteria; kingdom Pseudomonadati; phylum Bacteroidota; class Cytophagia; order Cytophagales; family Hymenobacteraceae; genus Hymenobacter; species Hymenobacter tibetensis. Next base: position 4,144,593 of record NZ_CP094669.1, read on the forward strand.
TAGCAGCTCGGTGATTTTAGCTATTCCCGATGGTCGTCATTTGGCTTTGTTGTCCGACGCTCTCTTCGCAGTCCATCCACTGTTGGCCGGGCCGCCGCTGCACGTAGCAGCCGCGGCCCGGCCACTTGCTTTTTACCTTCTTTCACCCCACCCTCTCCCTCCCTCACTATGAAAAGACTTTACTTGCTGCCTGCGGCTTTTTGCGTACTGGTGGCTCCACCAGGTTTTGCCCAAGCGCAACGCACCATTACTGGCGCTGTTACTGCTACCGATGGTAGCGCCCTACCAGGCGTGACAGTCCTCGTGAAAGGAACTACTACCGGCACGAGCACTGGCCCCGACGGCCGCTACACCATCCAGGTAGCACCGGGTAGTACCCTCACGTTTAGTTTTATTGGGTATACCACCCTAGAGCGGGCTGTTGGCGAAAGTACCACCCTTGATATCAGCCTCCGTGACAATGCCACCCAACTAAAAGACGTAGTGGTGACGGGCTTTAATATCGCACAAGACCGCCGCCAGCTCAATTATGGGGTGCAGCAGATAGAGGGCAAAGAGCTGGTGGATACCCGCCAAACCAATATTGTAAATGCCTTGCAAGGCAAGATTGCTGGCGTAAACATCACCTCCTCGGGTGGAGCACCAGGCGAAGGAGCTTCCATTGTGATTCGGGGAGGTAACTCGCTCGATGGCGACAACCAGCCGCTGTTCGTAATTGACGGTGTGATAATGGATAACTCCTCGTTTGCCGAGTCGACGGCGCCAGGTGGAGGCTCGGGTTTCAACGGCCTCTTAGGCCGCTCGGTAGGCACTACCAACCGGGCCTCTGACCTCAACCCGGAAGATATTGCCAGTATCACGGTGCTGAAAGGCCCCGCGGCTTCGGCGCTCTATGGCTTGCGGGCAGGCAATGGTGCCGTTATCATCACCACCAAAAAAGGCTCGTCTGGCCGCACCACTATCACCTACCGCACCCAGTATTCGGTAGACGAGGTCAACCGGCTGCCTACTCTCCAGGATCAGTATAAGCAGGGTACTAATGGAGTGTTTGATCCGAGTGTTCGTACGTCATGGGGGCCGCAGTTCGGTTCGGAAGAGACGGTGTACGACAACCTAGGCAATGTATTCCGCACGGGTACAAGCTTCCAAAACTACCTGACCATGTCGGGTGGCTCCGACAAGGCGACGTTTTTTCTGTCGGCCTCGCACTTACTGCAGAATGGCGTGGTACCCGAAAGCCAGTACGATAAAACATCGGTTCGGCTGTCGGGCACCGCTAAATTTTCGCCCAAGATCAGTGCTTCAGCCTCAGCCAACTATATCAATTCGGGCGGGGAACGGCCTTTCCAGGGCCAGGGCTTATTTGGCAATAGCCTCCAGCCGAGCGGCTTCTTTCTGAGCTTGATTAACTGGCCACGTAACGACGACACCCGCGTTTTCGAGAACCCTGATGGTACCCGCCGCCGCTTGCTCGGTGCTAGCACCGCTGCCAATGACCCCGACAACCCGTATTTCTCGTTTTACCGCAACCCGCAGACCGACCGGACCAATCGTCTGATCAGTAACGTATCGTTGACTTATCTGCCTTTCAAATGGCTGAATCTGACTTACATTGTAGGTAATGATTTCTACCAAGAGCGCACCCGTTCCGTGCGTGCGCCTGGCACCTCACAAGTCAACAACCAAGATGGAGGGTTAGCTGAAACGGTGAACTTCAACCAAGTGCTGACTTCCAACTTGCTGGCCACTTTCACGCATCAGTTCAGTGAGAATATCAGTGGGTCGTTGTTGCTCGGCAATGCTATTGAGCTGAACGACAACAAAGCCAACGACCTACTGGGCCTGATTTATCAGAATCCCACGTTTGTAAGCCTTAACAACACCGTAAACCGCGGCGCAATTCAGCGTTTCTCCAGCCGCCGCATTTTGGGCAATTTCGCTCGTATCAACCTCGACTTGTTCCACCAAGTGACGCTGGAATTGTCAGGGCGTTACGACCGGTCTTCGACGCTGCCGCGCCCTGATGAGGGCAAGAACTTCGGCAAAGGCTTCGGATATGGCTCTGCCGCCGTTGGCTACGAGTTTACCCGTACCCTTGGCCTCGACCAGAACCCAGTGTTCAGCTACGGTAAGCTGCGTGCTTCCATCGCGCAGGTAGGTAAAGACACGGGCCCTTACCGCGTAGATTCGCCACTGACCACCAATACGTTTATCGGGGGCGGATTCCGCAACGGCTTCTATGGTTCCAATCCATTACTTAAGCCAGAAAAAACCGTCAGCTACGAGTTGGGCTTGGATTTGCAGTTCCTCAAAAACCGGCTGCGCGTGGATGGCGCTGTGTATCAACAGGAAACCACGGATCAGCTGATTGCTCCCCGCGTGAGCCAGGCTACCGGCTTTATTCTGCAATACATCAACGGAGGCAAGGTGGTAAACCGAGGCTTTGAGCTTGCGGTGAGCGGCACCCCCGTTAAACTGGTCAACAGCCTGACCTGGGACATCAACGCCAATTTCTACGCCAACCGCAATACGGCCACGCTACCGCCCGCTCTGGCCATTATAGCTCAATCCGACGCCTCCGTATCGGATTATGTGCAGGGCGCTGCCTTTCTTGGCAGGCCGCTGGCGGGCATAGCCGGTACCGACTGGGTGCGAGCTCCTGATGGGCAAATCCTGATTGGTGCCAACGGGTATCCTACTGTGAACCCAGCGTTTGTGTATCTCGGCAACCGGGCACCAAAATACACTACGCAGCTTACCAACACGGTTTCCTACAAAGGTCTCGCCCTTACGTTCCTGCTCGATTTCCGCAAGGGCGGCAAAGTGTACAACGGCAACGACCAGTACGCTACGCGCGTGGGCATGAGCGAGCGGACGTTGGACCGTTACAAGCAAATCGTTGTCAATGGGGTTGTGGCCGTGACCAATCCGGATGGCACAACCAGCTACGAGCCCAACGCCCGGCCAGTGGAAGCAACCCAAGCCTATTACCGTGACCAACTAGGCACGGTAGCGTCGGCCTTTGTTGAGGATGGCTCCTGGACGCGTTTGCGCTACGCTACCTTAAGTTATGCCCTGCCCGCCAAGTGGCTGGGTGGCAGCGCAGGCGTCGTAAAGGGCTTGGAAGTGAGCGTAACGGGCCGCAACCTGGTTCTGCTAACCAACTACTCCGGCGTGGATCCAGAAACGTCGGCCTCGGGCTCTGGTGTGCGTGGCGGCGGCGCAGGCGGCTTCGATTACGGCAGCGTACCCGCTACCCGCGGGGTTGACATGGCCATTCGGGCTACTTTCTAGCCTCAGCCTTCTTTTGACTTGCTTACTACCTATATGAAAAAGCTAATTTTCCTGCTGTGCCTGGCCCTAAGCGGACCAGCACTGACAAGCTGCGAGAGTTTTCTCGATAAGAACACGGACCCCAACAACCCAACCAGTACTACCCCCAACTTTCTGCTACCCAGTATCATCAGCAACGGGCTGGCTATACAGGGCTTTTCGGCGCTACGCACGGCGTATATCACGCAGTACGTGGCTGCCCGCGCGGCTGGCGCCGGAGGTGCCGACCAATACGTGCTGACGACTGCCTTCAGCAACGCAACGTTCAACAACACCTTCTTTTTGGTGGGGGGCAATATTCCGCCCATGATCAAACTGGCGCAAGAAGAAGGCTCGCCTTATTACGTGGGGGCCGGCAAGATTATGATGGCTCTGATCCTGAGCCACGCCACCGATATGCTCGGCGATATTCCTTACCGGGAAGCTTTCCGCGGCGAATTAAACTACACGCCCGTATACGACCCGCAACAACAGCTGTACGAAGACATCCAAGTGCTCCTAGATGAAGGCATTGCGGAAATGTCGAAGCCAGTTTCTGAAAATAGGCGGCCGTTCTACTCGGCGTTGCCGAGCCCCAGCGGCGACATCCTCTACCAAGGCGATGTGCAAAAGTGGATTCGGCTGGCGTGGTCGTTGAAAGCCCGGCAGGCCCAGCACCTCACCAAGAAGGCCGGCCTCTACAACCCTGCCACTGTGCTGGAGTACGCCTCGAAAGGCTTTACCAGTTCCACCGACGATGCACAGCTGCAATTTCAGGTAGCAGTGTCTCCACTGATGGGCACCACCAATATCTTTGGTCCTATTCGCAACAACTTCGCTATGGCCACTTACGGGGCCAACTTCTTGAAATTTCTCAATGGGGCTACGTACGCCGGCGTCATTGACCCTCGCTTGCCCATTATGGCAACCCCTACCAGCACTGGCGCTGACCCTGGCCGGGGCGGCGGACCGCAGCCGCCTACTGCCACCACGGATTTCTACAGTTCTTGGTATGCCCGCGACCTAGGCTACGAAGAAATCATTACCTACCACGAGCTGCAGTTTATTAAGGCAGAGGCTGCCTTCCTGGCCAATCAGAAGGCTACAGCATTGGCCGCCTACCGAGAAGGCATCCGGGCGCACATGGCGAAGATTGGCACGCCCACCGTTAGCACTTCGCCCGCCGTTACTTTTCCAGGCATCACCGCGGCCCAAATTACCTCTTATCTGAACAGCAGTGCGGTTGCACAAACCGAAGCGCAGTTGGCATCACCCAGCAATCCCACCCTGCCGCAAGCTATTATGCAACAGAAGTACATTGCTATGTTTTTAAACCCTGAATCGTGGACGGATATGCGGCGCTATGATTTCAGTGCCGAGATATATCCTAACCTGGTGTATCCGGTTGGGGCCAACACAGTAGCGGCCGGGCAATACCCACGGCGCCTACTACCCGCAGAGCGTGAGGTAGTGCTTAACACAGCTCAAGTAGATAAAATTGGAGGTCTGGCGCCTGATTTCTTCATCAAGAAAGTATGGTGGGATGAATAGTTCTGGCAGCTTTTAATATTTCTCACTGACTCCTCTACACCATGATACAACGCTACTTCCCCCACCCCGCTGTGCTGCTCGGTTTGGTGGGTTTGCTGCTCGTCAGCTGCGAAAAAGAAATTGACAGCACTTACGAAGTGCTAGACGACAACCGCTTCCCCACCTTGCTCAGCAATGCTCTTCCAACTCTTTCAACTAGGTATGCACCAGGCGAGACTGTTCCTATCGAGCTAAACTTTGCTGCTCAGGAAGATCCTATACGGGAAATTCGCGTTTTTCAGCGCATTGAGCCAGCCCCCGATTCAGCAGTGGTACAAACCATTGAGGCAAGCCAGGCGGCTTTCTCGCGCCGTAAGAATGTTGACACGTTAGTAGTAAACTACGTACTGCCAGCCGAGGTCAACAAGTCGCGCGTACGGTTCTCGGCGGTGGTGGTAAGCCAGAATGGTCTTACCAAAACCCGCTCCATCAACTTCCGGCTAGCGGAAGCCACGCCTACAGTCCGCATCAATTCAGCTACCAACGTAACATCTCCGCCCAACGGCACCCTTGTACGCGGCGACGTTGTACGCTACAATTTGACCCTCAATGCCAACGGCATCAACACGTATCCCGAGCGGCCCGCCGCCCCACCAGCCGTCACCGCCATCCTCTACAAAGAGCTTGATAGCTTAGTTGTGTACAGGCGGGTGGGAACCGGTATGGAAGAGCGCGACAAAACCCTAACTCGGCGCCTACCCGCTACGGGCACGCAAACCGGAGCCCAAACTGTCGTAACGGTTGATGCAGTTCTGCCAACGAGCATGAGTGGCCAATCGGTAGTGTATCGTTTCGAGGCAAAAAGCCGCTTTCTGGGCACTCCCAATGTTCGAGTTGGTTCGGCTACGGCGGCACCGCTCACCTACGGTATGCCTACCGCATTGGCAGCGCCTCGCACAGCCACACTCACGTACACAGGCACTACCGGTGGCGACTTGGCAGCCTTTGACCTGACGAGGTTTGCGGCAGTGCCGGCCGCCGGGCAAGCTAGCAGCAAGGATCTTGCTATTACCAGCACCGCCAGCAATGCCGTGCGCTTACAAACCCTCAACCCAACCACTGGTACCCCACCCCCTACGCCTACCCGGTTCGTCCGCCTTACTACGGACGGGGCCGCTGCCTATGCCAACGCTACGCTTAATAGCATCCGACAAACGTTTTTGCTAGCGCCAACAGCCAGCCAGGTGACTACTCTCGACAATGTAGTGGTAGGCGACGTAGTCATTGCGCGGGTTCGCGGCCTCGACCAGTACGTCATCTTCACCGTAACAGGAGTTAACCGTACTTCCCCTACCGATGTAGCCGTAACGCTGGCAGTCAAGGCACTTTAGCACCTATCTGTGTTTGTCCAAATAAAAAGGCTCTGCTAATATAGCAGAGCCTTTTTATTTGGACAAAGCATGGGCAATACGCGCACAACCTGTTCTTATACCACACCTTGCACCCGCTTACCGGCCGCCAAAGATTCGCTGGAAGAAGCCGCGCTTTTTCCGGGGCTTAACCTTGGTTTTGATTTTGGTGACGCTGCCTGGTGAAGTGGTAGTGCGCGTGGTAGCACGAGTGGTGGTTGGGCGGGGCACGGGCCGCGTAACGGGCGCAGTAGCTACGGGCGGTACGGCGGGCGGCATAGGTGCTGGCGTGGTGGAGGCCTGTGCTACAATGATTTCAACCGGGCGGCCAGTGGTGCGCACATTCACGGGGCGGCTTTCATTGTGCAGCCGGTCCACGGCGGTGAGGTAATAGGCATACCCGAGGCCAGGGCGGGCAGTGGTATCAACGTATACTAGGCCGGTGCCGGGCCGGGGGCGCAGCACGGTCAGGATGTGGCGCGGGTCGTCGGGGCTAGGCGCTTCGGTTGAGGCGAAACGGTAGAGTACATAGTAGGCGGCTTGGTCGCCATCGGGGGCAACGGGCGCGGGCTGCCAGGTGAGCGTATTGGCTTTGGGGGCCGCAGTGAGCACCAAGTTTTGGGCGGGGAGTGGTGGCATGGCATCCAGCCACGGCATAGTGGGCACCAGGGCCGGGTAGCGGAACAGGTTCAGGCGCAGGGAATCGGCGGCGTGCCGGGGGTTGGAAATCAACGATTTCGAGCTGAAAAATACGCTTCCCTGCACATCGGCGGGGAAAGTACGGTTGAGGCGCACCTGCCGGGGCAATTCCCGGGTGCCCAGCCAGGCTGTGTCGCGGCGGCTGGTTTCCAGCATGCGGTAAGCACCCTGCCCAATGTAGAGGTGCCGCCCAAATCGGTTGCGCGACCACCATTCCAACAGCACTGGATAGGCGGCCACCTTAAAGCTGCTGCTCCAATACAGCTGCGGCAAGATGTAATCAACCCAGCCCTGGCGCGTCCATTCGCGGGCATCGGCGTACAGGCCCGAGTAGCCTTCAAAAGCAGAAGTGGCCGAGCCCTCCGGGTCGTTGCGCTGGTTCATCCACACCCCGAACGGCGACACCCCAAATTTCACCCACCGCTTGGTGTGCTGAATGGAGTCGTGCAGGTCTCGGATAAGCACGTTCACGTTTTGGCGGCGCCAGTTCGGTACGCTGAGGTTGTCGGGGTTGAACTGCGCGTAGGCCATTTCATCATGAATGACCTGTCCCGCTTCCGGGTACGGGTAGAAGTAGTCGTCGAAGTGCACGCCGTCGATGTCGTAGCGGCGCACCACATCCATGATAATGCGGTTGATGTACTGGCGCACTTCCGGCAACCCAGGGTTGTAGAGCAACTTGCCCGCATAGCGCAGAAACCACTCCGGGTGCTGCCGAAACGGATGGTTGGGAGCCAGCCGGCGCGTAACAGAATCCATGGAAGCGCGGTACGGGTTAAACCAGGCGTGGAATTCCATGCCACGGTTGTGAGCCTCCTCGATAAGGAAGGGCAAGGGGTCGTAGTTGGGGCTGGGTGCCTTGCCCTGGGTACCCGTCAGCCACCGGCTCCACGGCTCATAGCTGCTCTGGTAGAAAGCATCCGACGCGGGCCGCACCTGCACAAACACGGCGTTGATACCGTTGCGCTGCTGCTGATCCAGCATGCGGCGGTACTCGCGGCGCTGCTGCTCGGGGGTAAGATTGCGGGAACTAGGCCAGTCAATGTTCTCTACGGTGGCAATCCAAACGCCGCGTAGTTCGCGTTTGGGGGGCACATCGGCAAGGGCGGGGCGCGCAGAAACGGCCAGTAGGCCTACAATGGAAACAAAAAAAGCAAGAAGCCGGCCGGCGGCAAACAAATGGGACATCAGCACGAAAAGGGAATCAAGCTGCAAATTAGCGCCTCCTCGCCGGATATCACTACTGTTTTGGTTGGCTAAGAACTACTTGCCACCGCAATACCGTTGCGCCGCACCACAAACCCAATCTGGAATAACCCGCTGAGCAGATTCACTTCATAGACTACATTGGTACCGTCTTCCACCACCGTGAAGATGTGAGGACTGACAAACAGGAAGCTTTTCTTGTCGGATACAACCTGCCCATTGTACGTAATTCTTTCCCGGCCGTTCCAGTAGCTGACCTCGATATCGACGCGGTGCCCGTGAGTATCTACAGTGATTTTTTTCATGCGCTGCCTTGCCGCTTGAGCCTAATAGTGCCTGAATATAGACGAATACCTGGCCTTCTTCAAACGCTAACTTCATCTGCAACTACTTAGTGGTCAACGCAGAGAACGGAATATCCAGTAAGTCAAACTCAGCCCACCGCGCAAAGTCGAAGTGCCACCACTCCGCCGGGTAGTTCACGAAATGGAACGCTGCCATAGTATCCAGCAACAACGTGCGGTTGCGGCGCGCCTCGGCTGATACGGGCTCGTAGGTGGCATGGGCGGCGGGTGTCAGATCATCGAAAGCCGTGGGCATGCGTAACGGCTGACCGGTAGCATCCACCAGCGCCACATCCACGGAGCAGCCGCGGTTGTGCCGGGAGCCGCGCCACGGTGGGGCCGCGTAGGTTTCGTCTTGGATCTGCTCCCAGAACTGCACCGTCACGCTGTACGGCCGGTAGGCATCGAACACCACTAACCCCACGCCATGCACGGCTAAGGCAGCTTGCACCTGCTGCAACGCCTCGGCTGCGGGGGCACGCAGAAACGCTGCGGCCGTCGGGTATAGGGCCTCGCCTAGCACATTGGAAGTTGTGGCGTAACGAATGTCAAGCTGAATATTAGGAATTGCATCCCGCAGGTTTACTAGCTTGGTTTCGGGGTGTAGGTGAACTTGTTGCCAGTAAACGGCCACGTCAGTAACTACCGCCAAGCCATAGGCATTGGGCAATGGTGAGGCGAAGGCAGTAGGTGTCATGGCGCGTCCTCCCCTACTACATTGTAGTTGAGCTGAAACCGGCTAAGGTTGGCCGGGTGGCGGCGTGGGCGTTGCCGCTCGTAATTGTACACTGCCTGGCCTAAATCGCGCAGGAAAGGGAAGCCAATGGTGCCGTAGTCATACTGGTCGTCGTTGAGCACGCCATCGGCATTCACGTAGATCACCGCCGAGAGCAGAAACTCCACGCCGTGCTCGAAATCCACTACGTAGGCGTTGTCAATCAGAAATCCGTAGGCCTGCCCGATTTTGTTGAACGCCCGCACCCCCGACGGCAACGGCGCGATACCCCCACCTCCCAGCAGAAACTTGGCGTAGGTATCAGGGTAATGCGCGGTGTCGTAGCGGGGCGCCAGGCTTTCGCGCGGCAGCATGGACAGGTAGCGATACAGAAAGCGGTAATCTGCTTCGGCCAGCGCAAACCGGTGCTTGCCGGGCGTGGCTTCCGGAAATAGCAGAGCGCGCAACACCTGCTGTTGCTCGGCTAACGAAAAGTTGTTTTTGGCGCCGAAATCCAACGGCCCTTCTATCCGTTTGTTGCCCTGCATATAGGCCCGGCCAATGCGGAAATCTTGCGCCGTTAGTTTGGGCAGTGGCTGGTTGTTGTAGGCGGAAGGCTGCACGTACAGCGGCTGCGTGAGGGCCGTATCGGCGTAGAATGCTAGCGGGTTGGTGTGGCGCGACCCGGGTTCCTCGTCCCCAACCGAAAGCCGATGAATCAGGCGGCTGTTCCGCAGGCCAAGCTGGCGCAACCCCTTGTTCAGTTCCTGCTGCCCCACAAATTCATACAGCCGGTTATACGCATCGTTGTCGCTCACCAACAGCACCTTGCGCACATACTGCCCAATGCTAGCTCGGCCGGAGGCTGCCGATGAATCCCGCAGAACGCGGGTTTGGCCAGCGAAGGCGGAATCGAGCCGTAGTGGCGAAGCTGCCGTTAGGGCGGGCACCTGGGCGCGCAGGCTTCGTAGCTTTGCCAGCGCCAACGCCGCAGTCGGCAACTTCACGGTACTGGCCGGATAAAAATACTGCCGCCCCGAAGCGCCGTACCGGTACGTGCGAAAGTGCGGTTTTCCGGCCGCATCACGGTTGATTTGGGTATACAAAATCTGGACCCGATACGCAGCCGGGTCGCGCATCACCCGCCCAAACCGGCTGGTATCGGCCCCAAGCAAGCGGGGCATTGGATTGCCGCCGCGCTGGCCCAGCACCGTGGCTGGGAGCAGCAGTACGCTTGCCACAAGCAATTTCGCACTCGTCTGACATAGAAAACCCCTCATAGGTTGGAAAGATAGTTTCTTCTCACCTATGAGGGGCTTTGTACTTCGATGCGCACAGCTAGCTCACTTTTGTTGCAAAGCTACTGCTGTGGGGCGCGCCTTATTCGGCGCCTTGGTCTTCTTTGGTAGGACTGCCGTCGGAGGCGGCATCAGCACCGCCTTCCATACCATTAGTTTGGCTGGCATTGCCGTACTCGCCCCGAATGCCCGATCCGTCACCCATGTTTTCCTGGGTGCTGGTAGCTTCAGGGTTGCCGCTCGCATTGGGGTCCGGATCATCGTGGCCAGGAATACGGCCGCCGGTGCTTAGTTGGCCAGCCTGGTGCTCGGCGGCTTCTTTTTGCTGCTTATCTGACGTGGGGTCTGGCTGATTGTTTGCCATGATGAAGTGGGAATAATAAAGGTGAGAGAGGAAATATGGTCTGGCAGAAGAGCAACAGTCAATGTGCCCGTCGCTGCGGGAGCGGCTACAGATTCACTTTGCCGGTTTCGCCGCCCGATACGCCGGTGCCGCTGCTGGTGGTGTTGCCACCTACGTCGCCATCCTTGGCGTTGCCGGGCGCATCGTAGTTGGGCGCACCTGACCGGACGCGGGCCCCTTTGATTTCCTGGCCGCCTTCGGTGCCGCCGCTACCCGAGTTGTCGTCGGCGTTGTTGCCGGTATCGGGTCCGCCGGAAGCTTGGCGGCCTTCCGGCTGGCGCTGGTCGGACTGGGAACTGCTGGCTTCTGGGAGGTTGCTGGCGTCGATGGGTTTTTCGGTTGGCTGATCCATAGCTAGGAATAGTTGGGTTGAGAGAACGGGGAAAGAGCGGTAAGAGGCTATACGCGGCTCCGGCCGGCGCGTTGGCCGAGGGCGCATGGTAGTGCCGGGGCTTTTGCTGAACTTGGGGGTCGATTCTTTCTCTATACTGCGTTTAGGCCTGTTATGTCTGCTTCGTCTTCTGCCGATTCTCTATCCGAAAAAACCGACGCGCAACTGCTGTTTTTAGCGCAGCATCCCGAGCTTTACCACGCCGACCTTGTGACGGCCGCCCGGCGCGAACTGCGCCGCCGCAGCATCAGTCCCGACCCACCCGCACCCGCGCCACTACCCCGCGAAACCTATATCCTGCCGTACGAAGAAGAACACGAACCCAGCTTCTGGCAACGCCCGGCGCCGTGGATAACTCTGCTAGCGGTGCTGCTGATTGGGGGCGTTCTGTACTGGAACAACACGAAAGCAAAAGCCGCCCAGGACCTAGCGGCCCAACAAGAACAGGAAGGCCCCATTGAGCTAAAATCGGTGGAGATTCTACGTATTCCCGCCTTCGACTCGCTTACCCGCACCCAGATTGCGCAGGAAATGCGCCAGCTCTCTCCCACCCAACGCACCGAAGACACCACGGCCACGCGCAAGTACAAGCTGTTGGCGACACGCTACTGGAACGCCGAAAATCAATCTGTTTACCTGCTCGACTGGCTGCAAAAGCCTAACGCCAATAGGGCAATGGCCAGCCAAGCCACCGTGGTTATCGAAGAGTGGCGCCGCCTTACGAAAGCCTTGGTCTACGACCACGGCCTGACGCCCGTTCTGGCTGAACGCATGAACGTGATGCGCGGCGCGGCCTATCTGCGCATTGAAACCTTGCAGGAAATCAATCGGCACTTTCAAAACAAGCAGTCCATTCTCGACCCCGACATTATCAGCCTCAGTGACTCCGCGGCGCACATCAGCGAATCGTTTCTTAGCCGCCAAAAGTGGAACGACCGTCTGCAGCGGGCCAAATTCTTTCCACCGCCGCCACCCCGCTACAAACGCGTCTGAAGCAACGCATCGGTAGTTGACCCGGCACAAAAAACACCCGGGGCTACTACCGGTTACACTAAACTCGCCAGCCAACGAAACCGGTTGGCGTGGGAACGGCACTTCAGCTCCTATTCGAGTTCAACCTGAAGTTCCAGGGCTACCTTGCCGTTCCTGTTCGTTTAGTTGATGGCCTCATGCCTTTTGAAGAGAAAACCGATGCGGAGCTCCTGTATCTGGCGCAGCATGGCGCAAGCTACTCCCTGGCCGTTGCCGACGCCGCCGTGCGGGAGCTACAGCGCCGCGGCCTGATTCCAGCGGAGCTGCCAGTTCCTACTGCCCCGCCTGTTGCTGCCCCTGCTGCTTCAGGCAGCGGATTTCAACGACTGAAAAAGTTGCTAGCTGGCATGCTATGGCCACGGGCGGGCTACTTCACCACGCCTTTGTTGCTGCTAGCCAACTTGCTGGTTTTTCTGCTGATGGGCTTGACAGGAATAAATCTAGTGTCTCCCGCCGGGGCAGACCTTATAGCGTGGGGCTCCAACTACTCTCCTCTCGTGCCGACCCAGCCCTGGCGGCTATTCACCAGCATGTTTTTGCACGGCGGCCCGGCGCACTTGTTGCTCAACCTGAGTGCACTGCTGCTGTTGGGCGTGTTGGCAGAAGAGAAAGTGGGTCGTTGGCCTTGGCTGCTTATATACCTGTTGAGTGGGGTGGGTGGCAGCCTCACTAGCTGGTGGTGGCATACGGGCGGCATCAATTCGGTGGGAGCCTCAGGGGCTATTTTTGGGTTGTACGGATTGCTGCTGGCGCTGCTGCTAGTGCGCACGCACTTTACCACGCGGCAAGAACGGGCCGGTATCATCGGCTTGCTGCTTTACTTCGCGCTTGGCAGCTTAGTAGGTGGGTTGCAAGGGTCTGCTGTTGATAATGCGGCTCACTTGGGCGGCCTCCTAACCGGGTTTGGAGCGGGCATAGTTCTGGGGCTCACAAACGGTACTCCGCACGCATCCAAACAATAGCGTACCTCTGTTCGCACTTAGTTATTCCTATAATTAACTAGATTATTCTTTCCTTAGTACAACCAAATGCGTTGCTACTTCCTCTATGAGGTTGAGCACACTTCCTTTTCAATCAGTTTTCATTTCCCGTATCCATGAAAGCAACTTTACGTAAACTGGCCGCTGCCCTTGCTTTGCTCGTGCCCACATCCGCCTCGGCACAAGCCATACCCAACGGCACCTTCGACACGTGGGTGAACCGCACTAGGCTTGAAGTGCCCCAAGATTGGACCACCGTAGACGAAGGAATTGAGGGTTCCCCTTTCGGCCTACTCTACAATACAGTTACCACTTCAAAAGATGCGACCAGCCGTACAGGGGCGTTTGCTGCGAAGATGGAATCAAAATCAGACCCTTTCCTAAGCTCCTACGGTCCAATACCCGGAGGCGTATTACTAGGCAGCGCAAACTTCGCGGATGTTCTTGGGGTCATCAACTCGCGAGACATTAGCAATATTGGTGGACTGCCATTCACGACGCGCGCTGCCAACATGCAGTTTTATTACAAACTAACGGGAACTAACGCGGCGGCTGATTTGGCCTACGCCATTGTTGCGCTGACGCGCACGGTAGGCGGCACCGTACAAACCATTGCGACTGGTGAGCTACGCATACCACCCGCAGCCACGTATACCTTGGCTAACATCCCCTTGGCGTACACTTCTTCCGCAATTCCAGACTCCATCCATATTGTTCTTGTTTCAGGCACAGCCACAGTTCGCACTGTTGGCACTACCCTTTCTGTAGACGATCTTGTGATGACGGGCACTGTGGCTTCCACTCAAAATCCTGCTTTGGCCGCTGCTCTAACTGTATACCCCAACCCAAGTGTGTCTGGCAAGTTTCAATTGGCCTCGCCTAGCCGGCCAGGCGTAGCTACGGCTCCGTATAGCGTTACAGATGCTACCGGCCGCGTGGTGCGGACGGCGGCGGCGGCTCCAGCTGGCTTGGCTTCCGGTCGGCCACTGGAATTACAAGGCCTACCCGCTGGCGTGTATCTGCTGCATCTGAATACACCAGAAGGCGCACTAACGCATAAGTTACTGATTCCTTAACTCTACACGGAGTTGCTACCCCATTGCGGCAACTAGCTGGCATTGTTATCACTCCCGTTGTTGGCCCTGCCAGCGGCGGGAGTGTTTTTTTATGTACTGCAGATACGGTTCTTCTCGGCGGGTGCGCGGCTAGCTGTACGCGGTTTGCTCTTGGCTGTCGTATTACTCCGGCAACTAACTAGCATTCTGGTTTGTAGTACCTCTGCTCTGGAACTACCCCGTTTATTTTTCATATACTTGGTAGAGCAGGCCCTGTTTACCGCCGCCCAACCTCCACCACCGTGACCGACGATCTGCTGCCTCACGATTCGCAACCTGCCTCCCAACCCGACAAACAGCCTTCGCGCTGGCAACGGACTGTAGCGGCTGTTGGCCGGGTTGCCGTGGCGCCCTTCAATACGGCTGGCTACCTCTACCGGGTCGGACAACGCAACCAGCACTTCACCCTGCCTGTTCTCAACGGAGCCTTCGGCGACCAACTCGCCGAGCGCAACGACCGGCGAGCCATCCAAATGAGTTTCCGCCGACACGCCGCCGATGTGCCCGTGGCTTCCCTACGCTTGCAGCCTACTGCGGAAGGGCGCCCACGCAAAACGGTGGTATTCCTGCACGGATTGATGGGCGACGAGGTTATCTGGCAGGCAGGCACGCCAGAGGGCTTGCGCTATGGCCCACGCCTCCAGCAAGACACCGACGCTCATTGCCTTTATATCCGCTACAACACCGGCCTGCACATTTCCGAAAACGGCCAGTTGCTTGACGCTCTCCTGACCACCTTGTTGAGTGCTTTCCCTGCGGCCATCGGTGAACTGATACTGGTCGGGCATAGCATGGGCGGCCTTGTTGCCCGAAGCGCAGGCTACTATGCTGCCCGCCGTCAGGGTGCCAGCAGCTCCATTGCGGACACGGACTCTACAGCAGAAACCAGCAATTGGCTAGCTCACCTGCGCGACGTATTTCTGATTGGGGTGCCCAATGATGGTTCTTTTCTAGAACAGAACAGCCATTTTACATCGGTGGTGCTGCGCAAAATCAACCTGCGGCCCACGCGCTTCATCAGTGGCCTCATCGACAAGCGCAGCAACGGCATCAAGGATTTGCGGCATGCCATCCTGGTTGATGAAGATTGGCAAGACCCACACGCCAACGATTTGTTTCCGCCCCGCACGTTGGTGCCGCCCCTACCCCGCGTCCGCTACCACGTGCTGGTGGGTTCTCTGCTGAAGTCCGCCAACTCGGCCCTCCACGACTACTTTGGCGACGGCCTTGTGGGCGCCGGCAGTGCGCTAGGGCGCGTCTTCGGAGACCCGGCGCTTCCCCCCGAACAGCAAATCAGCACCCGCGTATTCCCGAAGCTCCACCACGGCACGCTGCTTAGCAACCCAGAGGTATACCAGTATTTACGGGACCGAGTGTAGCCCGTTCTGTATCAGCGAAGACCAGCAACCTATACGCAGCGACCTGGCTACGTAGTGGCTCCTCCACTTTGCTGGATACGAGGCCTCTATAAACAACCCCAGGCCCCAGGGCTGGATCATACAGATCCGGCCCTGGGGCCTGGGGTTGTTATTGCTCTACTTTGCTGGCTGTTGGTTGGCCAAGCTGTGCTTTCCGCTGGCTTACTTTTTAACTTGGTCTTTAATCCAGCTTTGAATTTCTTCGAGGGCTGCGGGTGCCACTACAGGCCGAGGCTCGCCGTTGATCAGGGGCCACTCAGTGGTGGGGGCTTGAAAAAGGTGGTTGATGCCGTCCAGCTTCTGCACTGCCACTTGCTTGTTTGCCTTCAGGCCTTTGGTCAGCAAATCCAAATTAGCTTGCGCCTCGGCCATGTCGTCGCCGGTACCGTGCAATAGGAGCACGGGGTTGCGTACGTTGGCAAGGGAGGCCAGTGGGTCGAAGCTGAGGTAATTTCGGTACCACGGCGAAGTCAGGCGGGCCGCTGCCACCTGCACCAATCCCAACCGCATGTTGGGGTTGTCCTGCTGAATCATGTTGGCTACAATAGCCTGCGCTTGGTTGTTGTCGGTGGTCTGTCGCACGATTTCGAGCATGGCGCGGCGGCGCTTACGCAACGCATCGATGCGCTTGCGGTCTTCTGCTTTCTGGCGCATCCGCTGCTGCTCGAGGTAGGTTTCCACCTGGGCGACATTGGAACCGGACGCACGCAGTTTGTCGGCCTGAAGGCGGGCGGCTTCACGGGCTTGCTCTTGGCGGCGGGCCAAACTCAATAGTGCCGTGTCGGCAGTACCAGAGCGAAGCAACAGAGAAGGCCGCTGCTCGGCCAGCACTTCGCGGCCCGGCATGCCCGCTGCTGCCAGCGTTACCACAAAAGCGGGCGGCAATGGTTGGGCAGCCGCCAGCAGTGCAATATTTCCTCCCTCACCATGCCCTACCACACCAATGTGCGCAATGTCGAGCAGCGGCCGGGTTCGCAAAAAAGCCAATGCAGCCTGTGCGTCACGCACTCGTTCAACAGTCGTTACGGTTGTCGAATCCCCTCCCGATTCTCCGATACCCCGGTCGTCGAGGCGCAGCACCGCAATACCGCGGCGAGTAAGAAAGTCGGCCAAACCACCTGCTAAGGCATAATTGCCATACACTGCATCACGGGTTTGGGTGTCCATATCGGAGAGCAGTACTACTGCCGGAAACGGTCCTTCACCGGCTGGTATCGTGAGTGTTCCTCCCAAGCGCAAATGGTCGTTGGCATTCGGTACGCTCACTTCCTCGACGCGGTAAGGGGGCGGAAACTTAAAGGTTTTGGGCGCCGCCGTCGTGGCTGGCGGCACAAACAATAGAGTCAGGGGCGTTGCATAGCCTGTTTGCTGCCATACGCCCAATAGCTGCTGCCCATCAGGCGAGCGGCGGCCCACGAAGCGGCAGCCAGCCTGCTCGGCTTCGAAGGTAAGCGTATCGCCGCGTGGGGTTACCGTCATCGGCTCCCGGTTAACGCGCTGCATAGGCACATCCAGCACAGCAAACCGGTTGCCATCAGCTAGCTCTGTTACCGTAATCATCATTGGCAGGCTTCCACCCGGCACAGTCAAGGCACCTCTCCACTGCCCTTCTAGCGAGTAGCGCTTAGCAGCGGGTGCCTGAGCCTGCACCTCAGTACGAATAGCTAAGCTGATCAGTATCAGCACTACCCAGCTTCGTAGGAAACTGGAAACCAACTTTTTCATGATGAAAGAAAAGATACGAGAGCTTGTGTAAGGACGGGTCGGTTGCAATCCAGCCCATCTGCTCGGCGAGTAGATGGGCTGAATCATATATATGCTGCAAGTACGTTATTGCGTGGCTGGCCCGGCCGTGTAATTCGTTGGAAGTGGGTAAAAAGGCGACAGAATAACTACCCTAGCTGATCAATGTCTGTACACGAATTAGGGACGCAGCACCCGGTCAATAACGTGCACAATCCCGTTGGTAGCCTGCACGTCTGGAATCACCATGTTGGCAGGGGTAGCATTGTTGGCCCCTTTCACGGTGAGTACTCCGTTACTGAAAACTCCTAGTTGCAATGGCGCGCCCCCGAACGAGCTAACTGTAGTGTTGTCGGGCAATTCGGGCGTGAATTTGGCACCCGTGGCTAGGACGTGCGTAGCCAGAACAGCCGTTACTACATCTTTGGGCAGTTTGCGAATATCGGCGGGAACATTCAGGGGTACTCCCAGGTCAGCGCCCAGATTTTTAAAGGCCTGATCTGTGGGAGCGAATACCGTGAGCCCCTGTGTATCCGAAAGCAAAGACACTAGACCACAATACTTCACTGCTTCTACCAAGAACGTTAGCTCTGGGCTGGTAAACACCGACGATGATTCTAGTGCCTGAGCCGATTGCACCACGTTGCCACCTGTAGCCAGCAACACCTTGTCGATGACGTGAATAGTGCCGTTGTCAGCAAGCACATCAGTAGTCAGGATGCGGGAGCCGTTTACGTACGAGTCGCCGCCTCTACGAATGATGCGGCGCGTAATAGGAATAGCCGGCGTGGCTGGCGTAGTAGCCGTGGCAGGTACCGCTGGAATAACAAGCGCTGAGGCTGAGGTCGAGCCCATCTGTAAGGAACCGCCAGCAATAGTGCCGTTGGCCACATGGTAGAGCAGCGTGTTCGTTAGAAAATTCTTCTGCAAATTCAGCAAATCAGCAGCCGAATTAAGGCCCAAACGAGCGAAGGCAGCATTGTTTGGTGCAAAAACAGTAAAATTACCCTGCGCAGTTGGGTCGTTAGGATTTTTATTAGATAACACTCCCGCAACACCCCCTCGAATAGCCGCATCTTCCAGCACTTGAAAGTCTGGATTTGAAACCGCAATGCTAGCAATTGTAGGGTCAACTTCTTCTTCTTTGTCGCATCCAGCGAGCGTTAAAGCACTGAGCAAAAAAATGCCGCACCAATTGGGTAGTATTTTTTTCATACTTAATGTGTTGTTAAACTGAAAATTAACTAAAATCTTATCAACCTATTGCAAGGATTTCGAACACCAAAACTGCGTTACAAACGAAAATAAGCCACCTTCGGATTGGAGCACAAGCAAATCCAACCCACAACTACATTTCGTAGCTCAACTAAGTTAAACATTGAAATCACAAACAAGTCTACGAAGGTATTATATTTGAATAATCTTCAGAGTTGTTCGTGTAAACTTGTTTTTAAATCTTCTTTTTATGCAAAACATCTACCGGTCTCTACTTCTATTTTCACTCTCCAGCTTGAGCGGACTATCAGTGGCTAATGCACAGAGCTTAGTTAGTGGTTTCATGGCGGGCAAAGGCCACGGCTCGGTGGTAGTTTCAGGTACGGTAGAGCGGTATTCCAGCGTGTACCTTGCTCCAGCCAAAATCGATAAGGTCCCGATTTTCGAAGAGGTGCGCGTTAGCTCTGTCAACCTCTACGGTAGCTATGGTATCAGCGACAAGTTGGAGGCAGTAGTGAGCCTTCCTTATATCGAGTCGAAGGGCAATGCTGACGAGCAGGTGATAAAAGCGCAGAATTACACCAACCGCCGCGCTGGATTGCAGGACCTGACGGTGTTACTGAAAGGCAAGGTTCTAAGCCGGGAGCTAGGCACCAACGTGCTCGATATACTGGCTGTACTTAGTGCCAGCACGCCCGTGAGCGACTATAAGTCGGAAACAGGCTTAGGCTATATTATTGCCATCGGCAACCATGCCAAGAAAGCAACTGTGTCGGGGGTAGCTCACCTCAAGACCGTATCAGGCGTATTTTTCACGGGCCAGGCTGGCTACAGTGTGCGCGACAACAGCGCGCCAAATGCCTTCGTGGCTGAAACCAAAGTGGGGTATGCGGGACCAAAGCTATACGTGGATGCGTTGGCTTCTTTTCAGCATTCCGACAAGGATGGCACTGACATTTTGCAGCCAGGTTTCACCGGTTTCTTTCCTGCTACCCGCGTTAATTTTGTGCGCCTGGGAGCCAGTGCCTTCCGCCCGCTGGCTAAGGGCTTTGGCTTGACAGTTGGTGTGAACACGTACGTAGCGGGTCGCAACGTAGGAAAGTCGACGGGTGTATCGGGCGGCGTAGCTTACAACTTCTAAGCCTACTGTGCTTGTGGGTTGATTGCTAGTTCAAGAATGCTCATTCCACTTAATGCCACCTAACCAAGAAGTCCTGGCCTAGCAGCCGGGACTTCTTGGTTAGGTGGCAACGCCCGGCTATAAGGCAAGTATCAGCTTCAATATCTAGCGTATCTCGAATATCCTCCAGTCATCTATATACACCGGCTCGGTGGCGGCGTTGTGGCGCGCGTAGATCATCAGGTGGCTGGCCTGACTGATAGTGCTAGGCAAGTCGAAGTCAACAGCTACTTCCTTCCACTGCTCATACGGCCCGTTATCGGCTAGATAGAGGGTCTTTTGGGCCACGATGCTGTTTGCATCGTTGGGCGCCGATACGGCTATGGTCACGGTGGCATCGTCCTCGTACTGTTTCACCCAGGCCCAAGTGCTGAAGTGCAATTTGCGGGGCCGGGTCCGGAACAGGCTGCCCAACGGCACGCTGTAGGTACCCGAAGATTTGTGCGACCAGTCAAGCAACAGAGCAGCGGTGCCAGAATGCGCCTGATTGGATGTGAGCGAGTGGACTATGGAATCGGGCAGGGCACGAGTTGGCGCCTCGAAATCGGTTTGCATCACCAAGTACTCGCCCACATCGGAGCGGCCTTCTCGGGGAGAGCAGCCACCAGCTACAACGAGAGTTGCTGCTAGCAGCAAGTAGCTTTTCATAAGCCAGATAGAAGAATGGGTCCTACTACGCATCACCAAGGCCGATTCATATTGCGCAGCCGCATCACTACGAACGGCGTCTTCATTACCGGCGCAAATACCTCGTTCCAGGCCGCGTGCTGCGTCGCGAGACTATCGTGATACACTGCGTGGTGCATCACCACATACTCGATGTTGTGGCGTGCCATTAGGTTGGCCATAAGATCGGGCGACATACCGGCTACCTCGCTCCATACCAGCCCCCGCCGATCGGCGCATACCAAGCTGGTGTTGGGGGCAGGGTCCCCGAGTACATAGATGTTCGTGGTGGGTGCAATACCGTGCTCGGTTAGCTGTTGGCTGCTGCCTTGCAGCCAGGCATAGTCCTGTTCGGCCATGCGCTTGTGTAGCCGCTGGTAGCCGTCGCGCACCATCAGAATGGAGAGAGCGGCTAACCCAATGCTGGTAGCCCACTTGTACCAGCCGCGGTAGCTGCCCAGGTTCAGCAAAGCCAGCAACAGCAGTAGAACTGCCAAGGGAGCAAACGAGCAGATAGTGTAATAGTCATGAACAATAAGCTGCGACCCCATTTGCCAGAAGAAAGCATAGGCAATGGGCACGGCGGCTCCCACCAGCAGTACCAGCGGTAAGCGGCGGCGCAGGTTAGGCAACAGGAAAACCAGAAACAGCGCCACGCAAGCCCATATTACGCGCTGCTGAGTGCGCGTAGCGGATTCGGTTCCGACGTACCCTTTCAGTGCCCGCCACGTGTGGTGAAACATGTCGCTGTCGGTAATAGGCCGAAGCTCGCTCAGGAATAAGGTCGCTTGGTGGTAGGTGTTGAGTTGCTGGTTGTGGTAAAAGAACCCTGCAATTGCGCTTACACTGCTTGCCGCTAGGGCCACAAACCACATCTTCTGGCGCCGCGTCAATAGTTCCGGCTGGAAGTAGCACCACCCGATGACGATGGCCATAGCGCTAATCAGAAATAACGCCGTAGTGGTTTTAATCAAACTGGCCAACGTCAGCACCACAATGCCTACTGCTAGGTGGCGAAAGTGACGCTCGTCGAAGAAACGCAGCCAGTAATAGTAGCCGACGAAGCTCAGAGACAAGCTAAACGGGTCGGGCAGGTAGTTGCCGGCGTAGAAAACAAACGAGGCGGACGACAGTAAAAAGCACGCAGGTACTAGCGCCGCCACAAAATGGTTGGTACGCTCGAATATTAGCCGAAATAAATAAAAGAACCCAAGTAGCGTGACGCTTACATCCAACACCCGAAACACGGTATTGATAGAAGAGCGACCAAACAGCAACCCGCCTACAGCCGCCATATACGCCTGCAAGGGAAATTCAACCCCAGTTACGCCGCCAATAGACCCAATATCGGAGGTACGGGGCTTCCAGAAGTTGAAGCCATAGTCGTAAAAGTTGATAGCCAGTGCCAGCCGGTCGCCCTGCGCCCAGGAATGGTAGCCGGATGGCATCCGGGAGAGATAAGGCCAATAGAACAGGGCACCGAGCGCCACTACCAATACCGCCGCGGCAATATGATAGGGCTTATTGGCAAGGCCTTTCGTAGAAAACCAAGATGCGAGTTGCAAGCAGAAGTTTTATATGATGATGACTATACCCCTATCGTTTGGCACGCAAAACAATAAGCCCTCCTGAAGCCTCAAGTGGTTTCACCCAAGGACCAGTCCGTTTGCAGGTAGCGCGTGGTGCTACGCTATAGGCTTAGCCAACTACCAGTTCGCCGAAGTTGGCTGCCACTACCACGTTCGGAAGGGTCAAACCAGTTTCCAGCGTTGCCTCCTCCAGCTCTGCCAGTTCCCCATCAATGCTGAAGGTGGTAGCACCGAAAGGCAGGCCGTGCAGCACCACACGGTACTGCTTGAAGCTCGGCTGATAATCGCCTTCAATAGCTTGCTGCAGCAAAAGCCCTTTGTCGCTACCAACTACCGTGAAGCGGCGCGTCGTGCTGTGGCCTTCCACGTAGCCGTAGCCTTCGCCCCCGTCGTCGTAGAGGACGCTGGCTTGCTCGCCGGCTTTGTAGTAGACGTGCAACGTCACCTCTTCAATAGTCAGCTGGCCTACATACTGCTGCACCGGATAAAACGGAATAACTGCGCCCGCCCGAACAAACAAGGGAATCCGGTCGAGGCCGGCCGTGGCCCACACTTCAGCCCCGCCGGTTTTGGGCTCGTCGGTGTAGTAGTAGAACCAGTCGCCGCGAGGCAGATACATCCAGCGGCCATCTACGCCGGCCTGCGTGATGGGGCACACCAGCAGATGGTCGCCGAGGCTGAACTCGGCCATGCGCAGGTAGGTTTCTGTGTCGTTCTGGTCGAGGAAAGGCAGGGGGCGCAGCATCGGAGTACCCTGCTGCACATACTGCCAGAACGTGGTGTACATGTACGGCAGCAGCCGGTAGCGCAGTTCGATGAAGCCTTTCGCCAACTCGGCAGCTTCCTCCCCAAACGACCAGGGCTCCTGGTCGCCGTGGTCGCCGGAACTGTGGGTGCGGAAAAACGGATGGAAGGCGCCTAGTGCCACCCAACGCACATACAGCTCTGCGTCGGGAGTATCGATGAAGCCCCCAATGTCGGAGCCGATAAAGCTGAACCCGGAAATACTCAGCCGCTGGCACTGAATGTTGGCTAGCCAGAGGTGTTCCCACGACGCAATGTTGTCGCCGGTCCAGGCGGAAGAATAGCGCTGCCCACCAGCGTAGGTGCTGCGCGTAATGCTGAAAGGCCGATTGGGGTAGCTGAATTGCTTGACGCCGGCCGCCGTGGCCCGCGCCATTTGCATGCCGTACACGTTATGTGCCTTCTTATGCGACGCCGGATGACCTTCGTAGTGGAAACGTACATCGTCGGGGAAGGTGCCTTTTTCGAACACGGCCGGCTCGTTCATGTCGTTCCAAACGCCCTTCACGCCATCTTCCTGAATCAAGCCTTTGAAGAGGCCCGCCCACCACTCGCGCACTTCGGGGCGGGTGTAGTCGGGGAAGTTGCAGAGGCCGGGCCATACTGACCCTTTCATCAGCGGACCGTCGCCGCGGCGGCAGAAGTAGTCGTTGGCTAGGGCTTCGGTATAGACGCTGTAGTTGGGGTCAATCTTGATGCCGGGGTCGATGATGACGATGGTTTTGAAGCCATCGGCGGCCAACTCCTGCACCATGCGCTTAGGCTCCGGGAAATGCTGCGGGCTCCACGTGAAGCACCGGTACCCGTCCATGTAGTCGATATCGAGGTAGAGGGCGTCGCAGGGAATCTGCCGGTCGCGGAAGCCCTGCGCAATGGCTTTCACGTTGCTCTCAGGGTAGTAGCTCCACTTGCATTGGTGGTAGCCCAGCGCCCAGAGCGGCGGCATTTCGGGCGGGCACGTCAGGCGGGTGTACTCCTGCGTGACTTCCATCAACGAGGGCCCGTAGATGAAGTAGTAGTTCATCTCGCCGCCCTGCGCCCAGAAGCTGGTCACATCGGCACGCTCGGCAGCAAAGTCGAAGTTCGAGCGGAACGAGTTGTCGAAGAAGATACCGTGCGCCAAGCGCTGCTGCAGCTCGATGTAGAACGGAATATTCTTGTAGAGCGGATCGGTGCCTTTCACGTAGCCGTAGGTATCGGTGCCCCAGTTGGTGAAGCGCCGGCCGCGCAGGTTCATGTTGTCGGGTTTGTCGCCGAGGCCGTAGTAGCAGACGCCACTTTGCACCTGCTTGCTCATCTTCACGATGTCGTTGCCGGAATCGTAGTCGTACTCCCAATGAAAGCCTTTGTCGTCCTGCATGAGTATCACGCCCGAGCGGTTGAGCACCCGGGTGCGCAGGCCTTCTTTGGACACGGTGCAGATCAGGCGGTCGGTGGTAATGCGGTAGTGGTCGGTTTTTTCGCGAAACTCCAAAAAAACAGGGGTTTGGCGAGTGGGCACGCCCTCGGGAAATGCATAGCTGAAATCAGGCGCAAAACCCGCTTCCGTGGCAAACCGAAACCGCAATACTTTATCGGTAATCACCTCAACCCGCAGCTGCACATCATTGTCGCAGCGAAAAAGAAAATCGGTGCCTTCTTGCTGACTGGCAACCACCTGGCCTGGAAAAAACTCCTGTTTCGCTTTGGCGGCCAGGTCGTTTACCATGTAGTTTTGGCCCTGGAAATTATCTTCGTTCATAGGAGGTACGCGGGTGCGGAGGGTAGAAACCGAGAAGCTAAGTGAATGCCGGACGCGCCGGAAACTGCCTCTGTTAAGCCTGTAAAGGTAAAAATGAATCCCACGAATTTTGCCTAACATTGACCATCATTCCCTATAATTGCCCTGGCGGCCCTATCAGTGCAATTTTTTTGGGAATTACCGCTCTCCTTTGCCGCCGCTCATGAAAACTACCCCACTGAAAGTACTATTATTGGGCTGGGATGCACCCGATGTACCCACCGACGTAGTACCCCCAACCTCTACCCTACTTCAAGCCCTAGCCCCCCGTGCCGACCTAACACTTCTGTTGCCGCGCCTCTCGGAACCCATGCGGCTTTCCAGCCTAGTTCAAACCACCGGACTAGGCAACCTCACCGCTGAGGAGCTGGTACTGGTAGAGTCATTATACGAGTCAGACCGGTCACAAACAATACAGTGGCCCGCCGCGCCCTACTTGGGCGCCACCCTCAGCCAGGAAGATTCGGCTGGCGTGCCGGCAGCCCCATACATCGGCCGCTCAAGCGAGCAGGCGGACATGCCGTACGAGGCACCATCTGCTGACTTCGGCACCGTTGAGGAGGCCGCGGCTAGTGAAATCGGAGTAGGCGAAGCCGCCGACCTAGCGTTTGATGATGCCCCAGCACAGCCTGATGCCAGCGCATTTGCCGGTGAGGAAGCAGCGGAGTCCACGGACACACCAAGTTTTTCGTCCAAAAACATAGCGGAGCTAGAGGCAGTGCCTTCCACTTGGCGGACAGAGCTACCAGTGCACCATTCCATTCTGGATGTAGCCATGGCGGCTTTGCAGCAGCTACCAACGGACGATGCTAGCCTCAATTTTCGGGTGATTCAGTACGCCCGGTTGGCTACTCGGCTGGCTTCCAGCCAGGATTTCTCTGTGATTTATGCTTCCGACTGGCAGTCGTGGCTGGCCGGCATGGAAATTCGGCAGCTCACGGGGAAGCCGCTTGTGCTGCACGTGTACAGCCTAGCCCAAGAGCGCAATACCCCCGCCGATCGGGGTTGGGTGACGGAGCTGGAGCGCATTGCGCTACGCCGCGCCGATCTGGTGCTGACAGCTACCGCCGACCTTGCGTTGCGCGTGATAGAGATGCACGATGTGGCTCCGCAGCGCGTACGGCGCCTGAGTCGCGCCGCCAATCAGGAGCCCGACCTGCTGGCCGAAACCATTCTGTCGGCACTGCGGGAAGTATCGTAACGACAGGAAACCAGAAAGCTACTTTTACCTAATTGCCGCTTCTTTCTTCATGGAGGAGCGGCAATTGGCTTGTATAGGTATTTTCGTTTCAAACTATAGGTAGGTGCTACCTTTGCAGCGCGCAACACATAGCGCATTACCCTTTGCGTTTTTCTATGGCTGATTCTCAGGAACAGGTTTTCGATGCCGAATTAGAGTTGCACCCCAGCGACGGGGGTGTGTTTCTTTTCGTTCCTTTCAATGTGCCGGAAGTGTTCGGCCAGCGGGCTCCAGTGCACGTCCGCGGTACCCTCGACGGCTTTCCGTTTCGGCTGTCTTTAGTGCTCGACGAGGACGGACTCTATATTCTGCCCGTAAATAAGCAACTGCGCAATACCATCGGCAAGACATGGGGCCTCTCGGTGCACGTGACCATGGCGCTGGACACCGACGAGCCTGGCTTCACCATACCCGAAGACCTAGTTCGTGCCCTCGAGCGGACCGGCCTACGTGCCAAGTTCGACCAGCTTGCCTACCCGCACCGTCGCGAGTACGTGCAGTGGGTGGAGCGAGCCAAAAAGCCCGAAGCCCGTATCCGCCGTATCAACGAAGTGCTGGAAGGGGCTGAAGCAAGCAGGAAATTGAAGTAGGGGAAGATTCGAAGCCCACTGCTTTAAATAAATTGTTTCCTAAGCGGCCCTTCTCTTTCCACTTTGTTAATGGCCTCCAACCAGTATTCCCAGAAGGCGCTGTCTGCTGGGGTGTCTGCTTTAATATATTCGCCTCCGCTCAGTATATCTGTTAAATCATTTGAGCCAGTCAACTCCCAGTAATATTTGAGCATATATAGCATGGCTTCGTAGCCTTGCTTCTCGGTTATTGTTTTTTTGCTGTCGATTTTCATAGCCTTTTTGAAGTTTAGCTTTGTGCACTGGCCACGGTTTAGCAGACTCATTTGGGCTAAACAGTGGCCAATGCCCATCTCGCTTTTACCCTATGCGCGTCAGTACCAGGGCTGTACGATTGGTGACGTAAAGGCTCAGTTTCTCCAAGCCCTCTTCATCAAACGTCTCGTAGGTAAGGGACGTGTCCACGCGGTTGTGGCCGCCAAATTCGGGTGCATCGGTGCTGAGCAGGATACGGTAGCGGCCAGACTTCGGCACGAAGAAGTGGTAGTCGGGAATGCTGTTCGAGACGTGGAAGTTGAAGACAAACACCAACGGGCCCCGCTCGAAAATCAGCACTTGGTTGACGGTGTCGATGTTGAGCTGGTGGGCCGCAGGAAAGGACAGCAAGTGGTTTTTGCGCGCTAGGGTGAGTTGCGCGTGGTCGAAGGCGAGTAGCTGCTTGAACTTCAAGTCGGGGTTGTCGGCGAGGCTCCATTGCCGGCGGGCGAAGTGGTAGCTCCAGTCGTTGCCTTCGCGCGGAAAGTCCACCCATTCCGGATGGCCAAACTCGTTGCCGATAAAGTTGAGATACGCTTCGCCGCCCAAGCTCAAGGTAAGCAGCCGAATGAGCTTATGCAGCGCAATTCCCCGGTCGGTTATTGCATCGGGGTCGTCTTTGTGCATGTGCTCATAAATGGCCTTATCAAGCAGCCAATGTGAGAGGGTTTTGTCGCCCACCAGCGCTTGGTCGTGGCTTTCGGCGTAGGCCACGGTTTTTTCCCCGGCGCGGCGGTTGGTGAGCGTGTACCACAGATCGTGCAGGTTCCAGTTTTCGTCGCGGGTGTGCTTAAGCAGCTTGATCCAGTAGTCGGGGATGCCCATGCCGAGGCGATAATCGAACCCCACCCCTCCTTCTACAATAGGCCGGCACAGGCCGGGGAGGCCGCTCATGTCTTCGGCAATCAGCAGGGCGCCTTTCTTGGTTTCGTGTACCAGCGTGGTGGCCAGCTGCAGATACAGAATGGCATCCTCGTCGGCTTCCGGGCCGAAATACTGCTGGTAGCCGGTGAAGGCTACACCCTCGCCGTGGTGTTGGTAGAGCATGCTTGTTACCCCATCGAAGCGGAAACCGTCGAAGTGGTATTCTTCCAGCCAATAGCGCAGGTTGCTGAGCAGAAAGCGTTGTACCTCGGGCTTGCCATAGTCGAAGAGTTTGGAATCCCAGCCGGGGTGGTTGCCGCGCGGACCGGGGTGGAAATACTGCCCGCCGGAACCGTCGAAATCGGCTAAGCCTTCGGCCTCGTTCTTCACAGCATGCGAGTGCACAATATCCAGCAGCACCGCTATGCCGCGCTGATGGGCTTCGTTGATTAGATACTTTAGGTCTTCGGGCGTGCCGAAGCGCGAACTGGCCGCAAAAAAATTGGCGACATGGTAGCCAAACGAGCCGTAATACGGGTGCTCCATCACGGCCATCAGCTGCACGCAGTTATACCCGCCATCCTGAATGCGGGGCAGAATGTTGTCGGCAAATTCGCGGTAGGTACCCACCCGCTGGTCTTCAGTGGCCATGCCTACGTGCGCCTCGTATATCAGCGGCTCCTTGACGTGGTTGTGGATGCGAAATTTCTGGTCGGTCCAGATGAACTGCTTGTCGGGGCGCCACAGCTGGCCGGCAAAGTCATGCGTGTGCTCGTCTTGCACCGCGCGGTGCAGAGTGGCGGGCAACCGGTCTTTGCCACCTTTAGCTGTCTGGACGTGCACCTTGAATCGGCTGCCGTGCGTAAGGCGGTCCTGGTAGTCTCGGTCGGGCAGAAACACTTCCCATACCCCGTCTTCCGTGCGTGTAAGCGGCGTAGCCTGCCGGTCCCAGCCGTTGAAGTCACCGATCAGCGACAAAGCCTGGGCAGCGGGGGCCCACTCCCGGAACCAGAAACCCCGGCGGCGCGAGTCGTAATTCAGCCCTAGTTGCTGGTGAGAAGAAGCGAACTTGCTCAGGGAGCCCCACTGGTCCTTTATTTCGTTGAGGCGCTGGTTGAGGCGCGCGAGGCGCCGACGCAACACGGGCTCGTAGGGCGTGAGCCAGGGATCTTGCTGCACCAACGGAAGATGAGGTGTTTTCAGAGCTGGAATGAGCATGTCGGAAGCCATGGGAGCGGAGTTGTGGGTGAGCGGGTAAGTTAGGAACTGATACGAAAGAACGTGCTAGCTGAACGCAACAGTGCGCAGAATGGCAGTTACCGGAGTGGTAATTTCCAGCGAAATTGTCGTTATCCTTATCAATTCCGGCGCAAGTATCGTTTGAACTCGGTACTTAGCAGCTAGTTAGGCGTTACTTCTTTTCTCTGCTCCTCTACCTCTGCTCTATGCATCAACGGTTCCTTTCACTGGCCCTGGCTGGCCTCTTCTCCTGCGCTACGGCGCAGCGCCTCGAGGCCGTTACCAGTACTCCAGGTGCTGCCGCAGGTACGCTGGCGGCTCCTATACCGCCCGGCACGCCCACCGTAACCAGCAAGGCCATGGTGATATCGGCGCATCCGGAAGCAACCCGCGTGGGGGTGGAAATCCTGCGCCGCGGCGGCAATGCCTATGATGCGGCGGTGGCCGTGCAGTTTGCGTTGGCGGTAGCCCTGCCTACGGCCGGCAATATTGGGGGCGGCGGCTTCTTGCTGTACCGTGGCAAAGACGGCACGGAAGGAGCCTTAGACTTTCGGGAAACGGCGCCGGCAGCAGCCACGCGGGATATGTACCTCGATCAGCAGGGCAACGTAATACCCAACCTGAGCACGCTCGGCCACTTGGCGGCCGGCATTCCGGGTACCGTGGCAGGCATGGAAGCCTTACACAAAAAGCTAGGTAAGCTCTCCTGGAAAGACGTGGTGCAACCCGCAGTAACCTTGGCGCAAGGCATGAAGCTAACTGAAAAGGAAGCCAATGGCCTTAACAGCCAGCGGGAGAATTTCCTGAAGTACAATCCTTCCACGCCGCCCGCCTACGTCCGTACCGACGCGCTAACGCGCCCCTGGCAGGCCGGTGACATCATCAAGTACCCCGACTTGGCTGCCACTCTCGGCCGCATCCGCGACCAGGGCCGCGCCGGCTTTTACACCGGCCAAACCGCCGACCTTATTGTGGCGGAAATGCAGCGCGGTAAGGGGCTCATCAGCAAGCAAGACCTTGCCAATTACCAGCCGAAATGGCGCACACCCCTGCACGGCAAATACCGCGGCTACGATGTGCTGACGTTTCCGCCACCCAGTTCGGGGGGAGTGGCGCTGCTTCAGACGCTGCAAATGCTGGAGCCTTATGATCTGACAGCAGCCGGCTGGCACTCTCCCCAGGCTACCCACTGGATTACGGAAGTGGAGCGCCGCGTGTATGCCGACCGCGCCACTTATCTCGGCGACCCAGACTTCGGCCGCGTGCCCGTAACCCAGCTTCTCGCTAAGCCCTACAACCAGCAGCGCTCAACCACCATCCTCCCCCACCGGGCTACGCCAAGTGCGCAGGTGACAGCCGGCCCAGGCCTACCCGCCTACGAGTCGGAACAGACTACGCACTACAATATTGTGGATGAAGCCGGCAACGCCGTGAGTTGCACGACCACCCTCAACGGCGGCTATGGCAGCAAAGTAGTGGTGGCAGGCGCAGGCTTTCTGCTAAACAACGAAATGGATGATTTCAGCAGCAAGCCCGGCACGCCCAACGCCTACGGCCTAGTAGGGGGCGCCGCTAATGCCATTGCACCAGGCAAGCGCATGCTGTCCTCAATGACGCCCACTATCCTCACCAAAAACCAAAAGCTTGCCTTGGTAGTGGGTACCCCCGGCGGCAGCACCATCATCACCAGCGTGGTGCAAGCCATCCTGAACACTCTAGACTACGGCATGAACGCCCAGCAAGCTGTGGCCGCCCCGCGCCTGCATCACCAGTGGCTACCCGATTATATTGATGTGGAAGACCAGGCATTGCTGCCCGCTGCCCAAGATTCGCTCCGGGCCCGCGGCTACCAGCTAAACCCGCGCAATGCGTGGGGCCGCGTCGAAGTGATTCGGGTGCTACCCAACGGCCGCTTGGAAGGCGGAGCCGACCCCCGCGGCGACGATACAGCAGCTGGGTATTAATAGATGGTGAAGTAGTGAGATAGTGAAAGGGTGAATTTGCTATTCGACTTGCGCCACATGTGCAGTTGACGCAGAATATGGGGCTAGAAGGTCAAACTCGCTTTTTCACTATCTCACTAGTTCACTACCTCACCTCTACTCCTGCTCGTCGTCGCGCTGGTGTTGGAGAGTGCGGGCGGCGTCGGTCATGGCTTTGGAAAGTTCGTCGAGCGAGCTGATGAAGCGAGGATTGGCATTGTCAACGATGATGTTGATGTGCTCGGCTAAGGTTTGGAGCGTGTCGCTGATAGGATTGGGGTCATCGCCGTTGAGGTAGCCCTTGAGCTGCACCAAATCGGCGGCGATGGTGGCGTGTGCCGTTTCGCCGGAAGCCCGGAGGGTTTGAATCCAGCTGTCAATGTTTTTATGAGCTAGGTCAAGGGCTTGGGCTAGGTCGCCGCTACGGAAAATGCGGAGGGATGCTTCGAGTTGGTCGGCGCTGGCGGAATGCGAAATAGACATAAAGCAAAGGGGTTCGGTGGAAAGAAAGGAGCCTGTATTTACTGTTTCGCTCGCGTCAGGGTTGGCAACGCCAAAACATTTTTCCTTACTGCTCAGCTTGTTGCCGTGGCTCCTTATCGGCCCTAGGTGCTATTGCTTTTAAGCTACCTGGTTGCCGGTAGTGGTTTCCGACACAACACAAAAAAGGCTGCTCCAGTGATTGGAGCAGCCTTTTTTGCTTGCAATTGCTCGTTACGCATTCAGCGAAGTAGCAGCGGAGCTAAGCGTCTGGCCTAGCTGCTGGAGCTTGGCGCTAGTATCAGGCGTGGCGCTTTGAGCTGCTTTGGTGGTGTGCTCACCTAGCGTCTTCAACGACTGCCCGATTTGGTTGCTGTCGCCGCTGCCAATGGCAGTTTGCAGGTTTTCTAGCTCGGAAGCAATGGCGCTCAGGGCTGGGCTACCAGCACCGTTCAAAGTGGAAATCCAGCTTTGGATGTTGCCGGCAGCAGCTGGAGCAGCAGCAGTCAGGCCGCCATCAAGGGCTTGCAACGTAGCATCGAGTTGATTGGTGGATGAAGACATAGTATATGGTGTTTGGGTTGGAAGAAATGAACACTCCTACTACTGCCCTGCCTTCTCAATGTTGAGGTCGGCACTTTCAAACAATGCTCTGGAAAACAAATTGCGCATTGCGTGGTAACGCGCTGACACGCTCCAGCTTGACAATGGTTCTATAAAATTTAGGCTGGCCTTGCTCCCGGAGGAGTAAGGCCAGCCTAAATTTTATACACTATTAATTTATTATCAGAAACTTAACACAGTTCTCACGACACCTTTAAGTTGCCGGCAGCGGTGATAAGGGTTTGGCCAAGGTGGCGCAGATGGTCGCCGGTTTCGCCATGCAAGTCGTGGGCGGCCAGGGAGGTTTCTTGCCCCAGTTGTTGCAGCGAGGCCGCAATAGCAGGCCGGTCGTCGCGCTCTACGTGGCCACGCAAGGTGCGCAGTTGGGTTTGGATGCCCGTGAGTGCCGACCCGCCAAGGCCGTCGAGAGCGGCAATCCAACTGTCGATGGTGCCAAGGCCGGCCTCGACTGGGTGCTGCCCCGGATGCTCGAAGGTGTGGTAGATGCTGCGGATGGTTTCTTCGATACGATCGTTGTGGTTCATGGCAAAGATGGTTTAGGGAGATGATGGAAAGCTACCCGACTGTACGCCGCCCGGCTAGTGGGCGTTGCAATACCCTTTTTGGCGGCTGCTCACTGACTGGCGACGCGGTTTGTTTGCCCGTCGTCTTGAATGACATACCACAAACCCTATATCTTGCCTACTGCGTCTGCGGTGTGCTTGCCTGAAAACCGACAGGCTATCAGCTGCACCTCAAGATTTCGTTGCCGGCCGTTGCTTCACCGCGTGGGAGCTGCGGGCCGAAGCCGGCTGTTTTTCCTGTTTGCTTACCTCTACTGTAGCTTATGTACACCAACAAAACCTTTCCGCTGCGCATCATCCTGTTCTTCTGCTGGCGCGAGCTCCTATGGTTCACGCTTTTGAGTGTGGCTGTACTGGCGGCATACAAGGGGTTGGGCTGGAAGTTTGTGGCCATTCCGTTTTTGCCGGTAGCCACTATCGGTACGGCGGTGGCCTTTTACGTGGGCTTCAAAAACAACTCCTCCTATGAGCGGCTGTGGGAAGCTCGCCGCATTTGGGGCGCCATCACCAACGTGAGCCGGTCGTGGGCGACGCTGGTAAACACCACAGTGGGCCGGCAGCAGTACGACGATAATCCGGACGCCATCAGCCGGGTGCGGCGGCAGTTGCTATTGCGGCAGGTAGGCTGGGTGAATGCCCTTCGCATTCAGCTGCGCCGCCGGGTACTGTGGCAGGAAGACCCCACCGTCCGGTCGTTGCACGTGAAACTGGTGCAGCAGCAGCACCGGCAAGCCGAGGAAATGCACAGCACGCTGGAACCGTTTTTGGCTTCGTTCGAGCTGGCCTGCACCGACTGTGGCGCTACCAATGTGCCCAACCTGCTGCTGCACGCCCAAGCCAACCAACTCGCAGAGCTGAAAAGCCGGGGCCTGCTAGACGGATTCGAGCACGCTAGCCTGTCGGCGCTGGTAGTGGAGTGCTTCGCGCAGCAGGGTGCTGCCGAGCGCATCAAAAGCTTTCCATTTCCGCGGCAGTACGCTCATTTCAGTACCATCTTCGTTTCTCTGTTCACCTTTCTGCTGCCGTTTGCCTTGGTTGGCGAGATGGCCAAGTTCGGGGAAGACGCGGTATGGCTGGCACTGCCGTTCAGCATCTTGATTTCGTGGGTGTTCTTTTCCATGGAGTCTATCGGCGACGCCAGCGAAAACCCGTTCGAAAATGGCCTTAACGATGTACCCATGACCGCCATCTGCCGCAACATCGAAATCGACCTACGCGAGCTACTCGGCGACACCCCGCTGCCCGAGCGCATTGTAGCAGTGGATGGCGTGTTGCTGTAACTACTTGCTTGCTAGTGCGCTTTCTGCCCTGATGCATCCGCCAAACTGCTCTACCTCTTCGCGGCCACTATATCGAAAGCAAGCTGAAAGTCGTTGCGAATGGCGTAGGAGCCCAGGTTTTGGAAGAAGCTGCTGGAATTGTAGTTGATACCGAACTGGGTCCGGTCGAGGGTGGCCGTGCCTTTGAGGCGCAGGCTGCCGTCGGGCTGGCGTTCCAGCGTTATAGGAAACTGTACTGGCTTAGTTACGCCTTTGAGTGTGAGCTGACCGGCCGCCACACCGCCCTTCACGTCGCGCAGCACAAATACGGCCGTTGGGTGCTTTTCGGCGTCGAAGAAGTCGGTGCCCCGCAGGTGTTCGGTTAGCTTGGCGTCTTCGTGCTTGATGGTGGTCATATCGAACTCGAAACGGGCAGCGCGCAACGTGCGACCATCATATTCGAAGGTGCCATGATGCAAGTGCACGGTGCCGGAGGGCGCCCAGGTGCCTGCTTCCGCGTGGCCGGTCCAGGTTAGTTGGCTGGCTGCTAGGTTGGCTTGGTAGGTGGTAGCCGCGGGTTGGAAGGATGCCAACGACAGCAAAAGCAGAAAGGCGAGGATGGTTTTCATAGTAAAGAAGTGAGGAGGTGAAATTTCGAGGGAGGTTAGCGGGGAGTTGATTCGGTTTCTATCAGGCCGGTGCCTTTGTAAAGCTTCCCATTCTTGTCTTTGGCCAGGATGTACCACAGCGCGTCGCCGCCGTAGAGCTGCTGGGCACTGTCGGCGAAGCGGTAGTTTTTTTCGAAGGTGTAGGTCTGGCCGGCGCGGAGGCGGGCGTCAGGGCAGCGAAACAGCTCGGCAAACTCGGCAGGTGTTTCTTTCATATTCGCCTTCCAGCCCTCGGCGCTGTACCAGATGAAGCTGCCGCATTCCACTACCTCCAGCTCACCCACTTCTGAGCGAAGCAGGGTGCTGTGCTTCCACACGTAGCCACCGGGCTGCTCGGGGTTGGGTTCCGGAAACACCGGGTTGGGCGTGTGCCAAAGCGTGAGGCCCACGGGCACCTGCCGCAGCTTGGCAGGTAGCACGCGGCTGTGGTCCGGCCAAGCGGAAACAGGCGCGGCAGAAGGTTGGGCCAGAAGGCGAACAACTGGAACGGCCAGCAAAAAGGCCAAGAGCAGGAGCGTTTTCATATGAGTCATACTGCGTTGAAGTATGACCCAAAGGTGACGGCCCGAAACAGTGAAAACGCCCCACATCCTGCATCGGCACGCCCCATATCATGATGTGGGCGCTGTCGGGTGCCGAGAAAACCCGAACAGGGTAGCCACCTTGTTCGGGTTTAAAATCCAACCTTACTCTCTCCTATTCCACCCAATCCCGGGGGGCTACGCCGGTGAACTGCTTGAAGATGCGGTTGAAGGTGGTTTTGGAGTTGAAGCCACTCTCGAAGGCAATACCCAGCAACGTCAGGCGCTGGGCATCCGACGTGGCCAGCCGGCGCTTCACCTCCGCCACGCGGTAGCTGTTCACCAAGTCGTTGAAGGGCTGCCCAAAGCCGTTGTTGACGGTGAAGGATATCAGCCGGGGAGCCAGCCCCGTATGGGCCGATAGCTCGGCGAGCGTGAGCGTGGGGTTCAAGTACAGTTGCTCTACTTCCAGGGCCCGCCGGATGCGCGCTACCACGGCAGCGTCCACCGTAGCAACGGGCAGCTTCACGTCCGACGCGGCTATACTCCGGGCTTCTGTTTTATACTCTTTGTCTGACGGTGCGGGCTCTGGGGCCACGGTAGCATATGCTTCCGATGAAGGCTCCATTGTGCTTGGTGCTGCTACAAGCGCAGGCTGCGGAGTGGCAACAACCGGCAAAGGGTCCGGCTCCACCTCGTTTTCGGGCACAAAGCGGACGGCGTGCATATCAGCTTGCCGCAAGCCTACCACCCCAATCAGAAACACCACCACTCCGAGTAGCTCCGTGGAATAGTCGAAGCGGTAGTAGAGCCCGAAGAACTCGCGCAGCACCAGTTCCACCAGCCACTGCACGCTCACCACGGCCACCAGCACCAGCAAGGTGCGCAGCCACAACAGCCGCAGCTGCGACGCTTCCGAAAAATTATCGAGCAGCCAGCGGCGGTAGTGGCGCAGCAGGCGCAAACTCAGCACTAGGTAGATAGTGAGTGAAATCCAGGTGCCGATGAACTCGACCCGGTAGGTAATGGGCTGGTGAATAGTCTGCCAAAACCAGTTGCGTGTGTCGTAGTCTTGCATACGCAGCCACCCGTACAACGCGGCTTGCACCAGCACCGGCCCGAAATGCCACCAGTACCGCGCCTCCCACTGAAACGCATGGTTGACGAGGCTACGGACGTAGAAATAAAGCAGCGGCCCGAAAGCAAACGAGTAGTAGATGGGCGCGAAATACCAGTCGGGGTTCTGCGCATAGATGTTGGCTACCCGGAAAAAGCCATCAAGCAGCCACAAGGCTATAGCCAGCATGAGCAGCGCCAAAAAGCGGTTGGGCAACTGGTTGGTACGCGCCAGCCCCAGCAGCCCCGCCGCAAATACCGCTTGCGCTATCACCGCAAACAGGAGCACTACCACAGGCGTAAAAGGAACTTGCATCGTACGGAATGAAGCCCAGCAGCGCCGAGCGTGCGCGGGGAGCGGCCGGCTGGTATCTTGCTGCCGGTTAAAATAGTGGTTTCTCTAGTGTCTCGCACCTGGCCCGTATGAAACAGAAAATCCGGGAATGGCTGCGCCGGTATCTGCCCGCCGAACTCCTGTCGATGGCGGCAACGCTGGTGGGGGCTTGGGTGGCGCTCCATGCAACGCATAGCCACTTGAACGCCGCCCTGGCGGGCACTTGGGCCGGCAATGTGGCGTACTTCGGCTATCTGCTCGGGCAGGATGTGCACCAAGCCCGGCAAGCCTGCCACGCGCACCAGCGGCCGTATACACGGCGCACCTTCGGGCGCAACGTGCGGGCGTTGGCGGTGGAGTTTGGGCCGGCGGAGGTAGTGGACAGCTTGCTTATCCGTCCCACGCTGATGTACTATCTGCCGCGCTGGACGGGCAGCTTTGGAGGGGGCATCCTCCTGGCCAAGCTGCTGGCCGACGTAACGTTCTACGTGCCGGCCATTGTGAGCTACGAACTCAGCAAGAAGCGGCTGCGTAATTTCGGCGACGAGTGAGGCCCCTTTCGCGCCCCTGGCCCCCTATCCACTGCTCCTTCTGCCCATGAAGCCTCCTGGTCTGCCTGTTCTAACGTTGGAGTCGTTTCCGCAGGGGCGGGCCCAACGGCCGTGGTACCTGGAGCAACTGGCCCGCCACGTTGCCAACTTCCCTGGCGTGAGCCAGCCCCACGCCCACGACTTCTACCTGCTGCTCTACGTCACGCAAGGGCACGGCACCCACACCATCGACCTGGTGAGCTACGAGGTACGCCCCGGCAGCTTGTTTTTCATGACGCCGGGGCAAGTGCACCATTGGCAGCTCTCCGACGACACCCAAGGCTACGTGGTGCTGTTTGAGGCTGATTTCTACCTATTCCGCTATCCGGGCTCCCGTTTGTTTGACTATCCGTTTTTCAACCACACGCATCCGCCGGTGCTGTACCTGGCCGAGGGGGAAACGGAAATCCGCTTCCTAATTGAGCGAATGTGGGCCGAGGATGCGGCGCCCGCGCCGCAGCAAGACGAAGTGTTCCGGTCGTATCTGCACATCTGCCTGGAGCTAGCGGCCCGCCACTTCCCCAGCACTACAGCCCCGGAGCCCGAAGAGCCGCGCCATGCTCAGCAGTTGCTCCGCGAGTTTGGGGCGCTTATCAACCAGGGTTTCCGCGTGCACCGCGAAGTGCAGTACTACGCCGACCAGCTGCATGTTTCGCCTAATCATCTCAACGCCCTTTGCCGTCGGCATTTAAGCAAAACGGCCAGCGCCTTCATTCAGGAGCGGGTGTTGGTGGAAGCACGCCGCCTACTGCGCCACACGCCGGCCACCGTAAGCCAAGTAGCCGATGCGCTTGGTTTCGAAGATGCCTCTTATTTCGGCCGCTACTTCCGCAAGCACACTGGCCTCACACCCGATACATTTCGGGGCACGCATGCGCCTTGACTGACGGTTGAGCTTCAACAAATTGATTTGTCCTATACAAGCCCGCAAATGGCTCTTACCCACCGCGCGCCCGTATACTAGCTTTGTGCCAATGCTTTTATCTGGTAATTGCCATGTCAACAACTGATTCTTCTACGCTGGCTGCGCTGCAGCAACGCTGCCCGCGGTGCCACCAAGGCCCGCTCTTCTCGCATTCGGCATTCAACATCACCAAGTTTGCTGATATGCCGGCCGCCTGCCCGGTTTGCGGACAAGCCTACGAACCGGAGCCCGGCTTTTATTGGGGAGCTATGTACATCAGCTTTGCCTTCTCCACGGCCATTATGCTGGTAGTAGGTTTCGCGGTGTATTTCCTTCTCGACGACCCTGATACGTGGGTGTATATCGTGAGTGTGGCCGTCGCCTCGATACTACTCACCCCGCTTAGCTTGCGCTACTCCCGTACGCTGATGCTGTACTGGTTTGGCGGCGTCCACTACGACCCTAACCGGGCCAGCACGTCGCATTCTTAGCTTCCTGCGGCGCTTGCGATAACTGCTAGCAGCCTGCTTCTACTACTATCAAAAAAAGGCCACTAGGAATATCCCGGTGGCCTTTTCACTTGATAGCTGCTTGTGGTAGCAGGTGTGCTTACCGCATGAACACCATGCGCTTGTTCTGCACTTCCCGTTCACAATCAGGCGGCAGAAGTACACACCGTCCTCCATGTTCGCTCTTGAAAATGGCAGGTAGTAGTCACGGCCGCTTTCCACCTCGGCGTTGTAGAGCGTGGCCACCAATACGCCCAGCTGGTTGTAGAAGTGCACCTGCGCTTTGCCACCTTTTTGAGTGTGGAAGTGAACAGTACCCTGTTCAACCGTGGGGTTAGAATACACATCCAGCGTGTTTAGCTCGGCTTGGCTGGATTTCGTGCTTAAAGCATCTGCTTGGCTTTGCGTAGTAGCTTCTTCCGTAGGGGAAGCTGTGCTCCGGGCAGCAGCAGATAGGCGAAAAGCACCACGAAAATGTGCTTTTTTCTGCTCTAACCTCCAGAAGGGAGGCCACTGCTGAATACTAGAACCGGGAAAATTGTATGCAGACTGCTTTCAGTTACATGCCTATCAGCTCCACTACCCTTCCATGTGTGGTAGTCGCGCCTGCACGCAAGACCACGGGTACCGATTTCCGCATCTTCGCTGGCTTGCCTCCTGTTGGAAAAGCTTCGGATACCCAGCCTTAACAGTCGGGTACTTGTACGGCCAGCCGCTACCAGCGGTGGCCTTACGGTAAGCGGCTGCGTAAAGCGTACCCTGTTTCAAGTTGGCGCTTTATTCTCTGCGCACTCTTTTCTTTAGTACGGCAGCTTATTCACCAGCACCGACAAAGACCATTCTCTTATGCTTAAACCTTACCTTTTACTAAGCGGCTTGCTGGCCCTGCTCACTTCCTGCAACCAGAACGGTTCTGGCACCGCCGCCGAATGTGGCCCGGCAGTGCCAGCGGCGTACACCATCCGGCATCCAGCTTGGGCCAGCAATGCCAGCATCTACGAGGTGAACATTCGGCAGTACACACCGGAGGGTACGTTTCGGGCCTTCGAGGCGCATTTGCCCCGCTTGCAGCAAATGGGCGTAGGCATCCTGTGGCTGATGCCGGTGCAGCCCATCGGGCAGCTCAAGCGCAAAGGCACGCTCGGCAGCCAGTATTCCATCCAGAACTACCGAACCGTAAACCCAGAGTTCGGGACAATGGCCGACCTGCGCCACTTAGTGGATGAAGCGCACAAGCGTGGCATGCACGTTATTCTAGATTGGGTGGCCAACCATACCGCCTGGGACAGTGAACTTGCCCAAGAGCACCCCGAGTGGTTCACGAAAACCAAGCAGGGCCAGTTCCGCCCGCCCGTTGCCGACTGGCAGGATGTTATCGACCTGGACTACAGCAAGCCGGAGCTGCGCCGATACATGACCGAGAGCATGGCGTTCTGGCTACGTGAGGCCGATATTGACGGGTACCGTTGCGACGTGGCGGGCCTCGTGCCCACCGATTTTTGGAACGACACGCGCCAGCAGCTGCAAAAAGTGAAGCCCGTTTTCATGCTGGCCGAATGGGACGAGTTGTACCCGCCTACGTTCATTCCCAAAGCCGAATTCGACCCCAACACCAAGCTACTGGAAAAGGCCTTCGACATGACCTACGGTCTGCGTCTGCACACGCTCCTCGACAGCATTGCCAAAGGCCAGAAGACCACCGCCCACCTCGATAAGTATCTGGCCGATGAGCGCCGCCGCTACCCGGCTCAGGTGTATCTGATGCACTTCACTAGTTCCCACGATGTGAATAGCTGGGACGGCACCGAGTACGAGCGCCTCGGCAAAAACGCCCTGCCGTATGCGGTGCTCACAGCCACTCTGCCCGGCATGCCCATGGTGTACAGCGGGCAGGAAGCCGCTCTGAAAAAACGGCTGCGCTTTTTCGACAAGGACACCATTCCGTGGAACGACTACCCACTCCAGGAGTTCTACACCAAGCTGCTCACGCTTAAAAAGAACCACCCGGCCCTACGCAACGGCGACCCGTGCAGCGAGTTCGTGCGGTTGCCCGCCAATGCCAGCCCGGATACCTACGCCTTCGTGCGCCACAAAGACGCGGCGGAAGTGCTGGTCGTGCTCAACCTGGGCAACAAGCCGCACGAATTTATGATGCGCGAGCTGGAATCAGGCAACTTTCAGGAGCTGTTCACGGGCCAGCGTATTCGGTTGGGTGCCACCTCCAAAATGCTGCTCACCCCACACACCTACCGGGTATACGAACGCCTGCCGGAGCAAGACAAAAGCTGGTTTTAAGCGGGTCCGCAGCACGTAGCTGAATGCGTTTGCGTAGCCTACTCTATGCTTTGCGAAGGTCTGCTGGGCAAAGCCGCCAGCCCCTTGCACCACCGAAAAATCTGGTGGTTGCTTTTGGCTGTTCACCCGAACATGTAGCTTGGTGTGCTCATTGGCATCTTGACACTCTATGAAAACAACATCTTTCGCGTTAGTAGCGGCCTTGTGTTTACCAGCAGGCCTAGCAACGGCTCAATCAGGCAAACAGCCAGCCTCCAACGCTGCTTCCAAAGCCACTACAGCTTCCGCTACCACGGCCCCATCGGCGGCCTTGACTACGCTTTTTGACGCGTATTGGGAAGACCGCGCCAAGCTGTATCCGCTTAATGCCACCAGCCAAGGCGACAACCGCTACAACGACCAGTTGCCCAATGACCAGACCCGCGCTTTCCGCCAGCAGCAAGAGCAGTTTTTTCAACAATACCTGGCCTCGTTGCGCAAGATTGGCCGCACCAAGCTGTCGGCCGAAGATCAGGTGAGCTACGACATCTTCGAGTATGAGATGCAGAGCCGGCTGGAAGGGCTGAAGCAGAACACGTGGATGATGCCCTTCGCGCAGTTTTATAGTCTGCCCAACACGCTTGGGCAGCTGGGGGCCGGCACCGGCGCGCAGCCGTTCAAAACGGTGCAGGACTACGACAATTGGCTGGCGCGCATCGGTAAGTTTCCAGTTTGGGCCGATTCGGCGGTTAGCAACTTCCGGCAGGGCATGAAAGCGGGCGTGGTGCTGCCCCGGGTGCTGGTGCTGAAAATGATACCGCAGCTGCAAGCCCAACTCACCACCGACGCTACCAAGAGCCTGTTTTACGGGCCCATTACGCGGATGCCCGCCAGCTTTTCCGAGGCCGATAAAACCCGCCTTACGGCCGCCTATCAGCAGGCTATTCTGACCCAACTGGTACCCACCTACCGCAAGCTGGCCGATTTTCTGCAAACTGAATACCTACCCAAAGCCCGCACCAGCACCGGTTTGGCGGCCGTGCCCGGAGGCGCTGGTATGTACAGCTACAACGTGCGGCTGATGACCACCACCGACCGCGCCCCCGACGCCATCTACCAGACCGGCCTTTCCGAAGTGAAGCGCATCCGAGCCGAGATGGAAGCGGTGAAAAAGCAAGTAGGATTTCAAGGTGACTTGCCTGCCTTTTTCACCTACCTGAATTCCGAGCCGAAGTTCACGCCCTACAAAACCCCGGAAGATGTACTCAACGCCTTCCGGGCCATCCAGGCCCACATTACGCCCAATTTGCCGAAGCTATTTGGCCGCACCCCGAAGTCACCCTTCGAGATTCGGCAGACGGAAGCCTTCCGCGCGGCCACTGCCTCGGCCGAATACAACCGGGGCACCCCCGACGGCTCCCGACCCGGTATTTTCTACGTGCCTATTATGGATGCCACCAAGTTCAATACCACCTCGGGCATGGAGTCGTTGTTTGCCCACGAGGCCATTCCGGGGCACCACTACCAACTCTCGTTGCAGCAGGAAAACACCAGCCTACCGAAGTTCCGCCGCTTTGCTTCCTACCCCGCCTTCAGCGAAGGATGGGCTCTGTACTGCGAAAGCCTCGGGCCAGAGCTAGGTTTATACGCCGACCCCTACCAGAAAATTGGGGCGCTAGGCGACGAAATACACCGCGCTATTCGCTTAGTGGTGGATGTAGGTATGCACGCCAAAAACATGACGCGCGAGGAAGCCATCAAGTACATGATGGACAACGAACCGATCAGCGAGCAGGGCGCTACCGCCGAAATTGAGCGCTACATGGCCATTCCGGGTCAGGCCCTGGCCTACAAAACCGGTGCCCTCAAGCTACGCGAGCTGCGTGACCGGTACGCCAAGCAGCTCGGCCCGAAATTCAACTTGCGCGCCTTCCACGACGAAGTACTGGCCGGCGGCAGTATGCCCCTAGCCGTGCTAGAGCGCAAGATGGACGCCTGGGCCGCCCGGCAGAAATAGCCACTACGTTCGTCGTTGCATAGTCGGGTTGCGGCCTGAAAGCTGTTGCAGAGGTGATGCACGCAGCGCCAAGCCGCAACCCGATTTAGTAGCTTACACGTGTAATCACCAGCCTATGTCAGCCGTTTTCTTGGCGCAGTACGCACTCGTGCAAAGTGCCCGCGCCGCCTTGCTCGACTACTGCGCCACGCTGGCTCCTGCCGATTTCACAGCGCCCGTACCGGCATTCAACAACAGTAGCCCGCGCGACCTGCTGGTGCACGTAGCCAACGTGTATCAGCAGTGGCTGGGGGTGGTGGCTCAAGGCTTCCCTCCCTCCTACTCCGACCCAGTTCTTGTTCCTGATGTGGAGGCCGTTCGTCGGCTTTTCCAGGAAATTGATGCGTTGGTAGCTGCTTACTGCATTCAACGTGAAGACAGTTGGCAAACCACCGCCTCGTTCGCTGTACCCGGCCGGCCAGAACCCTTGGCCCTCACCCCGTTGATGCTGTTCACGCATGTGCTCACCCATGAGTTTCACCACAAAGGGCAGGTGCTGAGCATGAGCCGGCAGCTAGGGTACACGCCCCTGGACACTGATGTTATTCGGTCTTAACTAAGAGCGAGGATAGCGCCGCAAGCTAGCCGTTAGCCGCACTTTCTGCGTAGGCGAGCAACAAATAGTTGTTCTTGTAAAGCTTCCGTCCTGTGCCCGATTCTTCTTTACACCCCGATTCGCATCTGTTTCAAGTGCAGCACCCGGCTTGGGCCACGCACGCCAGCATCTACGAAGTGAATGTGCGCCAATACACGCCTGAAGG
Source organism: Hymenobacter tibetensis (assembly GCF_022827545.1). Taxonomy (NCBI): domain Bacteria; kingdom Pseudomonadati; phylum Bacteroidota; class Cytophagia; order Cytophagales; family Hymenobacteraceae; genus Hymenobacter; species Hymenobacter tibetensis. Next base: position 4,188,290 of record NZ_CP094669.1, read on the forward strand.
CACATTTAAGGCCTTCGAGGCGCACTTGCCGCGCCTGGCCGATATGGGGGTGGGCATTGTCTGGCTGATGCCGATTCATCCCATTGGGGCGGTGCACCGCAAAGGCACACTCGGCAGTCAGTATGCTGTGCAGGACTACTACGGCGTGAATCCCGAGTTCGGCACGCTCGATGACTTGCGCCACCTCGTACAGGCAGCCCACGCCTTAGGTATGTATGTGCTCCTTGATTGGGTGGCCAACCACACCGCCTGGGACAACCCGCTGGCAACCGAGCACCCGGAATGGTACACCCACGATGCGGCCGGCAACTTTGTGCCGCCCATTCCCGACTGGCACGATGTCATCGACCTGGACTACAGCCAGCCCGCGCTCCGCCGCTACATGACCGATGCCCTGCTCTACTGGGTGCGCGAAGCCGATATTGACGGATACCGCTGCGACGTGGCCGGCCTCGTACCCACCGATTTCTGGGACGACGCCCGCCAAGAACTCGACCATGTAAAGCCGGTATTTATGCTGGCCGAATGGGATGAGTTGTACCCCTCCGGCGGCCTTAGCTGGGAAGAATTCGACGGCAACACCCGCCTGCTGGAGCGCGCCTTCGACATGACGTTTGGTTTGCGCCTGCACTACCTGCTCGACCACGTGGCCGAAGGCAAGCACCCCCTCTCCGACGTGGATGTGTACCTAGCGGCCGAGCGCGCCAAATATCCGCCTAGCGTGTACCTAATGCATTTCACCAGCAACCACGACGTGAACAGCTGGGACGGTACCGAGTACGAGCGGCTAGGTGACAACGCCCTCCCTTTCGCCGTATTGTCGGCGCTGTTGCCAGGCATGCCGCTCGTGTACAGCGGGCAGGAAGCGGCCCTGCATAAGCGACTGGACTTCTTCGACCGGGACCCAATAGACTGGCAGAACTATCCCCTGCAAGACTTCTATACCACGCTGCTGCAACTCAACAAGCGCCACCCCGCGCTGCACAACGGGATGCTGGAAAGCCGGTTTGAGCGTGTAGCTACTCCCGATGAAGCGTATGCGTTTATCCGTCGCCACGAGGAAGCAGCCGTGTTGGTAGCCATTAACATAGCGCCCGCACCGCTGCAACTTTCACTGCCAACCCAGGCAGCCGGCTTGTACTTTGATGTCTTTAGTGGCGAACAGCTGCACCTGCAAGCCAACTCAGAACTACCCGTTGCGGCGCATGGCTGGCGGGTGCTAGAACGAGTGTAGCTGCATTATTCCGGCGGCATCCGCTGCGCGTGGCACCGCCTTTAAAAGTACACCCTATTACCGTACCTCAACGTGGGTGAAGATGCACACCAAGCCGCAGTCCATAATGAGATTCGAGAACACAATATCTTCTCATTTTGAAACAATATTCAAAATATACCATTTGCTTACAAGCACTGAAAAACCGCCCTAGTGCTCCGTTAATGCGGTTTTGAAAACTGTATTACCGAATTGTTGCGAAGTGGTACGAAGAGTGCACGGTTGTTCTGAGAACATCAAACTCCTTCCAACCATGCAGCTCAATCATCTGGAATTTCTTACTCTACCTACCGAGGAGCAAGGCGGTTATGTATTCAGCCAAGGCACGTACCTGGCCAGCCGACAAGAAGGCACCTACAGCATAAACTTGTATTACCTACACACCTTCTACTGCGAGTTGTGGATGGACCAGCATAGCCCAGAATTAGACTTCTTCCGCACGTTCACCAACCAGCGTTGCCTGTATCCTTACCTCCAACAGTTGTCTTTGCCACTAGAGCACAGCTTGGTAAGTCAGCAACCCAGCAAACCCTAGGTAGTAGCGCTTTTTATAGTACCCTTATTGTTACGCCCTTGTATTTGGTGCCAGCCCTGGGACAAGTAGCTACGTGCAGGCTACTTGTTCCAGGGCTGGCTATTTTCACAAATCTGCAACTCAGGGCCCGATTAGCAGTTTGATAGCATGATCTAGCCGCTCTTGGTGAGTGGCTCTTTACATCTGTCGATTATGCAACATCGTGAACTTGGCCGCTCCGGCCTGCACATTGCGCCGCTCGTGTTGGGCGGCAACGTCTTCGGCTGGACAGCCGACCAAGCAACTTCCTTCCACATTCTTGATGCCTTCGTGGCGGGTGGCGGCAACGCCATTGATACAGCCGATGGCTACTCAGTGTGGGTGCCGGGTCATCAGGGCGGCGAATCGGAAACCATTATTGGGAACTGGCTCAAGCAACGCAACCGCCGCGACGACGTTGTCATTGCCACCAAAGTAGGCTGGGAAGTGAATCCCGAGAATAAGGGGCTCGCCAAGAAGTACATCCTGCGGGCCGTGGAAGGCTCCCTTAAGCGCCTCCAAACCGACTACATCGACCTGTATCAGTCGCACAAAGACGACCCTACCGTGCCGGTGGAAGAAACATTGGAAGCTTACACACAGCTCGTGCAAGAAGGCAAGGTGCGCGCCATCGGGGCCTCCAACTTCAGCGCCGACCGCCTACGCGAATCAGTGGCAGCCAGCTCTGCGCACAACTTTCCGCGCTACGAGTCATTGCAGCCGCTCTACAACCTCTACGATCGGGCCGAGTTCGAGCGGGACTTGTTGCCGTTGGTGCAGGAGCACAACATTGGGGTGATTCCCTACTATGGCTTGGCAGCCGGCTTCCTCACCGGCAAGTACCGCACCGAAGCTGACCTTCAGAAAAGCGCCCGTGGCGGCGGTGTTGGGCAGAAATACCTCAACGAAAAGGGCCTCACCATCCTGCGCTCTCTTGATGCGGTAGCCGCTCGCCAGCAAGCCACCCCCGCTCAAGTAGCCCTGGCCTGGATTATAGCCCAACCCGGCCTTACGGCCCCTATTGCCAGCGCTACCAGCGCCGAGCAGGTAACAGAGCTACTAAAAGCCACAGAACTGACGCTAACTGCCGCTGATTTGCAGGAGCTAGAGCAAGCCAGCGCCTAGAACTGCTAGCCCTGGTTTCTGCGCGTACTCGCTTTATCGAAAACGCCCGTGCCCAGCCAAGTACGGGCGTTTTCAATGAAATAACTCTACTACACGCTTGGTGGGCTATCGGCATACGGCACGTGGGCTGGCGTGGAATGCATCACCAACGATAGTAGCTCCGCAGTAGGTTTGTAAAATTGAGTAAACACAGTCTTTACAGCCTGATTCAGTGGAAGATCCATACTAGGCAGGGCATCATATAACCGGCCGGCCGTTTGCGAACTACCGTTTGCAGTCCTACTTTCACCTGTTTGCCTGCCAAAGCCGTGTTCTCTTTCTGCCCTCTATGACCATTCGCGAAGCCACTCCCCAAGACCTAGAAGAGCTGTACCGGCTGTGGTGTGAGCTAATGGAAATGCACCAAGCCTACCATCCTATATTCGGCTTTCATCGGGCCGCGAAGGGGGAATTGAAGCGGCTCCTGCGCGACCGGCTCTACGAATCATATACCCGCATCTTCGTGGCCGAAAAACCGGGCGGGCTGGCGGGCTTGCTGGTCGCTACCTATCAAATTGGCAGCCGGGGCATGCATTTCCATCGGCGCGGCTACCTTGCCGAAACCATTGTGGAAGCAGCGCACCGCCGCCAAGGGGTAGGCCGCGCGCTTTTCAACTCTGCCAAAGCCTGGCTTACCGTTCAAGGCGCCGACCACCTCGAATTGCAGGTTGCCCTAGCCAATCCGGCGGCACAGCAGTTTTGGGCGGCCCAGGGCTTTGCCACCACCACGCAACACATGATCCTGCCGCTCATCGACCTGTAGGACGTAGGTCTGCTTTTGTTGCGGGTGCCCGAGACATACCGCAACGCCTGCGTGGGGCCGGACGCTGTTTTTTTCAGGAAGGCGAGCCCAACATTGCTCGGTTAGTTTAACTGAACAGTGGCTTGTTGCGTTAGGAGAAGCTGCGCTGTAGCGCTTTTCACTTCCTAGCCTGACTCTCCATGCTTCTTGCAGCTCCTATCACTCCTTTCGACTGGAACAGAATTTTCTTGTCGGAGGATGCGCCTCCACTCTTCCTCTTGGAAGTAGCCATGCGCTGCGTGCTCACCTACTTGCTAGTGCTTGGTGCCCTCCGCGTAACCGGGCGGCGGGGCGTACGTCAGCTTTCCATCTTCGAACTAAGCATCATTCTGGCCCTTGGCTCCGCGGCAGGCGACGCCATGTTCTACGACGATGTGCCCATGCTGCACGTGTTGGTGGTGTTCGTGATGGTCACCATCCTGTACTCCCTTTTTAACCGCCTCACCGAGAAGTACCCGCATTTCAGTGACTGGCTGGAAGGCGCGCCCGTGCTGCTGGTGGAGAACGGAGAGATTAACCTCGAGAATTTCACCAAACAAAACCTTACTCAGAAAGAGCTGTTCGGGGAGTTGCGCCAACGGCAAGTGGAGCATCTGGGCCAGGTGCGCCGGGTTTATATAGAAGCTACCGGCAACGTCAGCGCCTTTTTCTTTGAAGATAAAGACGTGCGTCCTGGCTTGCCCATCTGGCCGGAAGGCCTGATGCACCCACTGCAGCAAGTAGAGAAAGCCGGTTTGCATGCTTGTGCCCTGTGTGCGCACGTGCAACAATTGCCAACCGGTCCTGCTCATTGCCCGGTGTGCAACAACGACACCTGGATTGCCGCTAGCAGTGACAAACGCGTGCCGTAACGGCTAGCTCACACCCTGTGCACGGCTGCTGGCAGCTGTCAATTGCCGCAGCAGCCACCCTACTACGTCGACATCCACTTGGTCTCGGCACTCGTCCAGCCCATGCCGACAGCCGGGGTACAGCAAGATTTCCTTGGGTTCCTGTGCCCGCTCATATATGCTGCGGGAGCAGGCATCCGACAGAATCTCGTCGTTGGTACCGTGTAACACCAATAGTGGCCGTGGGCTAACGCGTGGGGCCAAGTCGGTGCCGTAGGTTTGGCTGCTCATAGCCACCACAGCTACCACCTCGTCGCTGAGTGCGCCGGCACTTATCACCACGGCCCCGCCAAACGAATGGCCTACCAGCGCCACAGCTCCGTAGCCGAGTTGCTGCACCAGATACTGCACCCCCAGCAAGGTGTCCACGACGCAGTCTTCGAGGTAGTTGGGCTTGCGGTAGTGCAGGCGCAACGAGGCAATGCCTTGTGCAGCTAACTGCCCTGCCAACCGCAGGTACATGCCCCACGCCGGCCCGTCGAGGCCGCCGCCTGATCCTCCAACCCACACCACGGCGGCGGCTCCTGCACCGGCCGGGTGCAAACGGGCGGTAATCAGGCCCGCGTTAGTTTGCATGGCTAGTGCCTGTACGCCCTGTTCATTGGTGCCTTCAACCGTTACCACTTCCAACACAAATTCTTTGTCCTGCCCCCGTGCCATACCTGTCTAGCTAATTTTAATCGTTTACATAGGTGTACTGATCCGGCCCGAAATTGATGCTGCGGAGGTTGAGGCAATTGCACCTCACACCAGAGCTAAGGCTGCCGTGGTTTCCCGGTTTCTTAGCCTGCCTTCCCGCCTAGACTAACAGTATTGTATACCTTCACCGGCACCTATTGCTACTAGTGCAGCTTTTTTACTGTCTGCTTTTCCTTCTCACTGTTACCTGTAACAACGTATGGTTGGCCTGCTCCACGTTCATCACATTGCCATCATCTGCCGGGATTACGCCGTATCCAAGCGGTTCTATACCGAAGTGCTTGGGCTGGAAATTATCCGGGAGGTGCACCGTGCCGAGCGGCAGTCGTGGAAGCTGGATCTGGCGCTCGGTGGGCAGTACGTCATCGAGTTGTTTTCCTTCCCCGAACCCCCACTCCGCCCAAGCCACCCTGAAGCCGCCGGTTTGCGTCACTTAGCCTTCGCCGTCTCTGACCTAGATGCCACCGTGCGCGGACTGGATACCCACGGTGTAGCCTCAGAGCCTATCCGGGTCGACGAGTTTACCGGCCGGCGTTTCACCTTCATCCAAGACCCTGACGGGCTGCCGCTGGAATTTTATGAGGTGTAATCAGGCTTAGATTCGATACGCTACCCCTGCCCGAACGATGTGCGAGTACAACTCCCTTGTGCCGTACGTATCGTTGTTGTAATAATTGGTCAACCCCCTAGAGTATCCTACTACCAGACCAATATGCTTGTAATAGGCGGCCAAATTGAGCCGTGCCCGCAAATCCAATCTGGGTTTGTCACGGTCATACTCACTAGCGTACAGAAGATTACCCGCAGTTGTGATGTTCTCTACAACATGAATGCGATACAATAAGCTCAGCTCTGGGCCAGCCGTTAGGTCTAAATCCACAACTTTCACGACAAACCGACGGCCGAAGAAAGGATGCGCATCAACACTACGATTGGTTAGCGTGATGTGGCCCGAGGAAGGTGCCCGGAATATATAGCCTTGTATTTCAGTAATATTCCGCCGGTTTTGTAGCACCCCGTATCCTGCTTGCACTCCAAATACATCCCGCGTTGGTGTAACGCGTTGTATTTGCGCTGCTAATCCATAAGAAAAGCCTATTCTTCTGCCATACGGGCTGTTTGTGTCAAAAGGGACATTGCCATTATCAGATATAGTGAAAACCGAGCCGTCTGCAGCATAAGGTCCTCGGTATGCTGAGCCACCCGAATTGATGTGAGCGGAATACTCCGTTTTCTGACCATAAGAAATGTGAGCAGTGAGGAGCGCGCAAGCAAGGAGTGTAGCGTATTTCATGAATTTGCAATAAGCGATATACAGGATCTGGTAGATAAAGTGGTTGTCTTGTGCCTCCACTCTGTCTAGGAGGATAGTTATTGTCTTGAAATGGTTGCAGGGCGCTATGGCCGATTTTTGTTGGTTTTTCCTATAGGACTCGGCATTCCGTTTTACCTTGCCTGCATTATGCCCGAACCACAGCAGCCGCTTCCGTACCTCATCATTGACTTCGATAGTACGTTCACGCAAGTAGAAGGCCTCGACGAACTGGCCGATATTGCCCTGGATGGGCACCCCGACCGAGAAAAAGTAGTCGGCGCCATCCGCACCCTCACCGACCGGGGCATGAGCGGGGAGCTGAATTTCTCGGAGTCGCTGAAGCAGCGGCTGGCGCTGCTGCCCGCGCACCGGCGGCATCTGGCGCCGCTGGTGGAGCGGTTGAAAGGCAAGGTTTCGGAGAGCATAGTCCGCAACCGGAGCTTCTTCGAGCAGTTTCGGGGGCGGGTGTATATCGTGAGCAGCGGCTTCCGCGAGTTTATCGAGCCGGTAGTGGCCGAGTATGGCATTGCCTCCGACTTCGTGCTGGCCAACACGTTCACCTACGCCGCCGACGGAAGCATCAACGGCTTCGATGCCAACAACATCCTGAGCCGTGATGGCGGCAAAATCGAACAACTGCGCCAGCTCGACCTGCTCGGCGACGTGTACGTGCTCGGCGACGGCTACACCGACTACCAGATCCGGGAAGCGGGCCTGGCCAACCGCTTCTACGCCTTCACCGAAAACGTAACCCGCGACGCTGTAGTAGCCCGCGCCGATGAAGTGCTGCCTTCCTTCGACGAATTTCTCTACCAGAACAAGCTTCCCATGACCCTTTCGTACCCCAAAAACCGCATCAAGGTCCTGCTGCTCGAAAACCCCGACGTCCGCGCCGCCGAACTGTTTCGCCAGGAAGGCTACCAAGTGGAAACCATCCCCGGCGGCCTCGACGAAGACGAACTGGTGCAGCACATCGAAGGCGTGAGCATCTTGGGCATCCGCAGCAAAACCAACGTGACGCCGCGCGTACTGGAAGCCGCCAACCGCCTGATTGCGGTGGGTGCGTTCTGCATCGGCACCAACCAGATTGACCTAGCAGGCTGCATGAAGAAAGGCGTGGCCGTGTTCAATGCCCCGTTCAGCAACACCCGATCGGTAGTGGAATTGGCGCTAGGCGAAATCATCATGCTGGCCCGCCGCATCCCCGACAAAAACCCCAAAATGCACCGCGGCGAGTGGGACAAATCGGCTAAGGGCTCATTTGAAATCCGGGGCAAAACGCTTGGCATCGTGGGCTATGGCAATATCGGCAGCCAGCTGTCGGTGGTAGCTGAGGCAGTCGGCATGAAAGTGGTGTACTATGATGTAGCTGAAAAGCTGCAGCTTGGCAACGCCGTGAAGTGCCGCACCCTGGAAGAGTTGCTGCGCCAATCCGACATAGTAACACTGCACGTGGATGGTCGCAAGGAAAACACCAACCTCTTCGGGGCCGCCGAGCTAGCCATGATGAAGCCCGGCGCGCTGTTGCTCAACAATAGCCGCGGCCACATCGTGGATATTGCGGCGCTGGCCGATGTGCTCCGCTCGGGCCACCTCGGCGGTGCCGCTGTCGACGTGTTTCCGTACGAGCCAAAAACCAATCAAGAAAGCTTTGAAAGTCAGCTGCGCGGCCTGCCCAACGTGCTGCTCACGCCCCACATTGGCGGCAGTACGGCCGAAGCCCAGCGCAACATTGCCGAGTTCGTGCCGGAGCGCATCATGCAGTACATCAACACCGGCAACACGCAGCAGAGTGTTAATTTCCCCAACATTCAGCTACCCGAGCAGCAGGCGCACCGCCTCATTCACATCCACGCCAACGTGCCCGGCGTGCTGGCCCGCATCAACAATGTGCTAGCTGCTCACCACGTCAACATCCTCGGTCAGTATCTGAAAACCAACGAGCACATCGGCTACGTGATAACCGACATCGACAAGCAGTACGAGCAGGAAGTAATCGGTGAGCTGCGTAAAGTGGAGCACACCATCAAGTTCCGGGTGCTGTACTAGATAATTACGGTTTAACAACTTTTGTCTACTTAGGTCGTCCTGCTGCGTTTGTCGAAGCAGGACGTTCTTTTTTGCCGACTGTCACAGCTTAGCTACTGCCAATAGTTGACACAGGCGAAGCAGTACTGCTCAAAATTCAAAGCCCATGGAAGCAAACGAGAAAAGTGAGCAGCAGTACCTCAAGGCCATCCGGCTCCTCAACACGCCCGACGAGCAATGCACGTTTGAGGTAGGTAAGCTTCCGATTCAAGCGCACATAGCGGCTACTCACTTCTTTGGTAAGACCGAGGTAAGCAACGAGTATACCCCTCATCCTGCTCCTCGTATGCAATTCGTCGTCACGCTCAAAGGCAAGCTGTGCTTCACTGTAAGCAACGGCGACACGTTCATTGTCGAGCCCGGCATTATTCTTCTGGCGGAAGACACCAAAGGCCCTGGTCACAGTTGGGAACTACTGGAAGGCAAGAAGTGGGAACGACTGTACATTCCTTTTGTACCCGGCACCACCCACGGCTTTATCTCCGACCAAACTGCTCCGCCGAACAGGTAAGTAGCAACGCCCACACAACACGTAGCACCCACGGCTCCTGGCATCACCTTACGGTGGCCACAGGGGCCATTTGTTTTGTGGCTCATACGTGGTTTGGAATAGTTATTTGGACACCTACTCTTCTAGCCGCTTGTTGTAGTCGTAGTCAGCAAAGGAAATCCGGCCAAAATCCTTAACGGTTTCGACGTGGGTTTCAACTTTGTCGGGGGTCGGCGGCGTGGAAACTGTCGCCGCCTTCGCGGTGCAGGTACCATTGCCGGTCGGTGGGGGCGTACTTGAAAGTACTGATGTGCGTCCAGCGCCAGCCGCTGCCGCCATAATGCTCTACGGAGAAGAAGCCTCTCTTAATGGTGATGCCCTGATATGGGTCGCCCATCATACCGCCGCAGCCAGAACACATGACGGCCCGGTCGTTGCGGGCGGCTAGCTGGTAGCGGTGGTTGGGCTGGCCTAGGAGCAGCAGTAGAGGACGATTTAGTGTATCGCCCATCGTGGTGGTATCAGCGTCTTTGCGTTGCAGTACCAGCACCTTATCGGGTAGGACATCCAAGTTCAGGTTGCCGCTGGTAGCATCGAGCAGCTCATAGCCTGCAGGAATAAATGGAGCTAGCTGCTGCACAGAATCAGGGGTAGCCGGGAGCACCTTTTCCGACGTAGGGGCAGCTGGCGTTGGGCTGGTTGGTGCAGCTGCAGCAGTAGGCGCAGCTGCTTCCGCTTTATTCTTTGGCGGATTTTGACAGGCATTGAGGGCCGCTAGTAGGAGCACTGCCTGAACAGGGTAAGCACATTTATTTTTCATGGGTGCGGGACAAGCACTAGACAATACCGGGTGGGAAATACTTGACAAATGCTATAGCCGCTCCCGCACCTGCGTCAGTACCCGCTCTATTTCCCTGCGCACCTCGGTGGTCGTTACCACGTGGTTGTTGTTCATAAAGCTGAAGGCCAGCAGCCGGCCCGAGCGAGTACGCAAGTACCCAACAAGATTGTGGTTGTTGGTAAGCGTGCCGGTCTTGCCCCACAGCCACGGCCCCCGCGAGTCGCGGTACACGCGGCGCAGGGTACCGTGGCCGCCACCGGCCGCTAGCAAACTGAGCAGGCGCTTTTCAGGCACTTCTTGATGCAGCTTCAGCAGGAGCGCCACCATGGTGCGCGGCGTGACAAGGTTAAGGCGCGAAAGGCCCGAGCCATCCACCCAATGGGGTGCATCAGGGAGATTGGCCAGAAACAACGTGCGCATGACGCGGATGGGCCGGATAGCGCTAAGCGAATCCTGCCCTAGGCGACTAGAGCACATGAGCAGCAGTTGCTCGGCCAGAAAATTGTCGCTTACCTGCAACATGCGGCGGTACAGAGAATCTACGGGCAAGCCATGCACTACCCGAACACTGTCTTGGGCTCGGAGGCGGAAGGCAACGGGCAATACGGGGCGGTGCAAGGTGTCTTGCAGCAGTTGCAGCAGCAAGGGCTGGCTAGTTCGGAACGGCGTTTCGTCCACCCAATTCTTGGTGATGGGAAAGAAGGCAAACCGGTTTTCCAATTCCGGCCGGCGCACATGGTCGTCAGCCGGATTAGGGGTACCAGGGGCTATAGGTTCGGTTAGGGCTCGGAAGAACCGCGGGTACACGCGCGGCCGTGGCTTACCGGCTGTAGCGTAGAAACGCACTGTGTGGCCATAGATTGGAAATGGACCTCTTTCGGGCTGGAAATAGTAGTTGTAGTCGTCCCAGGTCCAGCCGGGGCCGTAGGCGGTTACGCTGGGAATTTCCGCGTAGAACAGCTTTTCCGGGCGGGTGCGCAGAAAGTCCAGCGCCCGCCGGCTTGGTACGTCGCCGTGCAGCAGCGTGGGGTCACCGGTTCCCCAAAATATTAAAGAGTCGTGGCGTACAACGTAGTGTAAACTCGGCAACGAATCGGAGAGCATGTGCAGACCCGTGTACAAGCTAAACAGCTTCATCACGCTGGCCGGCGTGAAGTATTTGTTGGCGTTCAGTTCGTACACCTTGGTTCCGGTGGTGGCATCGGTGAGGCACACCCCCACGTTGTGCTGCCGCAGCACCGGTGACTCGTGCAGGAGTTGGTCTAGCCACGCCGGGTTGGCAGCAGGTGCGGGTACCGTGGTGGCTGGCGCCACCTGCGCGCACACGGGGAGCGTCAGCACCCAAAAAAAGCCGACAGCCAGTGCGCGGCAAACCAAATGAAAGAGCGGCATCAACGAGAAGGAACAAGCAAAAACTCTCGCAACATGGGCAAAAGCCTCGCACTTTTCAACTACCAACTGCTCTAGCTGCTACACTTGATGGAGGAGGCCCTTCTTTTCCGGAGAGCAGCACAGTCAAGCTTACATTCTAAGACAACGGGAGAGGCAACGCACGCTTTGCTGCACACCACATGCTGCTGGCACCTTGCTGAAGATTCATTTCAGCTAAGGCAAGCACAACACTACCACTTAGTGCGCTGTGATACAAGATAATGGCAATTCCGCGCGGATGCGTGCTGCGCCGCAACCTCACCACGAGCTAGGAGTATGGGAAAGGATATCGATCATCTAGTTTTTGCTTGTTATGTCCATCACCCACGACCTACTCAACACTGTGCTGCGCCATGCCAGCCAGGAAGTTTCGCGCAAAGAATTTTTAAGTCTGGCTGGCCGCGGGCTGGCTGTAGGGGTAGCAGCGAGTACCCTAGCCAGCTGTCAATCTGATGGGGCCGGCAAAGCCGTAGCGGGAGTTCCTACCACGGGCACGCCCGCGTCCGAAGTGGATGCCTCCACCATCTTCACGGCGCCCGACGGAAAAAAAGTGCCATCGTCGGAAGCAGTTTCGCCGCCCGCCAAGGTACCGGCCGGGCTGGATAAGCCCATTGAGTTGGAAGCTTGGAAATCCGACGTAGATCCAAAATCGGGCCCCACGCCCACGCCCCTCCCTCCCGACAAGCGCGTAGGCTACGCCCTGGTTGGCTTGGGGCACCTTACGCTGGAAGAACTGCTGCCCGCTTTCGGGGAGTGCAAAAAATCCAAGCCTGTTGCCTTGGTAAGCGGTTCGCCAGAGAAGCTGAAGAAGGTGGCGCAGCAATACGGCATCAAGCCCGAGAACTGCTACAGCTACGAAAACTACGACAAGCTCAAGGACAATCCGGAAGTGCAGGTTATCTACATCGTGCTGCCCAATTCCATGCACGCCGAGTATGTAGTACGTGGGGCCCAGGCCGGTAAGCACATCCTGTGCGAGAAGCCCATGGCCAATTCGGCCGCCGAATGCCAGGTGATGATTGACGCCTGCAAGAAAGCGGGCAAAAAATTGATGGTGGCGTACCGCATTCAGTACGAGCCCTACAACCGGCAAGTGCGCGACATGATCCGCAGCAACAAGTTCGGCAAGACCAAGTACATCCAAACCCAAAACAGCCAAAGCTCCGCCAACCCGGACCACTGGCGCCATAAGAAGGATTTAGCGGGCGGCGGTGCCCTACCCGATATTGGCCTGTACTGCCTGAACACCACCCGCTTCCTGCTGGGCACCGAGCCAACCGAAGTGTTTGCCTACTCACACAGCACGCCCGGCAACCCGCTGTTTAAGGAGGTAGAAGAGCATATGTCGTGGCAGATGCGCTTCCCCGACGGTATCATCGTGGACAGCATCACGCACTACAACACCCATGACTCGCGCTACTACCGCGTGAACAGCGAACGGGGCTGGATGCACCTCGATAATGCCTACGCCTATACCGGCCAGCGGCTACAAACCTCGCACGCCGAAGGAGAAGCCAAAATGCAGAATCAGATAACCATCCCGTCGAAAAACCAATTTGCCACGGAGATGGATCATTTCTCGACCTGCGTTTTGGAAGACAAAGCTCCGCATACGCCCGGTGAAGAAGGCCTGCAAGACCACCGCATCATGGAGGCCATCTACCAATCGGCCCGCGAGGGTAAGCCAGTAAAACTAACGCCCGTCCAGGGTACGGACGTGTTCCGCGGCCCGGAGCCGAAACTGGCGTAGCAAGGCTGAAGCCGCAAAAGCTAGGTAGGTATAGAACAGTTCATCAACAAGGCCGTCATGCTGGGCCTCCCAAAGCATGACGGCCTTTTTTCATCTGATGCTATTCTTGGCGAACAATGCACTTAGCCAGTTCTCTCCGCCTGAGAACTGGCTTTTCGCTTTAAGCATTCCGGCTAGAAGCGCGCAACTCAGTGGAATAGCAAAGCTGCGCAGTGCATTCTCGCGCGTAGCACAAAGTTTCGTGGGCTGCCCCGGATATATCCGCTAACTTTGTTTCCCGTTATGCCAGACCGAACCCCTACCCCCACGGCTGCAACGGCCAAGTACATTTTCGTCACCGGTGGAGTGACCTCCTCGCTAGGTAAAGGCATCATTTCCGCCTCCCTGGCCAAACTTCTGCAAGCGCGCGGCTTCCGCGTCACCATCCAGAAGTTCGACCCCTACATCAACATCGACCCGGGCACGCTCAACCCCTACGAGCACGGCGAATGTTATGTAACCGATGACGGGGCCGAAACCGACTTGGACCTCGGCCATTACGAGCGGTTCCTGAACGTACCGACCTCCCAGGCCAACAACGTCACGACGGGCCGTATCTACAACCACGTTATCAGCAAGGAGCGCGAAGGTGCCTACCTCGGCAAAACCGTGCAAGTAGTACCCCACATCACCGACGAAATCAAGCGGCGCATGCTGCTACTCGGCGAAGACGACCGGTTCGACGTGGTTATCACCGAAATCGGGGGCTGCATCGGCGACATCGAGAGCTTGCCGTTCGTAGAAGCGGTGCGCCAGTTGCGCTGGGAGTTGCCACCGAATGACTCCCTGGTTATTCACCTCACGCTGCTGCCTTACCTGAAGGCGGCCGGCGAATTGAAAACCAAGCCTACCCAACACTCCGTGCGCGACCTGCGCGAAGCTGGTCTGCAACCCGACATTCTCGTTTGCCGCTCCGAGCACCCAATTCCGGCGGAAATGCGCCGCAAGATTGCGCTGTTCTGCAACGTCAAAATCAACTCAGTTATCGAGAGCTTGGATGCCGACAGCATCTACTCGGTGCCGCTTTTGATGCTGAAAGAGCAACTCGACGAGCGGGTTATCAAGCGCCTCAAGCTGACTGGTGGCACGCAGCAGCCCGACTTGGAGCTATGGAAGGATTTTCTGGGCCGCCTAAAAAATCCCACCGAGGAAGTTACCATCGCGCTGGTAGGCAAGTACGTAGAGCTGCCCGATGCCTATAAATCCATCAACGAAGCCTTCGTGCATGCCGGCGCTCAGAATGAGTGCAAGGTAACGGTGCGCAGCATTCAATCCGACCATATCAACGAAGACAACATCGCGCAACTGTTGCACGGGGTGGATGGCGTGTTAGTAGCACCTGGTTTCGGAGAGCGGGGTTTTGAAGGCAAGATTCTGGCCGTGAAGTACGTGCGCGAAAACAACATTCCCTTCTTCGGTATCTGCTTGGGTATGCAGGTGGCCGTGGTGGAATTTGCGCGCAATGTGCTTGGCATGAAAGAAGCTTCCTCCACCGAAATGCACCCGCAAACTTCGGCGCCCGTCATTGCCATGATGGAGGAGCAGAAAAGCATAACTCAGAAAGGGGGCACCATGCGCCTTGGGGCCTACGACTGCGAGTTGCGCCGTGGCTCGAAAGCAGCTAAAGCCTACGGCCGCAACCACATCAGTGAGCGGCACCGCCACCGTTACGAGTTCAACAACGAGTTCCTCAAGCAATTCGAGGACGCGGGCATGGTGCCGTCGGGCGTCAACCCGGCCACCGGCTTGGTTGAAGTAGTGGAACTTCCAAACCATCCGTGGTTTGTGGCCGGGCAGTTTCACCCCGAGTTGAAGAGCACCGTCCAGAACCCCCACCCGCTCTTTGTACGCTTCGTGAAAGCGGCCATTCAACACCGGAAGGTATAAGTAAGCACCAGTTTCAGCACGTCAGGCGGAGCTTGTCGCGGCCCTTTGGTAGGGTAGTAACATTGGTTGTTACCTTATCAAGATGCAGCGGCAAGCTCCACCTGACGTGCTGTTTTGCTTTAATCTGCCTGACAAAAGCGCCGACTTACAAATATTCGCCTGACAAGTCCGACCTTTGCGGCAGCGTCGCCGGATTTTTGAAGGCAACGCAGACACCTTACACCTTCTAGTGCCCTCATTTTTACCTGAATGGACAAAAATTCAGCAACCGGCCTGTTTCTGATTGCGGCCTTGCTTCTCGTCTATCTGTACTTCTTTAAGCCCGAAGCGCCCAAAGAAACACCAGCCGACAAGCCAACTACTGCCGCTAGCGCAAAGCCGGGTACTACCTCTCCTGCCACTCCCGCTGCCCCTCTGGATTCGGCAGCTGCGGCCCGTACGATGGGCGCTTTTGCTGGCGCGGCTACGGGCACAGCGCAGCAGGTGCAGTTACAGAACGACAACCTCGTTATAACCTTTTCTTCGAAAGGCGGTCGTCCGGAAGCTGTACGTCTCAACAAGTACAAAACGTTTTTCGGCAAGCCGCTGGACCTGTTTGATGCCCAAAGCGCCCAGATAGACACTCGTTTCCGTACCATTGGTGGGCAGACTGTTCGGTTATCAGACCTATTCTTCCAGCCTAGCGCGCCACAACCCGTAACGGAAGGCGACAAGAAGGGCCAGCGCCTGAGCTTTGTTGCTGCCGTGGCTGGCGGCCAAATCGAGCAGGTGTACACCCTGTTCGACAACTCCTATGAAGTTGGGTACGACTTGCGTTTCACCGGCTTGCAGCAAGCCCTGTCGCAGGAGCCGCTTACGTTCACCTTCGTGGACCATGTGCGCCAGACCGAGCAGGACCTGAAGCAAAACCGCAACCACACCACCATCAACCACTACCTCGCCAACGACGACCATGGCTCACTGGCCGAGGCGTCGGAGAAACCTGAGGAAGTGAGTATTACGGAGCCCTTGAAATGGGCTGCCCACAAGCACGACTTCTTCGTGGCCGGTATCATTGCCAACAACCAGTTCCCAAACGGCAAGTTCGTTTCGACGGTTGACGTGGCTGACAGCACGTTCATTAAGACCTTGAGTTCGACGCTGAGCATTCCAGCTGCCGATGTGCAGCAAGGCAAAGCCAGCTTCCGCTATTTCTTTGGCCCGAATTCGTTCAGCATGCTGAAAGAAGTAGCCCCTGGCTTCGACCGGAACGTGTACTTAGGTTGGGGTGTGTTCCGGTGGGTGAATCAGTTCGTGATTCTGCCGGTGTTCCATTTCTTCGAGCAGTTCATTTCCAACTACGGCATCATCATCGCGCTGCTTGTAGTGTTGATTAAGCTCGTAACGTGGCCGCTGACCTACAAAACCTACGTGTCGCAGGCCCGCATGAAAGTGCTAAAGCCGGAAATCGACGCTATCAAGGAGAAGGCCGGCGACGACCAGATGAAGGCGCAGCAGGAAACGATGAAGCTCTACTCCACCTTCGGGGTGAGCCCGCTGAGCGGTTGCGTACCTACACTGCTCACCATCCCGATTCTGTTCGCCATGTTCCAGTTCTTTCCCAATGCCATTGAGCTGCGGCAAGAACCGTTCCTGTGGGCCAAGGACCTGAGTACCTACGATTCGCCGATTCTGCTGCCATTCGCAGTGCCGTTCCTAGGTAGCCACATCAGCTTGTTCACGGTGTTCATGACCCTCTCGACGCTGGTTATGACGTGGCAGAGCAACCAAATGAACCCCGCCGCCATGCAGGGCCCGATGAAGTTCTACAGCTACCTGATGCCGGTGGTGTTTATGTTCGTGCTAAATAGCTTCGCCGCTGGTTTAACGTGGTACTACCTCGTTTCCAACTTGGTAACGCTCGGCCAGCAAGCCCTCACCCGCCGCATGGTAGACGACACCAAGATTCGCGCGCAGCTCGAAGCCAACAAGATCAAAAACAAAGACAAAAAGCCCGGCGGTTTCTCGGCCCGCCTTCAAGATGCCATGCGCACCGCTCAGGAGCGCGACGCGCAGACCCGCAAAGGCGACGAAGGCACTTCGGCTTCGGTGGAGCCTAAGCCCAAAAAGCCAACGCGCCGCTCATAGTAGCCCCGTAGCTTTCCGCCTCCAAGCAAAAGCCCTTCCGTCAACTGACAGAAGGGCTTTTGCTTGGAGGCGGAAAGCGGCCTGCTTTTTGAAAATCACCCTCGGACCTCTTTCCTACATGCCATGCGCTTGCTTCTGCCCTCTCTCCTACTATCTATACTGCTTGCTAGTTGTACTTCGCAAGCTCCGAAAGCGCCCCAAACCACTACGGCAACCACTGAACAGTCTACCACTGCCGCCCCAGTTATCGTTTTTCGTAAGACGCCCTGCTTCGGCACGTGCCCGCACTACGAAGCCAGCATCTACGCCGACGGCCGGGTGGCCTACGAGGGTTTCAAGTATGCGCCTGTGGAAGGCAAGCGTGAGCTGAAAATGCCTATTTCCACCATTAACAGCATTCTGGCGGAGGCCAAGGCGGTAGGCTTTGCCGGACTACCCGATACCTACAGTGCTGGCGTTTCTGACCTGCCTTCTACCGTTCTTACCCTCCGCCCTGCTACTGGCCCCGCCAAAACCGTGACGGTAGAGGGAAACGCCCCCGTCGAGCTGCAGAACCTGCTGCAACACGTTCAGAAGCAAGTAGAGGAAAGCTTGGGAGCCTCGGCAGACCGATAGACTGCTGCACTAGTCTTTACGCACCCGCTCCAGCACCAGTTGGTTCATTGGGTTCGGGGTAAGGCCCTGCACATTGTTTTGCGTGAGGCGCACCACTTCGTCGTAGTAGACCGCAATAACTGGGCACTCTTCCACTACAATGCGGTCCATCTGGCGGTAGAGGTCGTAGCGCTTTTCCAGGTCCTGCTCTAGCTTGGCCTGCTCATATAGCCGGTCATAAGTGGGACTCTTGAAATGGGTTTTGTTGGGGCCGGCGGGCGCAAAGTTGGGGCTGTAGAAAAGAGCCAGGTAGTTTTCTGCGTCGGGATAGTCGCCGAGCCAGCTGCGGGTGAAGAAGGCGGCGCGGCCGTTATCGATCAGCTCCCCGTGGGCAGCCCCTTGGTTGACATCTATTTCCACCTGCACACCTACTTCTGCCCACTTTTTCTGGTAGTACTCGCAGTACTCCTTACTCTCGGCCACCGTACTCAGGCGCAAACGCAAGGGCTTGTTCGGGCCGTAGCCAGCTTCGCGTAGCAATTGCCGGGCTTTGTCGGGCTGATAGGTGTAGCCGGGCACAAGCGCTGCGCTAAATGAAGGCAAGGAAGCTGGCACAAAACCGGAATTCCCAGGCAAGCCAATGTTGTTGATGAAATACGCCAGAAATTCCGGCTTGTTGAGCGCATAATTAAGCGCCTGCCGTACCCGCTTGTCGCGCAGAGCACGGCCTGTTTCAGCGTTGTCGCCGCGCAGATTGGCGGGGTCCTGCTGCATGCCTATATATTCGGTATTCAGGTACGGGACTTTCTGCAACCGAAACTTGCCTTTGAAGTCTTCTCGCACCGAGCCATCCGGATACAGAATCAAGTCGCGCGAACCAGAACGAATACCGCTGATGAAGTCCAGTTTGCCTTGCTGGAAGGTGAGAAATTCGGTTTTACGGTCCTGGATGAAGCTGATCTGCACTGCATCAAGGTAGGGCAGCTGTTTACCTTGGTTGTCGCGCTTCCAATACGCAGGATTGCGGTGGTAAACAATGGCATTGCCCTCGTCCCATTCCTTGAATAAGAAGGGCCCGGTTCCCACTGGATGCTCTCGAAAGTCTTTCCCGTAACGCTGCACTGCCTCGCGCGGCACCACGTAGGCATACGGCATGGTCAGCATACCCAGGAAGGGAATAAACGGCTCTTTCAGATAGATGCGCAGGGTGGAATCATTAACGGCTACGAAGGCAGTATCAGCTGGTTCACCCGTTGCGTCTTCCACTACCTTGCCGCGGAATATCCAACCGCCAGGGCTGGCCGTAGCGCCATTCAGCAGCCGCTTGAAGCTGTACACAAAGTCTTGCGCCGTCACGCGGCGGCCTTTGCCATTCGGAAATACATCGGAGTTGTGAAAGTGCACATCAGGCCGTAGCGTGAAGGTGTAGCGCCGTCCGTCCGGGCTGATTTCGTAGCGCCGAGCTACTGAAGGGCCGGGCTTTAGGCTATCATCCAGTTCCACCAACCCATTATAAAGCTGGGTGGTAGCCCAGATATTGGCTTGATTGCGCGCAAAAGCAGGGTCGAGCGAGGAGAGTGACTCCGGCTGGTTGTAGCGGAATACGCGCCGAGCCTCAGTGGCTGGCGCGGGCCCCTCGCAGCCGGCCAGCACAGTCAGCAACAAGAAAGCAAAACAGGAAACCAGGCGCGAAATCGAAAGCATGAGAAAGGCGGAATCACGTATATTTGCAACAAAGGTACCCCGTCTGGCTATTGCCTTCCACCGCTGGCCGACCACTTTCTTCTCTATATGCAACTGACGTATTACGGCCATTCCTGCTTCCTCCTCGAAACCGGCAGCAGCAAAGTTCTTTTCGACCCTTTTATCAGTCCGAACCCGCTGGCCAAAGACGTAGATATCAATCAGATTGACGCTCAATTCATTTTGCTAAGCCATGGCCACGCCGACCACGTAGCCGATGTGGAAGCCATTGGCAAGCGCACTGAGGCCGAGGTAGTGGGCATGGCGGAAGTAGTAGGCTGGTTCGGTCAGAAAGGGCTGAAGGCCAACTATGCTATGAACATTGGCGGTACGGTTACGCTGCCTTTCGGAAAAGTGAAGATGGTAGCGGCGGCGCACTCCAGCTCTATGCCCGATGGCTCATATGGCGGTATTGCGGCTGGCTTCATCATTGAAGCCGAAGGCAAAACCTTCTACTACGCCGGCGACACAGCCCTCACCTACGACATGAAACTCATTGGCGAGCGGTACAAGTTGGATTTCGCGTTGCTACCTATCGGTGACAACTTCACGATGGGTATCGACGATGCCTTGGTAGCTGCCGACTGGACTGGTGCTAGCAAGATTATCGGTATGCACTACGACACCTTCCCGCCCATCGCCATCGACAAGGCAGAAGCCAAGCAAAAAACCACGCAGGCCGGCAAAGAATTGCTCCTCCTCGAAATTGGTGAAACCATTACTTTGTAAGTTTAGTGGTTAAATTGTTTACTGGTAAGATTGCTGTCGGGTATGCGCCAGTAAGCACCATTCAGCTGTTTAGCCATTTAGCCATTAAATAATACCCCCTCATGGGAAAAATCATTGCGGTAGCCAATCAGAAGGGCGGGGTGGGTAAAACGACCTCGGCTATCAACTTGGCGGCCAGTCTGGCGGCATTGGAGTACCGGACGCTCCTCGTGGACGCCGACCCGCAGGCCAATGCTACCTCTGGCGTAGGCTTCGACCCCAAGGACATCGAAAACAGCATCTACGAGTGCATGGTGGACGGCATCAACGCCCAAGACATTGTGCTGCAAACCAACGTGCTGCCTCACCTCGACCTCATGCCCTCCCACATCGACTTGGTAGGTGCCGAAGTGGAGATGATCAACCTGCCTAACCGGGAGGAGAAGATGAAGGACGCCCTGCGCCCATTAGCCGATCAGTACGACTTCATCATCATCGACTGCTCACCAAGCTTGGGCTTGATTACGGTTAACGCCCTCACGGCCGCCCATTCCGTCATCATTCCGGTGCAATGCGAGTACTTTGCTCTGGAAGGTCTGGGTAAGTTGCTGAACACGGTCAAGATCATCCAGAGTCGTCTCAACACCGAGTTGGAAATTGAGGGCATCCTGCTCACCATGTACGATGTCCGTCTTCGCTTAAGCAACCAGGTGGTAGAAGAAGTGAAGCTCCATTTCCAGCAGCTCGTGTTCGATACCATTATCCCCCGGAACGTGAAGCTGAGTGAGTCGCCTAGCTTTGGCATTCCCGTTATTCTGCACGATGCCGAAAGCAAAGGCAGCATCAGCTACCTTAATCTGGCGCGGGAAATTGTAGAGAAGAATGTAGAAGCGGCTGGCACTTCAGAGGCCGCCGAAGACGCAGCGGCGTAATGCTAGCTACAAATTTTATGAAAATGGCCAGCAGGATTCTGCTGGCCATTTCTATTTCCGGGCAGGCGGAGTTGTGTTAGCTTATACCGTGCGCAACTGTTGCTCTGGCTGGCTTGCCGGAGTGTTCCACGATTATTTACTGATCGTGGAACAAAATTTCCTAGCCTTCCCCAGCGTTTATGTATTTTTGAATCCCGCTTTTCCCGCGCCGTTGCGAGAAGGCTGATTGCAAGTATGTCAGACAAGCAAGAAGAGAAATCAATTCCCGCTGTGCCCTCGGCAGCAGCCAAGCGCAAAATCGGTGGCCTCGGCCGCGGACTGAATGCGCTAATTGAAGGAAGCTACGAGAAAAAGAGCGACCGGGTAGGCCTCGTGCCGCATCCGATGAACTCGGTAGGGCTGATTCCGGTGGGGCAAATCGAAGCCAACCCGTATCAGCCGCGCACGCACTTCGACCAGGATGCACTGCATGAACTGGCCGAAAGCATCAAGATGCAAGGCATTATTCAGCCCGTAACGGTACGGCAGACGGGCACCAATGCCTATCAGCTTATTAGCGGCGAACGGCGTCTGCAAGCTTCCAAGATTGCGGGCCTGGATACTATTCCGGCTTACATCCGAAAGGCCGATGACCAGCAGATGCTGGAGATGGCTCTTATCGAAAACATCCAGCGTGAGAACCTCAACGCCATTGAAATTGCGTTGAGCTACCAGCGGCTTGTGAGCGAGTGCAACCTGAAGCAGGAAGAGCTAGGCGACCGGGTAGGCAAAAACCGCTCTACGGTAACCAACTACCTCCGTCTACTCAAGCTTCCACCCGATATCCAGATCGGCTTGCGCGATACGGCCATCAGCATGGGCCACGCGCGCGCCCTCATCAACATCGAGAGCCCAGAGCAGCAACTAGCCCTTTTCCACCGCATTCTGGCCGAAGAACTATCGGTACGGCGGGTGGAGCAGCTAGTACGTGCGGGCCTCAGCCCGACGGAAAAGAGCAGCACCGCCGCCAAGCCTGCGCAAGATGTAGCCGGACAAGTACCCGTGGCTGAGTTGCGCCGCACTGAGCGCCATCTAACCGAGCGTTTCGGGAGCCGTGTCATGGTGAAGCCAGGTCCGCAGGGACGCGGCGAAATCAAAATTGCGTTCGATTCCGTGGAAGACATGCAGCGTATTCTGCACATTCTGCAACCAGCCTGATTTGCTTTTCTAGCATGAATCCTCGCTCCAGCTTTCTAAACGCGGCAGCCGCTGTGTTGCTAACAGTACCGCTGGCGCACCAAGCCACTGCTCAGGTTAGCCCACCTACCCAAACAACTACTGTTACGGCAGGCCCTGACTCAGTGCAGGTAAGCACCCCCGTGGTACCCGACTCAGTGCGGCGCACGGCTCGGCTGTTTGGCTTGAAAATGACCAAACCCAGCAAAGCTGGACTGCTGTCGGCATTATTACCTAGCGCTGGCCAGATCTACAACCGTAGGTGGTGGAAATTGCCACTTGTGTACGGCGCTGTGGGCGGAACACTATATGGAGAGTTGTTCTACTTGAGGTATTACCGAGCCTATGTCAAGGCCGATGATATTCGCAGTGATGGTGATCCGCTCACGGTGGATGAAGGAGAACTCACGAAAGACCGTCGGGATTCTGAAATTGCGAGAGGCATCGAATTTTACCGCCGTCAGCGGGATGTGTTTATAGCATACGTTGGAGTGGCCTATGCCATCCAAATTCTCGACGCCGTAGTAGATGCTCACCTGCGCGACTTTGATATCAGCGACGACTTGAGTTTGCAACTGGACCCCACTGTTATGCGGATGCCTACAGTTGCGGCCGCGCCGGGCATCGGTATCACGCTTACCTTTAAATGATTTCAGGTAGTTGATTGCTGATTGTACTCCCTGGCCTTACGCCAGCCGGATGCCAGTAATAGCTAACAGAAATCAACAACTTAAAAACCAGAAAACTAAGAGATGAAGCTTCTGCTGATTGGCTACGGTAAAATGGGCCGCGCTATTGAGGCTCGTGCCATAGCCCGAGGCCACCAGATTGCCGGTATCATTGATCCAACGCACCCCGAAGCCAGCATTGCGGACTTCGATACGTCAACTGCTGATGCAGCCATTGAGTTTACGCATCCTGATGCAGCCTTCGCCAATGTGCAAGCCTGCTTGCGCCAGGGGCTACCCGTAGTATGCGGCTCTACAGGCTGGCTGCACCATTTTCAGGAAGCGGTGAAGCTATGCCAAGAGAACGATGGCTCGTTGTTCTACGCTTCCAACTACAGCGTAGGCGTCAACCTGTTCTTTCACTTCAACGAGTACATAGCCACCAAAATGCACCAATTTGGGGGCTATGATGTGCAGGTTCGTGAAATTCATCATACCCAGAAAGTAGACCAGCCTAGCGGTACCGCTCTTACGGCCGCCGAAGCCATTCTGCGGCATTTTCCCACCAAAACTATCTGGCGCAACGAGCCGGCCCAGGCTGCCAATGAGCTATCAGTATTAAGTGAGCGCAGCGGTGCAGTAGTAGGCACGCATATCGTCACGTATACCTCGGAGGCCGATACGCTGGAACTGAAACACGAGGCTCACTCGCGCGACGGATTTGTGGATGGCGCCCTGTTGGCAGCCGAGTGGCTGCCGGGCCACCAGGGGGTGTTTGGCATGAAGGACTTGCTTAAACTGTAGAAAAGGCAACCAAAGCGTTGGATTCTCGCTTAGGGATATAGAAGACGCCTGTTAGCTTTCTCAAGATCTTATCTTTACTGTTTCAGCACCAAGCATATAGCTCGTGCTACATTTTTTGATTTCGCCCTCCTGCTATGGCCGTACAACAGTCCTGGGAAGAACGCATGAAAGCGGCTTCCACGCCTAAACCTATCGAAAGAAAGAAAAGCTTCTTCCGAGAATGGGGCGACGCTATCCTGTTTGCAGTGGTGGCCGCCACCCTTATTCGTTGGGCTACTTTCGAGGCATATACCATTCCAACCCCCTCGATGGAGGACTCGTTGCTGGTAGGCGACTATTTGTTTGTCAGCAAGCTTCACTACGGGCCGCGTACGCCCCAAACGCCGCTGCAAATTCCGCTTACGCACCAAACGCTCTGGGGCACGGGGCTTAAGAGCTACTCCGACGCCATTCAGCTACCAAGCTACCGTTTGCCGGGCTTCTCGGAGGTTAAGAGCGGTGATGTGGTGGTATTCAACGTGCCTTTCGAGAGCCAGCACCCTGCCGACTTGCGCACCAACTATATCAAGCGCTGTGTGGCTGTAGCGGGCGACGTGCTGGAAATCAAGGATACGCAGGTGTTCGTGAATGGCAAGCCTATGTCGAATCCGCCACAAAGCCAGAACCGCTATTTTCTGCAGGTACCGCAGCCCAACGACGACCTTTACAAGGCGTTCCAAGATCAGCACGTTACCAACTTCAATCGGCCCGATGGCAAACCTGAGCCGCTCTACGGTATGCAGGAGCCTACGTTCATGATTGACGCGACGCCTGCCACTGCCGACTACTTCCGGAAGCAGCCTTACGTGAAAGCAGTGGTGCAAGACAAAGCCACACCCGGCCAAGCCGAGCCCGACGTTTTTCCAAACAACCCGGACTATCCGCAAAGCACGCCACTGCCCATCAACAACTGGAACAAAGACAACTTCGGTCCGCTCCAGCTACCCAAAAAAGGCCAGACGGTACAGCTGACTCCCCAAAACACGCCTATCTATCAGAAGATCATTATGCGCTACGAGCAGAATGAAGGCGTGACCATATTGGACGGCGTACTAACTCAAAACGGCCAGCCGCTGAAAAGCTACACGTTCAAGCAGAACTATTACTTTATGATGGGCGACAATCGGCACGATTCGCTCGATTCCCGCTATTGGGGTTTCGTTCCAGAAGACCACATTGTGGGGAAGGCCGTGTTGATCTGGATGTCAGTGGACCCTTACGCTGATTTCTTCCACAAAATTCGTTGGAGCCGTTTGTTCAATACAATTCATTAGCACTTGGCTTGTAGAATATACTGAGCATCTGCATTCTAATGCCCATAACACAAAAAAGGCTTGCCGCTTGGCAAGCCTTTTTTGTGTTAGAAAGCACTTTCCGCTTTAAGCTGTGCGGAAAAAGATGTTTGTGCATGTAGACCGACACGCTTGAAGTAGCGCGCACTTATCGAAGCATAACGGCCTTTTCAGTTGCTGCACACACAACCTACCTGTGGCTTCACCAGATGATAGGGCTCAACTTGTGTTCCTGCAAGTACGTGTTGGTTTTGCTGAAGGGACGCGAACCGAAAAAGCCTCGGTCAGCGGCGTAGGGCGAGGGGTGAGCAGCTTTCAGGATGAGGTGCTTCCGCTCGTCAATCAGCTCAGCTTTTTTCTGCGCATACGCTCCCCACAAGATGAACACGACGTGCTGCTTCTGTTCGGAAATCGTTTTGATGACTTCATCCGTGAACTGCTCCCACCCTTTTTTCTGGTGACTACCCGGTTCAGCAGCACGTACCGTGAGAGTGGCATTCAGCAGCAGCACGCCCTGTTGCGCCCATCGGTCTAGGTTGCCGTTGGGCGCGGGTGGCGTACCAGGCAAATCATCCTGCAGTTCTTTGAAGATGTTCTGCAAGGAAGGTGGGGTTCGTAAGCCCTCCGCCACCGAAAAACTCAGGCCGTGGGCCTGGCCTTTGCCATGGTACGGGTCTTGCCCCAGAATCACGACTTTGACGGCCTCGAAAGGACAGGCATCAAACGCATGAAAAATCTGCGGGCCCGGTGGGTACACCGTAGCCGTAGCGTATTCTCCACGTACAAAAGCAATAAGGTGCTGGAAGTACGGTTTTTCAAATTCAGGCTGTAATACCTTGCGCCAGCTTTCTTCTATCTTTACATTCATGCGTTGGAAAATAAATTATTGCGGATTGGGCGGACCACAGTAGGCCCCGGCTGCGTACATAAACCAATTTCCGGCCCCGGCTGTTAGTCTAATCCACACCGCACAGTAATCATGAATACGACCACCACGCAGGGCGTTACCGTGAGCGTCACGACGAACTATTTGCCCGACTATTCGAGCCCCGGCCAAGAACACTACGTATTTGCGTACAAGATTGATATTCGTAATAACGGCGAATACACTGTAAAGCTTCTGCGCCGCCACTGGTACATCTACGATGCCAACGGCGTTGTACGTGAAGTGGAAGGCGAAGGTGTAGTAGGCCAACAACCCGTGCTAGAGCCCGGTGAGGCACACCAGTACGTGTCGGGGTGTAATCTGAAATCAGGGCTGGGCAAAATGCGCGGCACCTACGAAATGGAACGCTTAGCTGATGGCAGCGTCTTTACGGTTGAGATACCGGAATTCACGCTGGTAGTGCCCTACCGGCTCAACTAAGCGGCAGAATAGCTAACTTGTTGAATTAGTAAGGGGCTGGTCGTTCAACAATACGTTAGAACGGCCGGCCCTTTGACAGTTCAACCAGTTAGCTAGTCCATCACTTGCTTTTTCAGGCTCTCAGTTACTTCCGGTTTCTTTTTCGTTCGGGGAATGCGCACGGGCTGCATTCCCCCTTTGTTTTTAATCTATACAACTACGTCATCCACCACGATGGGCAGTTTGCTGCTTTCGAGTTGATTGAGGCACGGCGGCGGAAGCTTCTTAGCACCCAGCAGTCCATTGAGGTGCGTGACTTTGGTGCTGGCTCCCACACCGGTGCCGGTCGGCAGCGCCGTATCGGTGACATAGCCCGCGCGGCAGCCAAGCCAGCGGCAGTGGCGCAACTACTTTTCCGCTTAGTCAATTACTTTCAGCCGCGCACCATTTTGGAGTTGGGCACTTCTCTCGGCCTTACCACCGCTTACCTTGCTGCCGCTGACTCACGCAGTCAAGTAGTTACGTTTGAAGGCTGCCCAAATACGGCGGCTATAGCGCACCAAACGTTCACCGAGCTCCACCTCGCCAATATAGAGCTAGTTGAAGGCAATTTAGACGATACGTTAGCCCCCACCCTAGCTGCCCTGTCACTGCCGCTGGACTTTGCTTTCTTCGACGGCAACCACCGCTACGAACCAACAGTGCGTTATTTCAATCTGTGTGCTGCCCATCGCACCGAGCGTAGCGTGTTCGTCCTCGATGATATCCATTGGTCCGACGAGATGGAACGAGCTTGGAACACCATCCGGCTGCACCCCGACGTGCGCATCACCATCGATTTGTTTTTTGTGGGGCTCGTGTTTTTTCGGCGTAATCAGCCCCGTCAGCACTTCCGGTTACGGTTCAACCATGTAGTTGACAGGTTACTGAATCAAGTCAAGCAATTGTCGGCGTAAGCTAAAACTAACGGCCCTGCGTGGCGCCAGGGGTATCCTAAATGACTAGGATACCCCTGGCGCCACGCAGGGCCGTTGGGGTGAGGTATTTCTACTTTACAGCTTCCCGCACCCGCGTCAGCTTCACCAATAATTCTTCCAGCTTATCAAGCGCCAGCATGTTGGCTCCATCCGACTTAGCGGTAGCGGGCGTTGGGTGCGTTTCAATAAACAAACCATCGGCACCGACTGCAATAGCGGCCTTGGCAATAGTCTCGATGAGGGCCGGCTGACCTCCCGTCACGCCACTGCTTTGGTTGGGGCGCTGCAAGGAATGCGTTACATCCATCACTACGGGCACGCCAAACGCACGCATTGCGGGTAAGTTGCGGAAATCCACTACAAGGTCGGAGTACCCAAAAGAATTGCCCCGGTCAGTGAGGATGACATTTTGATTGCCAGATTGCTGCACTTTGTCCACGGCAAACTGCATGGCTTCACCATTCAAAAACTGCCCTTTCTTGATGTTCACCACCTTGCCCGTTTTGGCGGCAGCAATCAACAAATCGGTCTGCCGACACAGGAATGCCGGTATCTGTAGTACATCCACAAACTCGGCTGCCAACGTGGCTTCCTCTGACTCATGGATATCCGTAACGGTAGGCACCCCCATTTCGCGGCCTACTTTCTGGAGTATACGCAGCGCTTTTTCATCGCCGATACCCGTGAAAGAGTCGAGGCGGGAACGATTGGCTTTGCGGTAGGAGCCTTTGAAGATGTAAGGAATCTGCAGCTTGTCGGTGATGTGACGCACCTTTTCGGCAATGCGCAGGGCCATGTCTTCGCCCTCAATCACACAGGGGCCAGCCATCAAGAAAAACTGACCGGAGTTGGTGTTGCGGAAATGCGGCAGGGTGTTAGCGAGGAGTTCGAGCATGGGAAAAAAACTATTGCATATGCGTTGGCCTATGCCGACTGGCACGGGCTGATTCTTAAAACGCATTTGAACACCAAAGGTAACCTAGGTTTGCTTTTCCACGCTGCTCAGCCGGCATCAAGAGCAGACTACCTTTTCTTCAAGCAAATAAATAACTCCCGCCCTTGCCGTGGCCGCAGCGAATTATACGCCGTTTCAAAATGCACAAAGTTGAAGTACAGCTCGAAATACGTCCGGTACTCTTCCCGAGTGCCTCCAAAGGGAGGCTCCATCGAATTCCCAAAATCTGTTTCAAACAGCAACCCGGCCAGAGTCCCCCCAGGCCGCAGCAAATGGGCGCACTGCTTGGCATAGGCAGGACGTAGAGTTGGGTCAAGCGCACAAAAGAAGGTTTGCTCTACTAGCAAGTCGAAGGGTGGCGAGGGCTGAAGCGTGAAAAAGTCCTGATGAAGCAGATGAGCAGCTGGAAAGTCTTTTACCCGCTCCTGCAGTGCTGCCAAGGCATCTAGTGCTATATCCGCAACAAACACTTCCGTAAAACCTTTGGCGTGCAGATATTCAGCCTCGTAAGCCCGGCCTGCTCCCGGCACCAAAATGCGTCGATTGTCGGCTGACCCAAGCTGATCGAAATATTCGCGCAAGGGCGGCGTTATAGCGCCAACATCCCAACCGGTTTGGTTGGCTGTGTAGCGCCCACTCCAGTAGGCTTCGTTGAGGGGAATAGCAGGTTTCATACGGACCTCGTACCTTTCGCTTCGTGATTTTTGCTTGACAAAAATCAGTTTGTTGTAAAATTTCGTTTGTTTGTGCGTAAAGATACTGCACCGTCGGCACGACCGAACCTTACTTAACCCCGCTTTCAATGGAACAAGATCAAAGCCCCGTACCCCGTAACAACAGCCGTTTCCTGCTTATTGCTGCTTTAGCACTGGTGCTGCTTGGTATCAATGGTGTCCTGTATTGGATGAATCGGCAGAAAACCGAGGAGAATGAGCAGCTTACCACTCAGGTTATTGAAAAGGATTCCAAGCTCCAAGAGCAGATCAAACAGTACGAGACGCTGAAAACTGATTTCGAGCGGCAGAGCCAGGAAGTACAAGCCATGGGCTTGTCGAATGACTCGCTGGAAGCTAAAATTGCTTCCATCAATGCCGACCTGTTGAAGTTGCGTTCCTTCAAAGCAGGTAGCTTCTCCATCAAAGAACAGCAGCGCTTCAAGCAGCGAGCCATCAACTTCGAGTCGCAGTTGCGCAAGAAAGACGAAGAAATTGCGCAGCTAAAAGCCGACAACGAAGCGTTGTACACCGAAACCACCACCCTCAAAGACCGTCAGAACAAGCTGACTGACACTATTACCACTATTGCCCGCACCAATCAGGAGCTAAGCGAGAAGGTGGCAGTTGCGTCACGCTTGCAAGCCGAAAACATCCGCGTGGGTGTACTAAACTCCCGGGACAAAGAGAAAGCCGACGACGACAACGAGTTCAAAGCAAAGCGTGTTGAAAAGGTTAAAATCACCTTCAACCTGGCCCGCAACGACGTATCGCCAAAGGAAACCAAGCAAATTATGC
Source organism: Hymenobacter tibetensis (assembly GCF_022827545.1). Lineage (NCBI taxonomy): Bacteria > Pseudomonadati > Bacteroidota > Cytophagia > Cytophagales > Hymenobacteraceae > Hymenobacter > Hymenobacter tibetensis. The sequence goes on from NZ_CP094669.1 coordinate 4,218,422, forward strand.
TGCGTCTGATTGAGCCAGATGGTGCTGCTCTCTACAACCTTAGCACCGGCGGTGGCACGTTCATGGTAGATGGCTCCGAAGCTTTCTACACGGCCAAGCAGGACATCGTTTTCGACAACACGCGCCAACCTGTGCAGTTTCTTTATGCAAAAGGTGCCGCTTACAAAACGGGTGCCCATACCGTTGAGCTATACGAAGGTGGTGTGATGATCGGCAAAACGTCGTTCACGCTTAAATAGCAGCCTCTTCATTGAGGGGCAGCCCCTCACTTTCCGGCCAAAGAAAAAGGCTTGCCGTGTGGCAAGCCTTTTTCTTTGGCCTAGTCCTATCGGTACTATGCGTTGATTTCTTGCGGAATCGGCCACACGTCACACCCTTAGCTACGTGATTCGTATTGCTCTAACTTCTTAAGTACTGCGGCAATATTTTCAGTGAAGAGAACCACAACAGCCCCTTCGGGTGCAGTGGCCATTACATGATCAACTGCTTCCAGCTCGTTTTCAATATACGTGATGGGTAGTGAGGCATTGTCGAGGCGCAGGCCACGCTCCATGAGTTCCTTGAGCTGCCCGGCAGTTTTGCCACGCAAGTCGCGGTCCTGACGCAGAATTACCTCGTCGAAGATGCGCCCTGCTACGCGTGCAAACCCGAGGGTATCCTCTTCACGCCGGTCGCCCAGCCCCGACACCATTCCGATTTTGCGGGTGGCTTCGGTGGCATTTAGGAACTCAGCAAATTTCTCGATGCCATGCGTATTGTGCGCATAATCCACAATCACCTCGAACTTTGAAAACTTGAACACATTCATGCGACCTGGCGTCTTGCTTGCCGATGGCACGAACGTGCGTAGCGCCAGCTTGATGTCCTCCCGCTCGAAGCCTGCCAAATACCCTGTTAAAGCGGTAGCTAGGCTATTTTCAATGTTAAAGGTAGCGCGGCCACCTAAGGTTATCGGAAATTCAACGGCACGGTCGATGCGCAGCTTGTAGCTGTTCTTATAGATGGTTACGTAGCCTTCTTCGTACACGGCGGCCACGCCACCAGCCTCCACATGGTCGAGAATACGAGGGTTCTTTTCATCCATGCTGAACAGCGCCACGCGGCAATCTACTTTTTCGCGCATAGCATACACCAAGTCATCATCGGCATTAAGCACAGCCCACCCATTTTTGCGCACAGTGCGGGGCAATACGCCTTTCACAGCGGCCATTTCCTCTACCGTATGAATGTCGCGCATACCCAGGTGGTCGGCGGCCACGTTGGTTACCACCGCAATGTCGCAGGTATGGAAGCCGAGGCCGGAGCGCAGCATGCCACCCCGCGCCGTTTCTAGCACGGCATAGTTGATAGTTGGGTCCTTGAGTACAAATTCGGCGCTTTGCCCACCCGTACAATCGCCGGTTTGCAGTTTGCGGCCTTGAATGTAGATACCGTCAGTGGTAGTGAAGCCTACTTTATACCCCTTTGACGCTACCATGTGCGCAATTAGCCGGGTGGTGGTGGTTTTGCCATTAGTACCCGTAATAGCAATGATTGGAATGCGAGAATCGCGGCCGGGCGGAAAGAGCATGTCAACCACCGGCTCGGCTACGTTGCGGGGCAGGCCCTCGGTGGGCGAAATGTGCATCCGGAACCCTGGCGCGGCATTCACTTCAATCACGGCTCCACGTGTCTCATTCAACGGCACTGCAATGTCGGTCGTCATCAAGTCGATACCGCAGATGTCGAGGCCGACGATGCCGGCTACACGCTCTGCTAGCAGCACGTTATAGGGATGCATCAAATCGGTGACGTCAGTAGCCGTACCGCCAGTGCTGATGTTGGCCGTGCTTTTCAGATACACCGTCTCCCCTGCTGGTAGCACTGACTCCAGGGTAAGCTTCAGACCCCTCAATATATCGAGCGTGTGCTTGTCGGCTTTGATGCTGGTGAGCACCTTTTCGTGTCCAATGCCACGCCTTGGGTCTTTATTGACTTCGTCAATTAATTCCTGTATGGTGTGCTGTCCGTCGCCAAGTACAGCAGCCGGCGTGCGCTTAGCGGCAGCTACCAGTTTCCCATTCACCACCAGCAGTCGGAAATCGGCTCCTTCTATGAACTGCTCTACAATTACGGCCCGGGAATATGCCTGCGCCATTTTCAAGCCCTCTACAGCATCCTCCCAATTCATGATGCGGATGGTAACGCCTTTGCCGTGGTTGCCATCAAGTGGTTTGGTCACCAGAGGAAATCCTAACTCTTCAATAGCATCGCGCAATCCGTCTTCTGAATACACGGTGGTACCCTGCGGCACGAGCACGCCCGCGTCGTGTAGCATGGCTTTCGTGCGGTTTTTGTTGCCCGCTATTTCCACCCCTGCGTGTGAAGTGTAGGTAGTGGTAGTGGCCCAGATGCGCTTTTGGTTTATGCCGTAGCCTAGCTGGATGATGCCGCTGTTTTTGAGTTGGATGTACGGAATGTTGCGCGATGCCGCTTCCGACACAATGCTCCAAGTACTTGGGCCGAAAAACTCCTCCTCCCGAATTTCGTGCAGCTCTGAAATGATGGGCGCTAAGTCAACGGCCTGTTGCTTGCACAACGACTCCACTATTTCCACAGCGGCCTCGGCGGCCCGGCGCCCGGCGCGTTCCTCCTGGTAGCTGAACACTACGAATTCCACACCCTCTTCCCGGGCCGGATACGACTTACCCCAGTACACGGGCATGCCGGCTTGCCGTTGCAGTTCCAGTGCCACATGCTGAATAACGTGGCCTAGTGGCTCTCCATCTGCTAACTGTTCTTGGGTCAGGGGCGGATGCTTGGCTGCTTGTTTTTGCGACTCGAAAGCCGCGTGGGGCTTGCCAAGCTCTGGCATAAGCTCAGTCAGGCGCTCCGCTAGTTCCGGTACGGCATTCGACCATTGGTCAGCAAAATCTTCTAAGTCCACTTTCATTACAATTAGCTTGTAATGCTTGACGGACCAGTAGCTGGGCCCGCGCATGGTGCGTAGGTCAATAATCTTCATGATGGAAGAAAGAAGTGGAAGGCGAGTTGTGCGCGTTGTACGCGGAAACTAAATGTAGGGATTTGAGCCTGTAAAGCCACTATGGCTTTAACCTGCGGACTTATTTCAGTGTTGCTTGCACACCTGTTCGGGTCGGAAGAAAACCCTATAGCTCCTCTGGTTGCTGCTCTGCAATTGTCAATGAGTCAGCCCTCCACCATGCTCCGACCTGCGCAGTATCGGCACATATAAAAAGGTGGCTTGCCGACATTGTCAGCAAGCCACCTTTTTAACTATTACCGAACCTAATTAAAAAATTTGCCCCGGCTGGGGCTAATCAACCGGGGCACTCGGTAAGCAAAACAGGAAAAAGAGGTGACGGGCGGACCCGGACATCCGGACAAAGGTAGGCGAAAAGCGCCTACGCTGCATCATCCACGGCGTTTTTCTCTTCTAAGGTCGACACCGGTTGTCGGCCCGTGTCTGGCACTTGCTGTAGTACTGTCGTATTCAAGGTCTGGTGTATCTGCCGGGGGTGCTTGTCCACGGCGTAGGGATGCATCTGTTGCAAATACTAGGCGGTGCGCGTGTTGCTGTGGTCCCGCAAGCTGCCCACGCCGCGCAAGTCGCCTTTCAAAGTGCGGTCGACCAGCGTGACTAGCGTGCGCCAGGCTACGTGAGCGGGAACATCCCGTACCGGGTTAGGATACGCCTTAGCTTGTCGGCCGTTTTTGATTGCGGTGCAACTAAAGCAGAGGTTGCAGTTCCCCCATCAGGTTGAAAGTAGATCCACTTACCGGATTTAGCTTTTCACACGGCTCATATTGAAAATACCGTAACTGGTTGTCTTTATTACAATAGAAAAGGAGTCCAGCGCTGTTGATGGAGAGGGAAGCGTACCGATTAACATTGCCTTGTATGTTAGAAAACGTACTAAATTCATCGGTGCTCCAATAATCATCTACCCACGAATGGTGCCAAGAGCCGTTATAGCGTTGGAAAAACTGTATGCGCCCATCATACCCGCCGTACTCAAGTCGTTGATGAAAGTTGTCCCAAGCAATATTGCTTTTAGCTTTATCTGCATCAGCCATGCCTAAGGAGGGAGCATTGTAGTTATGCGGTATTAAGCTGGGATGCCAGTCCCCAAACTCATATACGAACTGATGAATTTTGTCGTCAGCACCGATATAGTATATCCGGCCATTATCGCCAATAGTAATAGAATAGGGTTTAGCGGATACAGTATTTGCAATGGTGTTAAAGTCATCATCAATCCAACTATGTGTATATACTCCATTGCCGTCGAGGAAAAATACCTGCAGTCGATTGTCAAAGCCTTTGTAAAAGATGGTTGAGCTACGGTCGACTATGATATCACCAAGCACATAATCAGCGGGATTAAGGAAGCCACCTGTAGAGCCATATGTATAAGGCAACACTTCATGGATCCAGTTTTCTCCCACAAACCGATGAATCTTGTTGTCTTGGCCAACAAAATAAATATCCCCGTTAGCGGCGTTCGTTAAACTGCCGGGTTCATCATTCACTTGTTCTACGGGACGTTGTTCAACGTAACGGTGGTACCAGCCCTGATGGCGTCCAAAGAATTGGACGTGGTTATCATAGCCACGGTATGTCACAATACCATAAGAGGCGTTAAAGGTCACGTCTCCACTTACCCGATCGTTGGTGTCAGCAGAGGAATGTGGGAGCGTCTCGATACTCCATTGATTGTTTAAGTGTTTCTCAGCGAAGTACAATTTGTCATCGGTACCCCGGTAAAATACCTCGTTAGCATTGTTAGGATTGGTCACCAGCGACCCTGCGGCTGCATGCACCCCTGGCAATGATGGAGCTACTGCACTCACATTGTGGTTGACAAACTCTGAACTTGATTTATAGAGTTGGTTGTAATTGTTATTGTTCGGCTTATATACGCGGATGTAATCAATATCCATCTGGGCTTGGTTGACACCCGACCAGCGACGCATCTGCAAGCTGGCAATAATAGTGGCTGGGTGTGGATGAGTTTTTACTTGACTGGCATCGATAGTATGTGACTCCCGGCCGTTGAAGAAAAAGGTTACTCGACTCGGAGTCCAGACAACTGTATAGGTGTTGAAACCCGTTGACAAATCATCCCAATTCAACTTGTTAGCTTGTATACCGCAAGCGTATTTATAATCGTCTTTGTTAGTTTTGCTCAAATTAATGCCATGCCAATCTATCACATTTGAATACAGTTCTCTAGCTGGGTTCAATCTTAGATTGTCAATTACATCAATCTCAGTTGGGCCCGAATACAACCAAAAGGTGGGCCATGTGCCGTTGTCGGCTGTCGGCAGCTTACAGCGAATTTCAAACATACCGTAGGTAAACCCTCCAGGATTACCAGCCCATGTGCCAGGATCCAGATAAACTTTTGACTCCAGCTTACCGGAAACGTAATCTAAGGTTCGCACTTGCGAATTGAATAGATCGATTTTGCCCGAGGGATCATTGAAACTCGGTACTCGATTAGCAGTGAGGCGCAGGATACCACCGGGTTGGAGCGACACTTGATTTTGGTCGTAGTATTCGTTGCCCCAGCCATCATAGGAGCCTGGAGCCTCTACGAACTTCCAGTTGTTGCCTACCTCAGCTACGCTCGTATAGGTATCGAAATTATCTTGAAAGGCTATGTGATAATTTGAATAGTCCAGCTTGCACTGCCCCATAAGGACAGCCGGAAACGTGACCATGCTCATCAGCATGACTAATAAAAAGCGCGTTTTCATTAGACAATAAGGTAAAGTGAAAAAATAGATAAATTTTTCAAATGGCTATTCCCTGTGTGCAATCACTGGCAAACGCGAATACATATAAAGCAATTGATATACCATAATAGTAGCACTAACCTTTACTAAGAGTGTAGTGAGAAATTAGTTCAAGCATAACTGATGGAGACGTATGGTCGAGTCGGCAATCAGGAGCAAAACTTGATGGCTAACGACAGTAAACTCACAGTTAACTGCTAGTCGAAGAAAGCACACCAGCTATGTAAGGTTGCGCCCGACAACCCATCGTTTGGCTACGAGCATGAAGCCCTACGTAATAAGTAGGCCGCTTCTGCGTTGATGCGTTGAGCCAAGGATTTGCTGAATTTGTTCTAGAAAGGATAGAGCCCAAAAAGGCGTAGTGAGAAGTAGAAATACTAGGCGGTGAGGTATGGTGATGACGTATATACGACAAGCCAGCATAACGTGCACCGTGTATTTAGTGGCCTAATCAGAACTATCTTAAGAGTAGATAAATACTGGCGTTTCTGACGTAGCGCCTACGCGTCTTGTGCTTATGCTATCCACCTTAGATTATATCTGTTTCTTCTCTCTAGTCTTAAACAAGAATCTATTTCGCTGATAACAGATACATTTTAATGGCATACCCACACTCATTTATGAGATACCCTGATTCATTTGGGCCTCAATTGAGAGGAATAATGTGGTCCTGTACATGCCAAATTTTTGAACAAAGCAGCAAGTACAGTTCCAGGCCTTACGGGTCGGGTGTGCTTGTTCTCGCCTACGGTAGGCATTGTCTATTTACTGCAGCCTACATAGCAACAGGATTCAAATGATATAACACCTATTGCCAAGCTATTTTAATTACAAACACGCTGGTGTTGTACATACAAGAAAAACCCCGCTCTAAGCAATTATCTTAGAGCGGGGTTCTTCAGGAAATAAGAGGTGACGGGCGGATTCGAACCGCCGTAGGAGGTTTTGCAGACCTCTACCTAGCCACTCGGTCACGTCACCGGATTGGGGATGCAAACTTACACCTTAATCTGACTTATGCCAAGTCTAATGCAGCATTTCCCGGTTCGGGTGTGGTAAGCGGCTGTTTTTCTGGTAGAATCATTTATTGGAAAGAAACTATTTGCAATGAGATGCACACAAAAAAGGCCCCGGATAACTCCGGGGCCTTTTCAAATGTGAGCAAGAAAACTTACGCTTTCTCCTCGTCCTTTTTGTCGGCAGCGTCGTCGCTGTCGAGCAAGTGCTTGGCGCGGTCTACTACCTCGCCAGCCACTTCCGTTACTTTATCAAAAGCAGCGCTGGCAGCACCAGTTACGGCAGCCAGAATACCACCTTCAGCGGCAGGAGCTTCCGTTTCTTCGGCAGCGTCAGCCTTTGGAGCCTTAGCGGAAAGCTTCTGCTCCCCTACTTGGCGCTCCGTACCCATCATCTTGTCGCGCAGAGCCGACAAAGCGTCCAGGTCACCGAGAGTCGACTTCTCAGCAACAGGCTGCTTCTTGAGGTCGGTCAGTTTGCCTTCGCCTTGGGCAGTGCCAGCGGCTTGGCCAGCGGGGCCTTTCTTCTTGAACTTGGCAGCACGCGTGTCTTCTTCCTGCTGCTGGTTGTACACAGCAGTGTGCGACAGTACGATGCGGCGGTCATCCTTCGAGAATTCCACTACGCGGAAGTCCAGCGACTCGCCGTTCTCAGCGTTGCTGCCGTCTTCCTTCACCAGCGACTTCGGATACGCGAAGCCCTCGATGCCATACGGCAACTCAAGCACAGCGCCACGGTCGTTTTTGTCGGTGATGGTCGCCTTGTGTACCGAGCCGGGGGTGAACACCGTCTGGAACGTATCCCATGGGTTTTCTTCCAGCTGCTTGTGGCCTAGGGCCAAGCGACGGTTAGCTACGTCCAGTTCGAGCACGAGCACGTCCAGACGGTCACCTACCTTCACTACTTCCGAAGGATGCTTGATCTTTTTGGTCCACGACAAGTCAGACACGTGTACGAGGCCGTCAACACCTTCTTCCAGTTCTACGAACAGGCCGAAGTTGGTGAGGTTACGCACAAGACCGTTGTGGCTGGTGCCTACGGCGTACTTGGTGCCGAAGTCGCCACGAGTCCATGGATCTTCGCTCAGTTGCTTGATGCCGAGGCTCATCTTGCGGTCTTCGCGGTCGAGGGTCAGAATCTGAGCCTCTACAACGTCGCCCTGCTTGATGAAGTCCTGCGGGTTGCGCAGGTGCTGGCTCCAGCTCATCTCTGAAACGTGGATCAGACCTTCTACACCAGGGATGATTTCCATGAACGCGCCATAGTCGGCTACGTTTACGATGCGGCCTTTCACTTTCGAGCCTACGCCCATGTCGGCGGGCAGCGAATCCCATGGGTGAGCAGTCAGCTGCTTCAGACCCAAGCTGATACGCTTCTTGGCTTCGTCGAAGTCCAGAACTACGATGTTCAACTTCTGGTCGAGCTGCAGTACTTCGCTCGGGTGAGCGATACGGCCCCACGAAATGTCGGTGATGTGCAACAGACCGTCAACGCCACCAAGGTCAATGAACACACCGAAGTTGGTCATGTTCTTGATAACGCCTTCCAGGATCTGGCCTTTCTCCAGGTTGTTGAGGATGGCTTCGCGCTGCTTCTCGAGGTCTTTCTCGATCAGGACTTTGTGCGAAACTACCACGTTGTCGAAAGCGGCGTTGATTTTCACCACTTTCACTTCCATCCGACGACCAACATAAATGTCGAAGTCGCGGATAGGCTTCACGTCGATTTGCGAGCCGGGCAAGAAGGCTTCAACGCCGTCCAGGTCCATGATCAGACCACCTTTGGTCCGACGCTTTACTACGCCTTCCAGAATGGTGTCATTCTCAAGAGCATCGTAGATAGACTTCCAAGCCTGCTTGATCTTGGCCTTCTTGCGGCTTAGAATCAGCTGACCGTTCAGGTCTTCTTGGTCTTCGATGAATACCTCTACCTCGTCACCGATTTTCAAATCGGGCAGGTCGCGGAATTCAGTGATAGACACCAAACCATCAGATTTGAAACCGATGTTCAGGATTACGTCGCGCTCGGTGATGCCCACCACAACGCCTCTTACTACTTCTTCTTCCTGTACGGTGGTCAGCGTGTCGCCGTACATCTGCTCCATTTCGGCGCGCTGCTCAGCGGTATAGTTACCACCGAAGCCTGACGCTCCTACATTGTCCCAGTCGAAGTTATCAACTACTTCAGCCATTTGTTGCTTGTAGCCCTGCTGTACACGTCCGGCTCAGGGCCAACTCCGGAACGCGTTTTTGCTTGATACACAGCGCGAAAGCGCTGGCCCGCCACCCTGACGGGGCGGCAAAGATACGAAATTTGAAGGAGAGATACGATTCGATGCTAATCGGTTATTCTAAAACTCTTTATTATCTCTTTTGCAATACCACTGTGGATCACAGCCAGTTGTCATGCAACCACTTAGCTGTACTTTCTGACGCTTCGCCATTCGCAGTGTCTTAGCATCTGGAAGACCATATACTAGCGGAATTGCGGCATCTTCTCGGTGACAGTACGGGCAGCGTCTCCCCTTCTGATTTAGAAAATGACATCCTACTGGGAAGTTGATATTGAGTGGGGTCGTTTTGCCAGCTAGAATGCTAACTTGAGCGATGGTAGTGTCACGATAACCGATACATTCCACTTTGACTTTATGAACGCCAGATGGGACATTGAGGATTACAAAGTGCCCATTTGCATCCGATATGGCCCCTATATTCAAATCAGGCAGGGAGACGGTAGCGTTTTCAGAGAATCCTCTAGTGCTCCGTTTATCGGATAGAAGGCCTTCCAACATTCCTGTTTGTGCAAAGGCACTGTTAGAACAGCCAATAAACAGGATGCATATGCTAATAAGTCTACTCATGGAGCACAATCACGTTAGGCTGGAAAACGAATGGTTTTGCTCCAACACACACTCTAATTAACGAGCGTACTACCTCAATAAAAAGAGGCTGACCTATCTATAGGTCAGCCTCTTTTTATTGAGGTAGTATCAGAGATTTTAAGCCCGGCCCATCTCGCGCAAGTGCGCTACGTGGGAGGCTACGGCGTAGCGCATCTTAGGGTATTCGTTGTACTCAACTCCAAACTCCTGGCAAGCCTGACGGATGATCTTGTTGAGGGCAGGATAGTGGATGTGCGAGATGGTAGGGAACAAGTGGTGCTCCACCTGGAAGTTCAGACCACCTACCAACCAGCTGATGACTTTGCTATCGGTAGCGAAGTTGGCAGTGGTCTTGATCTGGTGGATAGCCCACTCGTCTTCCAACTTGTTGGTGATTTCGTGAGGCATGGGGAAGGACGTGTGCTCTACGGTGTGCGCTAGCTGGAACACAATGCTCATCGTGAAACCAACTACCGTAGCGAAAACCATGAATCCAGCTATCCAGGCCACAAACCCGACAGTATAAATGGGCAGGGCCACGAACAGGAACAAGTGCAAAGCCTTGAAGCCCCAGAACACGCCCTGATCGGTAGCGGTCATCTTCTTGATGGGCATCTCACCTATTTTGCCTTTGAAATACTTTTGGTAATCCATGAAGAAAATCCAGGCGATGAAGAGCAGCGCGTAGAAAAACCAAAAGTAGAGGTGCTGGAAACGGTGGAAGCGGTGGCGTGTTTGGGTGCTGCTCAGGCGCAACCACGGCTGCGCGTCCAGGTCATCGTCCACCCCATCCACATTGGTGTACATGTGATGGATGAGGTTGTGCTTTACGTTCCACATGAAGCTGTTGCCACCGAGCACATTGAGAGTGAAGGATGCAAACTGGTTGACCCACTTCGACTTGCTAAACGAACCGTGCGCACCGTCGTGCATGACGTTGAAACCAATAGCAGACCCTGTCAGGCCAAGCAACGCGCATTCTGCCAGAGCTATCCACGTGGGAGGCGTCAGGAAGACGAGGTGTAAGTACACGGCAACGAACACAACCGTGAGGATGATGGCTTTGGCAAACAGGCGAGCGTCGCCGGTGGTGTCTTTGCCTGCTTCGGCGAAGTAGGCGTTGGTGCGGAGTTTTAGCTCTTTATGAAAAGAGCGAGAGGCCGCGAATTTGGGTGCTTGCATATGAGGTGATAATAGAGGAACCAAGCAAAGGTATGCCCTCCCAACGCCAGCTCGTTGGGAATCGTCCATAAGCCCCAGATTTTGCACATTTTCTGTACTGAATTAGAAGCTATTTAGCGGCATAAAATACCGCATGCTACAACAGCTTCTTCTTGATACACAGGATGAAAGCGCTGGGGACACTAGACACTACGCTCCTTACCATTTCATCTGAATGAAATCTTGCGCAGACGGGTCGCTTAGCGTTGGCTTATCTCTCCTCCACCCCACGGCAAGCCAGGTCTCAATAAGGGCCTTAGCTGTTCGAGAGGTACGAATACCTGAATCTCTCCTTGCGCATACGAGGCAATTTCGTAGGGCGTGTAGATGAATATTGCGCCGCTACGCGTGAGGTACACGTTGTGGCTGACCGGCATCTTCTTCACGAACAAGAACTCATCGAGCTTGGTGGTAGCAGTTTGGCGCAGGGTACGGCGGACTGCTTGGTCGAGCAGGTTGCTGAGCGAAACGGTGGCATCAGGCCGGAAGATGTCTGCGTAGCGCAACGCCTTGCCCGTGCGCATATCGAAGGTGGTGGCACGGGTGCCGTAGTTGCCGTGGGCGCCCCCGGTGTAGCTGTACGTGAAAAAGCCTACGCTTAGCAGGTTGTCCTGATTCCAGAAAACGTGCGTTACCGTTTGGTCTTCGTAGCGCAGCATGTAGTCGTAGGAAGGAGCCGCGCTGCTGTCGGGTTCCGTGGGACGATCTTGTGCGAGGTCGGCGGCATCGGCCCGGTAGTCTTTAGCGAATGCACTTTTTTGCTGTTGCCAGTACTGCTCTAAAGAGGCTGGCGCCGCCTGCGAATCCAGCGTATCACCGCGCAAGCCACGCAGCATACCAGTCATTAGCGCCTTGCGCTCTGACTCGGAGTTGTTGGCGGGCAAGAGAGTATGCAAGCTAATGCGGCCATGCGGTGACTTTGGCTGCTTGGGAAAAGCCGCCAGAGAGTCGGTGAAGTAACGTGAAACCAAGGCAATGCTACCGGGAAGTTGCACTTCGCGCAGCCGAATAGGATGTGCGGCCCGGGTGCCGGTTAGCTCGTTGCCATTCAGTTTCAACCGCCAGAGCGGGCCATTGGCCTCCTCATTTAACAGGCTCGGGTTGTGGTCGCGCACCAGTACGCTGTCGGACGATGAAACGGCATCGAAATCAGGCGTCAGTTCGTGCGGCTGGCCATCCGCGCCGCTATAGCACCCGAAAAAAGTGGGTTGGTTGCGGTTCTCGAAGCCGGTTGGCCACGTCTGGAGGTGCAGCGTCACGGTATCGGGGCCTACCGTACCGCGGTAGCACCGATACCAGGTGCCAGCAGAATTTTGTAGGGTCGCAGGAGCAAGTGCCTGCTCGTTCCCTACGGTGGTGGCTGCTGCACCCGAGTTGGTGTTGGATTGACAGGCGGTAAATAGCCCAGCCATACACAAAACGGCAAAGCGCAGGGCAACTAAGGAGGTAGGAAAGCTCATCTATTGGGAAGGTAAAAGCTAACAAGTGTACAAGATATTGTTCATAAAGTACCTCAACAGCTTGGACAGCGTATGTACCCACACGTAAACTTTCACACATCCTCAAGATCTTTCCTGATGAGCTACATCAAAGCCGGCCAAGATGCCAACGGCGAAGACATCAAACTGCATTATACCGACCAAGGACAAGGCCAAACAGTAGTACTGATTCATGGCTGGCCCCAAAGCCACGAGGCCTGGACCTACCAGCTCGGAGAATTGCCCAAACACGGCTTGCGCGTAGTGGCCTACACGCGCCGCGGTTTCGGAAACTCCTCTAAGCCTTTCGAAGGCTACGACTACGATACGCTGGCCGACGACTTGAAAGCTGTGCTTGACACGCTTGACCTGCAAAACGTAACGCTGGTTGGTTTCTCGATGGGCGGTGGCGAAGTAGCTCGCTACATGAGCCGCCACGGCGGAGCCCGAGTAGCTAAAGTGGCTTTCATTTCTGCAGTAACGCCTTACCTGTTGAAAACCGACGACAACCCCGACGGGGTGCCTCAGTCGGTGTTCGACGATATCCAAGCCAACATTGCCAAAGACCGGTTCGACTTTCTTCAGTCTTTTGGCAAAGACTTCTACGGCGTGGGTGCGCTAAGCAAACCCGTTAGCCAAGCCGTGCTCGACTGGTCGTTTGGTATGGCCTCGCTTGGCTCGCACCAGGCCACGGTGCAGTGCGCCACTGCGTTTGCTACCACTGACTTCCGCTCTGACCTTGCCGCTATCAGCGTGCCAGCGCTTGTGATTCATGGCGAAGACGACAAAACCGTGCCCATCAAAAACAGCGGCGAGCGGATGAGCCAGCACCTGAAGCATGCCACCTACGTGGTGTACGACGGAGCCCCCCACGGCCTCTTCATCACCGACAAAGACAAACTGAACCGCGACCTAGTCGCATTTGCAACCGGTTCGTCGGTGGAAGCCAGCAAATAGAGCAAGTAGGTTTTGCACCTGAGCTAAAAAAAGTCCCCGCACTTCAAGAAGTGCGGGGGCTTTTTTTAGCTGAGACAGTAGCACCTTTCTTAAGGCTTCAGTAGCGTATCACTCACCCTACTCCCAGAGGGGTGCTATGCCACCTGATTAATTTTTATCAACCACGAAAGCAGAGCCAGTCAATGCCACATCAGCCTTCAATACGCGCCCAGCGGTTAGTTCAGTGCTTAGGGGCTGGCTGCCCCCAACGAACACCTGGACCTTGCCTGCCTGCTGTATGCGCTGTGCTTTGGCATCGAGCATAGCCAGTTGCCGTGGCGTAAGCGTAAAACGCACTGTTTTCTTCTCGCCGGCCTTCAATGGCAGCCGCTCGAACCCTTCCAGGGCATGAATGGCTACGCGGCCTTTAGCGCCCACATGTTTCACATAGAGCTGCACCACTTCGTCGCCCGGACGCTTACCGGTGTTCTGTACCTCCACGCTCACGGCAACAGGCTTGCCGGTTTGCACGCTTGGTAGCACTTTCAAGTTGCTGTACTTAAAGGTGGTATAGCTCAGGCCGTGGCCGAAAGGAAACAAGGGCGTATCCTTGAAGTAGCGGTACGTACGGCCCGCCATGTCGTAGTTATCGAAGGGAGGGAGTTGGCTTTCCGATTTGTAGAACGTCACGGGCAAGCGGCCAGCCGGATTATAGTCACCGAACAGCACGTCGGCCAGGGCCGTACCCGCCGACTGCCCGCCGTACCACGTATTCACAATGGCTGGCAAGTTGGCGGCCTCCCAGGGGCACCCGATGGCGCTGCCCGTCATCATGACGAACACTACGGGTTTGCCTGAGGAGTGCAACACTTTCATTAGCTCGGTTTGTACCTTGGGCAGCGCAATGCTGGTTCGGTCGCCCCCACTGAAGCCTTCCACATCCACTTTCATTTCCTCGCCTTCCAGTCGCGGCGAGATGCCTCCCACAAACACAATAGCATCGGCATCTTTCACTTCGCTCAGAATAGCGGCGGCGTTCATGGGTACCACATGTGCCCCCGTGAATTTGAGAATGGTGCGGCGGTCGGTCTGGCAATATTCAATCTTCAGTTCCATCCTTTTCCCAGCCTCCACTTTCATGATGTGTTGCGTGGTGGAAACACCGCGGCTTTTCCAGTTGTCAATCACCAGCTTGTTGTCTACGAACAAGCGGTAGCCATCGTCGCCGGTGATCTGGAAAGCTAGCTCCTCCGACTTTTCGGGGGTGAACGTGGTGGTGTAGCGCGCCGAAATATTCTCGGCCGGCAGCCCTTTCACAATCTCCACCTTGGTGTTGGCCAAGTACCGGTCCAGGCCGTTTTCGATGGCCGTGGCTACCGGCTTCCCTTCCAGGTTGGTACCCGTGAAGTACTCGGCTTTGAAGCCTTGCTGGCCGTCGGACACCAAGTTTTTGTTGATGTCGAAGGCTTCGTACACTGTGTTGCTGGCGTAGTCCACGCCCTGCATGTACTTCACCTCGGTGCCAGTGCCCAGTTTGGCCTTGATGCCTTCCAGCGGCGTCACGTTGTTGGTTGGGAAGCCGTTGTAGTTGCCGAGTTGTACGGCGTCGTTGTCGGCGTTGGGGCCAAGCACCACTATCTTTTTGAGGTCTTTGCGTAGCGGCAACGTGTTCTTGTCGTTTTTGAGCAACACCAACGACTCGTGCGCCATTTTGAGGGCGTGGGCCTGATGCGGCTTGCTTTCCACTACGCTCATCGGAATCTGCGCGTATTTCACGCGCTCCACCGGGTCGAACATGCCCAGCTGAAAGCGAATCTTGTAGAGCCGCTTCACCGACACGTCCAGTTGCTTTTCCGTTATCAGCCCGCGCTGCACCGATTCCAGCAAGGAATTATAGGTGAAGAGCTTACCCGTAGCGCACTCTATGTCGGTGCCGTGCAGCACGGCGTTGGCGGCGGCGGTAGCAGCGTCAGGGTCGGTTTTGTGGTGTTGCCAGAAGTCGTTGATGCCGTCGCAGTCGGACGTGACGTACCCGTTAAACTTCCACTTGTCGTACAGAATCTCGTTCATCAGCTTGTCGCTGCCGCAGCAAGGCTGACTGGCGTACGCGTTGTAGGCGCACATCACGCCGGCTACTTTGGCGTCCACAATCAGGTCGCGGAACGCAGGCAGGTAGGTATCCCACAGGTCATAGTCGCTGATTTTGGCGTTGAACTCGTGGCGCGAAGGTTCAGGACCGCTGTGCACGGCAAAATGCTTGGCGCAGGCCGTAATTTTCAAATACTTCGGGTCGTCGCCCTGAAATCCTTTCACCAGCGCCGACCCCAACTGACCTGTCAGATAAGGATCCTCCCCGTAGGTCTCCTGGCCCCTACCCCACCGCGGGTCGCGGAAGATGTTGATGTTTGGGGTCCAGAACGTGAGGCCTTGGTAGATGCCTCGCTCTCCGCGCCGCACATACTCCTGGTGCACCGCTCGGGCTTCGTCGGACGTGATGGTGGCCATTTGCAGCATGGCGTCTTTGTCGAAGGTAGCAGCCATGCCAATTGCCTGTGGGAAAACCGTCGTTTTCATGCTGGTGCGGGCCACGCCATGCAGCGCCTCGTTCCACCAGTTGTACGCCGGAATGCCCAGCCGATCAACGGCCGGCGAGCCATTCAGCATCTGTGATACTTTTTCCGGCAAGGTCAGTCGCCCCACTAGGTCATCTACCCGCTGATCAATGGGCAGATCAGGATTGCGGAAAGGCATGTCCTCTGGTTTGCTGCTTGCCACTTTCTGGGTGGCATTGGCACTACTCTTCTGACTCACGTTCAACAGGCCACCTACTAGGGCCGCTAACGACAGGATGATGATGGGTTTCTTCATTCTTGGGGAATTGACTGCAACCGGTCCTTACGACTGGCCTATAGAACGCTCGGAAAAGCCCTAAAGTAAAAGCCGTGCAATCGTTTCTGAGATAAACCTAAGCGGGTAGAGCAGAAATAAAATATCTAATCGATTGCGGTATGTGCTCTCCCGAAACTTCGCTCCAAACAGCACCTAAAGCACGTGGCATTGCTCCTGCTGAACGGCTCATATTGATTCTATACTTGCCAGCTCATCCTTCCTCTTAACCGTGGCCTATTTGAGGGTGAGGTACGCTCATAAAAAATCCCCGTTTCCAGTGGAACGGGGATTCATGAAGCTGTTCGCAACGAGGTTGGGGGAATGAAGGACGCTACACCGCTGAATTGCTGCGGGCACCACTTACACCCTAGGTGCAGACTACAGATACAGGAGCTTCCATCCGAGGAAGAGCCTACAGCTGTAGTCTGCCGCTAAACGTGCTTACAAGGAAAACTATAAAGCCACAAAAAAGCCGGCAAGCAATGCTTCCGGCTTAGTTGGTTAGATAGGCGTGCCAATTATGGTCGATGGTACCGGCACTCAGCTTGAGGAAACCAGACAAGGTGGGTTTCTTCGGCTGCTGTCTTATCGTAAGGCCGGCCTCCTGTGGGGTACGGTGCCCTTTGGCATGGTTGCACCGGGAGCAAGCCGTAAGCAAGTTACCCCAACTGGAATCACCGCCGCGCGAGCGAGGCAACACGTGGTCGAGGGTTAGGTTTTTGGTGGAGCCGCAATATTGACACTCGAAATGGTCACGCTTCATGATGTTGTGGCGGCTTAGGGCAATGCCCTTGTACGGCACACGCACGTAGCGCTGCAATCGGATGATGCTGGGCTTGGGATACGACTTGCTAACAGTTCGTAGCACGCCGTTTTCCGAGTTGGCAATCATCTCGGCCTTCTCTAAAAACAGTAAAACAAATGCCTTCTGCACACTGCACAGCGTGATGGCTGTGTAATCGCCATTCAGAACTAGGACTTTTTGATCCATACGCTTAAGTAAGAGTAATCATCAGGTACAGCGAAAGCTAGATGATTCTAAGCGTATTAACAATAGCCAGAAACTTTAGTTTCTATTTGCTCGTGGGCAGGCAAAGATTGTTTTTTAGTGGGTGTTGCCGCATTTAGAACCAGCCTACTTGAGGCCTGAATGCCCTCAGCACTACGCGCTAACCGCTCTTATTCGGTTAGCAGGCGCTTGATCAGGCGCAGCTTGTGGGTGTACTTCTGCCGGTCGCGGTTGAAGATGCCATTGTGGTCGAGAGGGTCGATGCGTACTTCGCCGCTGGCATGGATGATTTGCTGGTCGTCAAGTAGTAACCCAACGTGTACTATGTTGCCTTCCGCGTTGTCAAAGAAAGCCAAGTCGCCGGGCTGGGTTTGGGCCACGAAGTGCACCGTTTGGCCGTGGTTGATCTGCTGGCGCGCATCGCGGGGGAGCTGCACCCCAATGAGGCCGTAGAGTTGCTGCATCAATCCAGAGCAGTCGATGCCAAACAAACTTTTGCCACCCCATAGGTAGGGCGCTTTCAGGTACACGAGCGCCATTTTCTGAAGCAGGCGCAGGCGAGCATCAAGGGGCCCGTGCGGCCCGTGCCCGTTTTGGGGGTTGGTGGCAGCGCCGTTGTAGAATAGCTGCCGCTCCCCGAGGCGCAACGTCATCCCATCGAAGAAAGGCAGCCGTGAACCGAGCTGCACCGGAATGCGGGTATCCGGGTCGCTTACGATTTGCACCACATCCAACGTACGCGGGTGGTCCTGGGCTTGCCAGGCGGCTAAGTAGTCGGTGGTTATGGAGGTATGTTGCTTCACATCCATCCAGCCCACGTACTGGTCGGCGGTAGTCCGGATCTGTATCCATTGTCCCTGCGCTAACAGGATGGAGTAGCACTCGCCAAAGACTAATTGGGTAACAATTTCGGCTTTGTCCGTAGGTTCGGCGCGTACCGGCACAACGCTCAGTGCGCAGATTCCGTGTTCCAAGGTGGTAATATGGTGAGGTGGTGAACTGGTGAGTTTGCTGTTCGACTTCCGCATACTGCGCGGCTGAAACGTCTAACGCACTAGTTCATTTCAATTATAAGCGTATAAAGTGGTCGGGCAATCTAGCAGCAAAGAACGTCAAACTCACTGTTTCACCATCTCACTCGTTCATTTAATAGTCCCGGGCGCGGTCTAGCTCACGCTTCTGGTCTTTTTCTTTGATGCTGTCCCGCTTATCGAACAGCTTCTTGCCTTTGGCTAGCGCAATTTCCAGCTTGGCAAACCCCCGGTCGTTAACGAACATCCGGATGGGAATGATGGTGAGGCCTTGCTCCTGATTTTTGTTGGCCAGTTGGTTTAGCTCACGCTTGTTGAGCAGCAGTTTGCGCGGGCGGGTTGGCTCGTGGTTGTTGTAGGTGCCAGCGGTGTACTTGGCAATGGTCAGGCCATGCACCCACAGGCTGCCGTCGGGTTGGAACACGCAGAAACCGTCTTGAATCTGCACGCTACCATCCCGAATGCTTTTGATTTCGGTGCCTTGCAGCATGATGCCCGCATCATACTTCGCTAAGAAAGCATATTCGTAGGAGGCGCGGCGGTTCAGGATGTTTACGCGCTTGGGGGTATCTTCTTTTTTACTCACGATGGGTCGGGTATTTTGTCTGGCCGTGGGCAGGCCGCGGAACTAGGAAGTCTTGCGTAGTGCGTTGAAGCGCGCATGTAGCTTAGCACTATCTACGATGCGCTGGCCGGTACGGCCGGTAGCTACTAGCCGCTCGCCTACATACGCTTTTACGTGGCAAGTCAATTCAGCGCCTTTCAACTCATCAAAAATAGCTTGAATTTCCACGGTTTCTCCTTCGAAGGCCGGTGCGTGGTGTTCCACCAAGAGCATCGTGCCAATGCCGGCCTCTCCTTCTTCCAGCATCAGGTCCACAAACTGCCGACTGCTCCACTCCAGCGCCTGCCCCAACGCAAACGTGCTCAGCACCGGATGAATCAGCTTTCCGTTGAGTACGGCAAAATCCTGCGCTGTAACTACAAACGAGTACGTCTGAACATCCCCAGGCTGGAAAAGCAATTTCATGGTTTGAATAAGGTAGACAGATAGTAAGGTAGTTGTTGGCAGCCTTGGCCAACGTCAACGTAGAGTTGGCACTTAAAAAATAGCAAATGAAGTAAGCACATTTTATTTTATGTCGTATGTTTACGTCATACATCATTGCTATATGACCTACGCCAAAACCGCAGTCTTTACTGACGAGCAACAGCAACTTGCTCGCGTGGCAAAGGCCCTTGCACACCCGGCTCGGGTGGCCATCATTCAACTACTGGCTTCCAAGAAAACTTGCATTTCCGGTGACATTGCGGCCGAGTTGCCTCTCTCTCGCACGACGGTTTCACAGCATTTGCAAGAGTTGAAAGCCCTAGGATTGATTCGGGGCGAAATTGATGGACTTACCGTCTGCTACTGCCTCAACACCGAGTTGCTTCGCCAAGTGCAGCAGCAATTCAGTGCCTTTTTCACCGAGGCCATGGCTGTTGAAGCCTGCTCGCCTGGTACTACTTGCTGCTAATTCGTTTTCCTACCCTACGTCTCTTTACTTATGGAACCTGCTGTTTTCCCCCGGATGCACGTCTCGCTGTACGTCTCCGACCTAACCGCCACAGTTAATTTCTACACTGCTTTCTTTGGCCAGCCCGCTGCCAAAATCCGCCGCGGCTACGCCAAATACGTGTTGGATAAGCCTTCCTTAATTATCTCTTTCGTCGAGAATCCGGAACGCGTGGCAAGCAACTTCGGGCACCTTGGCTTTCAGGTGGAGACTGTGGAAGAAATGGAGCAACGATTGGCTGTTGCGCACAAGTTCGGCTTGGTTGCTCGAGAAGAAATGGGTACTAGCTGCTGCTACGCCAAACAAGACAAATTCTGGGTCAACGACCCCGACGGTGTGGAATGGGAAGTATATTACTTCCACGCCGATGCCGAGTTCAATGACCCACGCTATCAGCAAGAGTACGACCAAGCCGACGCAAGCAACACCCAATGCTGCATTGCCCCAACCGCCAAGGCGCAACCAGCTACACTAAACGTACTAGATACTGCGCCAATGGCTTTTCCGCTAACAGCGGCTACTCCGGTTATAGCGCCTGCCACTGCGTGTGCTCCTGGCGGCGGATGCTGCTAGCTGAGTTTCACATTTTTCAGGTAATCACTGGCCGGATTAGCGCGGCTGGCAGGGTGGTACTCTTGTAGCCACGTCTGGCTACTCGCATAGCTTTAGTTTTCAAGTCGATGTCCACTACCTCAAATATCCTGGTGCTCTGCACCGGTAATTCCTGTCGTAGCCAATTGCTACACGGCTACCTCCAGCAACAACTCGCAGGCCGGGCTACCGTGTACAGCGCAGGGGTGGAAGTCCATGGCCTCAACCCCAGGGCAGTACAGGTGATGGCCGAGGATGGCGTGAATATCTCTCACCACACCAGCAACCACGTAGACGAGTACTCGGCTGTACCGTTTGATTTCGTGCTCACTGTCTGTGACCACGCCAACGAAGTGTGCCCCGCCTTTCCTTCATCCGCGCAAAAACTGCATCACAACTTCCCCGACCCCGCCAAAGCAACGGGCACTGAAGAAGAAGTGATGCAGGAATTCCGCTCAGTCCGCGACCAGGTGAAAGACTATGCTCGTGACTTTGTACGGGCGCAATTTGCCACCACCTAACCGAATTGAAACACCCTCCGGCTTCTCCCTTCTTGTCAGTGCTCTGGCCCAGACCGGCTACTATTCATTGGCCGGTTCAGACCTATGCTACGAACCAGAAGTTAGTTTTAGCCGTGGGTCGGAGCTAACGAGTTGATTGGCGAAGTCGCCGGCTTGGTATTGAAACTGCGCCGTCATGGCCACCATGCCCGCGTTGTCGGTGCAGAACTGGAAGTCGGGAATAAACACTTGCCAGTTTTGGCTGGCCGCTTCATCGTGCAGGGCCTGGCGTAGGCCGGAGTTAGCAGCCACCCCACCGGCTAAGGCTATCTGGGTGAGGTGATGGTCGGCGGCGGCGCGACGAAGCTGCCGCAGCAACGTTTGAATGATGGTATACTGGATGCTGGCGCAGAGGTCGGGCAGGTTGTCTTGGATGAACGCAGGGTCTTTGGCCGTTTGCTGGCGCAGGAAATACATAACGGCCGTTTTCAAGCCGCTGAAGCTGAAATCGTAG
Source organism: Hymenobacter tibetensis (assembly GCF_022827545.1). Taxonomy (NCBI): domain Bacteria; kingdom Pseudomonadati; phylum Bacteroidota; class Cytophagia; order Cytophagales; family Hymenobacteraceae; genus Hymenobacter; species Hymenobacter tibetensis. The sequence goes on from NZ_CP094669.1 coordinate 4,239,850, forward strand.
CCCGGCATGGTCCCGATGGGAAACGGAAAGCGCGTGGGGTTGCCCTGACGGGCCAGCTTGTCGAGGTGCGGCCCGCCGGGATACGGCAGACCGAGAAGCTTCGCCGTTTTGTCGAACGCTTCTCCCGCGGCATCGTCAATAGTTTGGCCGATGATTTCCATATCCAGCGCGCCGCGCACAATCACCAGTTGGGTATGCCCCCCACTGACCGTCAGACACAGAAACGGAAATTCGGGTCGCGGTTCCTCAATGAAATGCGCCAGGATATGCGCCCGCATGTGATTGACGGCGATGAGTGGCTTGCCCAGGGCCAGAGCAAAGGTTTTGGCAAACATGCCGCCTACCAGCAAGGAACCGAGCAAGCCTGGCCCCTGCGTAAAGGCCACGGCATCCAGGTCTTGCTTAGCAACGCCGGCTTTGTGCAACGCAGCCGTCACAACTGGAATCAGATGTTGCTGGTGGGCACGCGAGGCTAATTCGGGCACCACACCGCCGTATTGCTCGTGGACTTGCTGCGTGGCCACCACGTTGGAGCGGATTTCACCGTCTACCATGACGGCAGCGGAAGTATCGTCGCAAGAGGATTCGATGGCGAGAATGGTAGGCATACAGAGAAAAGTAAATTGAAGCAGGCACTGGAGGCACTACTCGTTGCAAAGGCGGTTTGCGCGGCAAGTTGTAATCAGAACAGACAACGGCTAAATGTTGTAGCAGCGGCTACTCACTTTCTATTTCTATTTTCTCGAACAGCTCGGCATAGAGTGGGCGCAACGTCTCACCGACGCTGCTCAACAGTTTGGGGTATTTGTGTACGGGGCCAAAAATGGCATGCAGCACCGATTCCCACAGGTAATCTGCCACTTCCTCGCCGTCCTCGTTTTCAAGATAGTCTACTAGATACTGCGCGAAAGTAGCTTTGAAAGTTAGCAGCATTGTTAGTTTCTCCGCGTCCTGAAATTGCTCGGCAAACAACTTATAGTGCTTATGCTCCTGCGTCGATAACAGGCAGCTCATGAAAACAGGCAGGCTTTCCTGAGTAATGACAAATTTCTCGACGAAGGCGGGTGTGAATTTCACTTGTATTTCCTGGTGTTCTTTGTCCACGGTCTTCATGTACTGCTTCACCAACCCGAAGTACGCGTCGCTTGTCAGGCCCAAGGCAAACACGGCGAAGGTGGATGGCATAGCACATTCTTCGCTGTCGATGTTAGTGTACCATTCGTTGGTCCTCATGGCGAGGTGAGCATACTCCACCAGTAGCGGATGCACGCTCTCGTAGCTCACGGCATTGGCAAACAACGCGTGTACACCCTTCTTTGGCAGCCCTTTGATAGGCAGCCAAGCTTTCTGCTTGCTGCTGAACTCGATGGAATAGCTCCTAGGAAAACTGGTTTGCAGCAGTCGATTGATGAAGTGAAAAACCCGCTGGTAGCTTTCGGCCACTTCTTCTTTCACCGTTACCTTGATAGTGCCAAAGGCATCGTTAGCAACGCAGCTCACGTAGCCGTCTTTGTACTCGGTTAGCTCTTTGGGTAGTTCGCCACTACCAAACTTCTTCAGCTTGGCCACCTCATCCGACCCCAAATCAGTGGCCATTTGAAAATACCGATTTGCCATTACGCTGGCATAACTCGGGCCGTACTTGAGGTGGCAAACTGCCAAATAACACATGAACTTTATATGGTCGGGAGAAGCCGTAGTAGGATCTGCATCAGGCCTAAGCTTTAACAGTACAACTCTGGTCCATTTATCGCCTTCATTCTCGTTATAGAAGAAAGGCTTTTTGATAGTGGCTTCTACCCATTTATCGAGCGGAAAATAAATACCATTGAACCCTTTCTTGTCGATCTTCCGAAGCTTTTCAAAAAACTCAACGGCTCTTTCCAACACAAAAGGTTGTTGCTGAAGAAAGTATTTTATCAACGGACTATCCAAGCAGTTCTCCTCACCGGGCACTTGGTAAGGAAATGGATAGATCTTGGCAGGCTTGCAGGTCTGAGCAAATACGGCTTCCACATATTTATCCAGCACAGCTTCGTTTCCCTCTACTTCGGTGATGTAGTCGATGTTCATAATGGATAGCTCTCGTCGGTCTGTACCTGGTGCTTTTGCCAATGTATAGCACGCAAACCTAACCTATCTAGAAATACAGGTTAGCCGCTAATACCGTTCTGCTTCACTACGTATTCGCTTGTTGAAGCGCTTTTCCTGTTGGGCCTATGCGGGTGGCCGGCTGCAAGAAGAAGACTGTTGTTTCTTTTGCGTGGCAGGAGGTTTCTGCCAAACAACAGGACTCAGGAACAAGTAGCCCGACAGACGGAATTTCCCATAAAGTTCGTTTAAAAGCTTAAACTGATTGCGCTGAATGCCGTCTGAAGCTTAACCAATGGCTGCGTGGTATCGTTCTTGCCACAGCGGTAGCGCAACCATCGGGCTCTACCGCGCAACGGTTAACCCTGTATCTTCGCCTTTTCCGCTCTGCTTTAGCCTGTTTCGCCCGTGCCCCGTTTCCTCTCTGTTATGCTAAAAGTGCTGCTAGCGTTGGTGCTGGTGGTGATAGTGGCAGTGGTGGGGGCGTTGGTAGCGTTGCGCATCCCGAGCGTCCAGACGCGGCTAGCCCAGCAGGCGGCCGACATCCTGACCGACAAGTTAGGCCAGAAGGTGGTGGTGGGCCGGGTAGACATCCGCCCGTTTTCGCGGGTGTTGCTCCAAGGGGTGCAAGTGCTGGACCGGCGCGGAGGTGAGTTGTTTAATATTGGCCGGGCCGATGCGTCTATCAGCCTATTCAGTGTCTTCGACCCGTCGCACCTGCACGTGAGCAACCTCACGCTGGAAGAACCGCGCTTTGCGCTGGTAACCTATAAAGACCAGCCCGATTCCACCAATCTGTCGCAGTTTCTGAGCGCCGTTAGGCGGCTGGTGGGGCCTTCCGATACCACCAAAGTCAGTAAGCCCTTCGACTTCAAGATTGGCACCGTGAGCTTGCGCAACGGCCGCTTCATTCTCGACAACGAGAACACGCCCCGCGCCGAGTACTATGGCCGCTCCATGGACTATGCCCACATGCGGCTCGACAGCATTTACGCCGATGTATCGGAAATCTGGCTGCGCGGCGACACCATTCACACTCAAATCAACGGCCTGCGGACCGTGGACACGCCCTCCGGCACCCGCCTACGGGAGCTAACGGCCAACATGACCTACGCCGCCAAGTTTTGGGAGTTTTCGAGCTTGAACTTGCGCGTGGGCAGCAGCCGAATCCACGATTACATCCGATTCGAGTACGCGCACTTCCTCAACTTCACCGACTTCAATGACTCGGTGCGGGTGGTGGCGCGGCTACAGCCCTCGCGCCTCTACTCCGACGACATTGCCCAGTTTGCCCCCCAACAGTCGGTGCGCGACTTAAAGGAAACCGTGCTTTTGTCGGGGGAGGCTACCGGCTACGTTCGGGACTTCCATACCAAGAATCTGGACATCCGTTACGGCAAGAACACGCACGTGGTGGGCAATATTGGGGTGGAAGGGCTTCCCAATTTCAAGGAAAGCTTCGTGGAAATGAAGCTACAACCCTCCGTGGTTGATGGGCGCGACATCCGGCGCTACATTCCGGCCTCGGGCTGGCCGTACGTGCAGCGGCTGGGCGTGGTGCAGCTGAAAGGGCAGTTCCTGGGCTTTTATAACGACTTCGTAGCCAATGGCAGTTTTGATACGGCACTCGGTTCGGTGGTGTCCGACGTCAATCTGAAGTTCAAGACCGACCCGCGCTTCTCATCTTATGAAGGCGACATCCAAACCACCAATTTTCAACTAGGCAAGCTGCTAGGACAAGAGAAGACGGTGCGCGACGTTACGATGAGCGGGCGGGTGCAGGGCGTCGGGTTCACGCCGGAAGGTGCCCGCCTGACGGCCCGGGCCACGGTGCAGCGTATCTGGCTGAACGGCTACCGCTACCGCAACATCACCACCGACGGGCGCTTCAGCCGCGAGTCGTTTACAGGCCGCATTGCTGCCAACGACCCCAGCCTCCAATTCGATGCCACCGGCACGGTGGATCTGAATAAAGCCACGCAAGCGTTTGATGTGCGGGCTCGGGTGCGTCGGGCCGACTTGCGCGCCTTGGGTTTAACCAAGCAAAGCGTAACGGTAGCTACCACTGCCGACGTGAAGTTCCGGGGGTTGCGCCTCGACGATTTACTGGGCCGCATTATTCTGCGCAACACACGCCTTGGCTACGCGGGCCGCACCGTAGCGCTGGATACGTTTGATGTAATCAGTGCACGCACCGCCGGGCAACGCCAACTCACGGTCCGTTCCGAAGCGCTTAACCTGATAGCCACCGGCAACTTCAACTACACCGAAGTGATTCGAAGCTCCCAGGTGCTGCTTACGGAATACGCTTTGAATTTCGAGAGCAACGACGCTGCTATTGCCACCTACTACCGCCGCAAGCGCCAGGTGCCGATTCGGGAATACGCTATTGCACTGGACTTGTATCTGAAGAAGCCTAATCCAGCATTGCAGCTGTTCATGCCGGGCCTAAAGATTTCCAACTACTCGCGTATTGATGGTTCATTCCGCAACGGCCAAACCTCTATTTTCCAGCTTGGCGGCAGTTTCGACACTCTCCAGATTGACAGCATCCGCACCTACCGCACAGCTTTCGATTTCACCACCTCCAAGCTGCCGTACCAGCCCGAGGTGTTGGCGCAGGCCAGCATCACCTCAGAGCGCCAAGTACTCCCGGCCCTAGGCAAGACCGAGCGGTTCTACGTGGAGGGCGTGTGGGACCAGGAGCGCATCAACTTCTCGACTGCACTTATCCAGTCCAATTCCACCAACCGGGCCCAGATAAACGGCGCCCTGTCGTTTCTACCCGATGCAGTGCAGGTGGTGTTCCGGCAGTCGGGCGTGAACTTGTTAGGCAAGGATTGGACTATTGCGCAAGACAATGCCGTGGTATTCTCCAACAAGGGCCGAGAAATTGACATTCAGAATCTGACGCTCAGCAATGGCCTCCAAAGCATTAGTGCACAAGGCTTTGTTTCGCAGGATGCCAGCAAGGAGCTGAAACTGCTGGTGAAGGACATGGAGCTAGCAACGCTTAACTCCCTCACCAACCAAAACATGACCGGCCGCGTGAATGCCGAAGGCACGCTAAGCGGCGTGTATGGCCCGCTGGCTATCAACTCCACCCTCACGGTGGATTCGCTGAAGCTGGATAATGTACTGATTGGCGACGTGACGGGGAAAAGCAGCTGGGACAACAACGCCGAGCAGATCCTGGTGGACATGGATGTGCTTCGCAACGGTGCGCGGGCCGTGCGCGTGGCCGGCACCATTGCCCCTAACCACCCCACCGACCAGCTCAACCTAACCGGCGTGCTGGATAATGCCCCCGTTAAGCTGGCCGAGCCTTTCCTTAAAACCATATTCCGTGACCTGGGTGGCACGGCCGAAGGCACGCTACGGCTAGCCGGCCGTTTCGACGGGCCGCACCTGACCGGAACGCTAGATGTAAAGGAGGGCCAGCTCACCTTTATTTATTTAAATACCACCTACACGTTCTCTGACCGGATTCGGTTTGCCGAGGACCGGATTGCGCTCCGCGACATTCGGATGCGTGACCCGCTGGGCAATGCTGGCACCATCACCGGCGACATTCTGCACGACGGATTTAAGAATATGCGGCTGGACCTAGATGCTTCGTTTCGCAAGCTACTGGTGCTCAATACCACCCGCAAAGACAACCAGCTGTACTTCGGCACGGCCTACGCCACCGGCACGGCCCGCGTCGATGGTCCTTCCAACAATCTCGTGGTGAACGTGCAAGCCCGCTCCGACCCTGGCACACGCCTCTCCTTGCCGCTTGACAACGCAGCCAAGGCCGAGCAGGCCAGCTATATCCGCTTCGTGAACCGCAACTTGCTCGACACGGCCCGCACACCCGTGCCCATCGGGGTGCAGGAGAAGATAGACCTTTCGGGTATCCGGCTGAACATGAACCTGGAGGTGACCCCCGATGCTTACGTCGAGATTCTGCTCGATGAAAGCACGGGCGACGTTATCCGGGGAACGGCGGCTGGGCGGCTGCGCCTGAACATTGATACGCGCGGCGACTTCAATATGAGTGGGCAAATTGAGATTGTGCGAGGCGCTTACAATTTCACGTTGCAGGGCCTTGTTAACAAGGAGTTTGTGGTGCGGCCCGGCGGCACCATTGTCTGGAACGGCGACCCGCTGGCCGGCGAGATGAACGTGACGGCAGCCTACACGCAACGTACGTCGCTGGCGCCGGCGCTGCCTGGCAATACGGCGGTAGTGCCCGTCACGGCGGTCATGAACCTGACGGGGCCACTGTTGCTGCCGGCTATCAAGCTAAACCTGGAGTTCAATGACATTCCCTCGTCACTGGAAGGCGACTTAGCGCCGTTTCTGTCGTCGCTGCGCAACGACGAGCAGGAGCTAAACCGACAAGTATTTAGCTTGGTAGTGTTCCGGCAACTGGCACAGGTAGGCTCGTTGTCGTCGGTTACTTCGTTCCGGGGGCAAGACAACGCCTTGGGCAACAGCTTGGGGCAAATTATTTCCACGCAGCTCGGGGCTCTTACGTCGCAGCTAGACCCCAATCTGGAAATCAGCTTCAACTTCAGCGGCTTATCGGCCGAACAGCTTCAGGCCTTGCAGGTGCGCCTGAGCTATTCGTTCCTGAACGGCCGGCTGCGCGTTACGCGCGAAGGTGGCTTCAACAACGGTGGCGTGGTCACGACAGCCAATGGCACCACGTTGACTGGTGCCAACACGTCGGTTATCGGGGATTTGAGCTTGGAATATGCATTGCGAGCCGACGGTAAATTCCGAGCTAAGCTGCGGTACGAAACCACTCCCCGCGACTACAGTGGCCTCACCAACCAAAACCAGGCCCGGGCGGGCATCTCCCTGCTTCACACCGAGCAGTTCGATTCCATAACCGAGCTATTTGCCCGCAAACACCTGCGTCGCCGCGAAACCAACGCCCGCAAAGCCCGCGAAGTCCTAAACGTGGACGACGACCCACGGACCACCTTATAGGAAGTTATTACATGCTTTGTCGTTCCAATATTTCGCGCATCAAGCGGCGAGAGGAATCTGAGTGAAGCCGTTCAACAGCTAAATCCAGATTCCTCACGGCGCTTGATGCGCGAAATATTGGAATGACAAGGATTGCCACCTACGTGGTCATACGAAACTACAATACACCCGCTGACAGGGTGCCGCCATGTCCGCTCGCGGCAGCACGCTGGTCTTTCTGAGAGAGGCAGGCTTTGTTAATGATTGTTAATCATTGCCTCAACTTCTCCTCTAGTCATTCTTACGCTTACCTTTGCCTTTCTATGCCCCCAACCCGTCCGACTCGTAAGAAAAAGCTTGGCAGCTACCCGCACACCATGGTAGTGTTCAGTATTACGCTGGCGTTGCTGGTCATTGGGTTGTTTGGGCTGCTCCTGATTCATGCGCATAAGCTTTCCAACCTGGTGAAGGAAAACATTGAGATGCAAGTATATCTGGAGCGCGACTTGCCCCCAACTGAGCTACTGCGCCTGCAACAAGACTTTTCGCGCAAGCCCTACATTGCCCTCCGTGACCAGAAGCCGCAAGTGCGCTTCTTATCGAAGGAGGAAGGAGCCAAACAGTTTATCGACCAAACCGGCGAGGACTTCAAAACCTTCCTGGGCGACAACCCGCTGCGTGACGCCTACATTCTGAAAATCAAGTCGGAATACTCTGACTCGCTGCAAATGGGCCGCATCGAGCGAGAACTGAAGGCTGAACCAGGCGTGCACGAGGTACAGTATGTGCAGAGCCTCATCAGCTCCATCAACCAGAATGTGCGTAAGCTCAGTTTAGTGCTGCTTGGCTTCGCGGTGGTGCTCACTATTGTCGTGACGGTGCTCATCAACAATACCATTAAGCTGGCGTTGTTCTCACAGCGTTTCCTTATTAGGAGCATGCAGCTGGTGGGAGCCACCTCGTTCTTTATTCAGCGGCCTTTCTTGCGGCGCGCCACCTGGCAGGGTTTGGTAAGCGGCGTTCTGGCGGCTTTGCTGCTGCTGGCGCTGCTCCAATACGCCTACCTACAAGTGGCCGACCTGCGTATTCTGCGCGACGACCGGCTTATTGGGGTGCTGCTGCTGGTGATGGTGGGCCTGGGTTGCGGTATTGGTTTTCTTAGCTCTTACCGCGCCGTACGTAAATACCTGGGCATGTCGCTGGATGATCTGTACTAACCCTTCACTTGAAACGCGAATTCAACCTGCGGAAGAGCCCGAGCCGTTGCGCTGCCATCCGCTTCCGCCTGTCCGCATCTGTTCTTTCCTAACTTGCTTTTATGGAACCTACACAACAGCCTCGCTTTGCCTTCGGGACGCGTAACTACCGCCTGATGTTTATTGGACTAGCCGTGCTGGCGGCAGGCTTCATCACGATGACGTTGGACTCCGCTGACTATGGCGAAGGGTTCTTGGGCATCACCCTAGGTCCTATTTTGCTGATTATTGGGTTCATTATCGAGTTTTGGGCCATTATGGCGAAGCCTCACGGCTATGCACCCGTCGCCAATGACGCTACCACCCGCGAAACTCTCGCTCAGCAGCCCGCCCCTGCTGCGCCTCCCGTCACCGCTCCCAGCTACAAGCGCCCGTAGTTGCTCACCCCCGAAGCGCCAGCTTCGCGTATGGTGCGCCTGCCCCTGACATGCCACGTCAAGGACACGTGCGCACGCCCATTTTCTACGAGACACGAAGCTGGCGCTTCGAGCTACACTCCTTGCATATGAATTACTGGCACGCGCTGCTATTGGCCATTGTTGAAGGCTTAACGGAATTTTTGCCGGTTTCCAGTACCGGACACATGGTTATCGTAGCCAATCTGCTCGGCATTGGGCAGTTGCCATTCACCGAAACCTATATCACCTCCATTCAACTAGGGGCCATTCTATCGGTGGTAGCGCTTTACTGGCGCCGGTTTCTGCAAAGCGTAGATTTCTATGTGAAGCTGATTGTGGCATTTTTGCCGTTCGGCGTTCTAGGCTTCCTGCTGAAAGACGTTATCGAAGAATTATTGAAGAGTGTAACCGTTGTGGCGATTTCGCTGGTAGTTGGCGGCATTATTCTGCTGTTCGTGGACCGTTGGTTTTCCAGTCCGCGCAAGGAAGTGACCACGCCTAGCACCATGCAAGCGCTTAAAATCGGGCTGTTTCAGTGTATCGCTCTGATTCCGGGCGTGTCGCGTTCGGCGGCTACCATCATTGGTGGCTTGGCCCAAGGGTTCGACCGGCGCTCGGCCGCCGACTTCTCGTTCCTGCTGGCCGTGCCCACCATGTTCGTTATCACGGCCTACCAGCTCTACAAAACCTACAAGGTGAGTGCGCCTGGTGCCGACGACATGAAGCTGCTTTTGTTTGGCAACGTCATAGCCTTTGCGGTGGGATTGTTGGCGGTGAAGTCGTTCGTGAACTTTGTATCGCGCTTTGGCTTCCGGGCGTTTGGCCTTTACCGCATCATTGTGGGCGTTATTATTTTGGTAATGATTGGGTTGGGCATTGATTTGAAGCTGATCTAGCCCTTGGTGTGCCGCTTGGCCTTGCCTGGCTGATGCAGCTACCGCTCCTACCTCATAACACAGAAAACAACACCAACATGACAGAGGCCACCTTTCCTCCTTTTGATTTCGAAGCCGGTGAAGTGCTGCTGCTTGATAAGCCCCTTACCTGGACTTCCTTTGATGTGGTACGCAAAGTCAAGAATACGCTGCGCATCAACAAAATAGGGCATGCTGGCACCCTCGACCCATTGGCTACCGGGTTGCTGATCCTCTGCACCGGGAAGAAGACCAAGCAAATCGATCTGATTCAGGCGCAGGAGAAAGAGTACACCGGCACCTTCCGCCTAGGCCAGACCACGCCTAGCTTCGACCTGGAAACTCCCGTTGATGCAGAATTGCCTTTCGAGCATGTAGCAGAAGCTGCCATACGGGCTGCTACGGCGCCGTTCACCGGGCTTATCGAGCAGACGCCGCCGCTGTTTTCGGCCGTAAAGGTAAATGGCGAACGGGCCTATGAAGTGGCCCGCCGCGGGGAGGAGGCAGTTATCAAGAGCAAGCAGGTCACCATCAAAGAGTTCACCATCACCCGCGTAGCACTACCCGAAGTGGACTTCCGGGTGGTTTGCTCGAAAGGCACCTACATCCGCAGCCTCGCCCGGGATTTTGGGGCCGCTTTAGGATGCGGTGCCCACCTGACCAAGCTGGTTCGCACCCGCATTGGAGACTACACCTTGGCCGAGGCCCTGAACATGGAGCAGATAGAAGCCCTGCGTCCGGCTCGCCCTCAAGGTGCCCCCGACCGGCCGCCTCGGCCCCAACGGCAGCACCGCCCCGAACGCCGGGCCGGCCTGGAGTACTACAATGCTACCAACGTAGCTCCCGAACCAGATATCAACTCGGAAAATACCCCTACCTAGTCTCTGCAATTGCTCTCAAGCACTGAGGCAACTTGCCTGGTGCTGTGTAGGTAAGTGACAGGTGCCTTCAGGTTTTCAATGCAAAGCTTGAATTCAGTAGCACAGCGGCGGGGTAGCGTGGCTAGCGTTGTAGCACCTACTACCGCCTGCTGGAATCGAGAATTGAGCGCAGGAAATATTGCATTGCTCGCACCCTCGCAGGCGCCTAACCGTACTGTAGGTTATTGATAGTGCAAACCACTGGCAGCGTTTGAAAGCTGCTATGTATTCTGCTTGAAACAGGCAATTGCTGGCGCTACGAAGCAGCGCAGCCACTCCACCCAACGAAAATCAGTGATTTATGGAAGTCATTCGGGACCCGGCTCAGTTTCCTCACCTCCAGGGCAAGGCGGTGGTTACCAGCGGCACGTTTGATGGTGTGCATTTGGGACACCAGCAGATTTTGCGGCGGTTGCAGGAAGTAGCGCAGCAGAGCGAGGGGTCGTCGGTGGTGATTACCTACTGGCCGCACCCGCGCCTGGTGCTTGATGCGCCGCCCTCCCACCCCAACCCGCACGATTTGCACCTGCTCAGCACGCTGGAAGAGCGCATCAAGAAGCTCGCTGATTTTGGCGTTGACTATCTGCTCATTGTGCCGTTCACTCGGGAGTTTGCCGCCTGGACTTCGGAGGAATACATCCAGAACATTCTGCTGCGCACCGTGGGCACGGGCAAGCTGGTGATTGGCTACGACCACCGTTTCGGCAAAAACCGGGAAGGCGGCTTCGATTACCTGCGCACCAACGCCGACCGGTACGGGCTAACCGTAGAAGAAATTCCGCGCGAAGACGTGGATGCGGTGGGCGTAAGCAGCACCCGTATCCGCCGCGCCCTGGAAAGCGGCGACATCCTAACTGCAAGCCGCTACCTGGGGTATCCCTATGAGCTTAGCGGCACGGTAGTGAAAGGCAAGCAGCTCGGCCGGACCATCGGCTGGCCTACGGCAAACGTGCAGGTAGAAGAGCCGCTCAAGCTAGTGCCAGCCCGCGGCGTGTACGCCGTAATGGTTACTACAGCGGCGGGTACGCACCATGAAGCTATGCTCAACATTGGCGTGCGGCCCACCGTCGGCGGCGACTTGGCGCAAACTATCGAAGCCCACTTGCTGGATTTCAGCGGCGACTTATACGACCAGTCCCTCACCGTTCAATTCGTGGCCCGCTTGCGCGACGAGCAAAAATTCGACGGTTTGGACGCCCTAAAAGCCCAGCTAGCCCTGGATGCAGAAGATGCCCGGCGGCACTTGGTAGGAGGCTAGAACGCCTTGCCCAGAAAAGCCGTCAGGCTTCGGTTAGCCGAAGCCTGACGGCTTTTCTGGTTTACTGGTGTCTGCTTTACTGCCCCTCACAGGCAGCGTCCTGTTACTTCATTGTTTCCAATGGTTGTTTTCGGCGTTGATTACTGGGGATTCAAGAAATTCGGTGGACTTTTACCCCTCCATTGCGCGGCACCTGCGGTGCCGTACCTGCTGCCTATCTATTCCCACCCCCTGCTCTATGATCAACAAAGTAGTTCCTGATGCCCAAACGGCTTTGCACGGCCTTACCGATGGCATGACGCTCATGCTTGGTGGCTTCGGCCTATGCGGCATCCCCGAAAATTCCATCCAGGAAATTCTACGCCTTGGCGTGAAGAACCTGACTTGCATCAGCAACAACGCGGGCGTCGATGGTTTTGGCATTGGCTTGCTATTGCAACAGCGGCAAGTCAAGAAGATGATTTCCAGCTATGTGGGCGAAAACGCCGAGTTTGAGCGGCAGCTACTGAGCGGCGAGCTGGAAGTAGAACTGCTGCCACAGGGCACGCTGGCCGAGCGTATCCGGGCTGGGGGAGCCGGTATTCCAGCTTTTTACACCCCGGCAGGCTACGGCACCGAAGTAGGTGAGGGCAAGCCCAGCCAGGAGTTTTACGGCAAAATGTACTTGCTGGAAACGTGGCTAAAAGCCGATTACGCCTTCGTGAAAGCCTGGAAAGGCGACACCGCTGGCAACCTCATCTACAAAGGCACGGCCCGCAACTTCAACCCCATGATGGCAACGGCCGGCAAAATCACGGTGGCGGAGGTAGAGGAACTGGTGCCCGCCGGCGAGCTAGACCCCAACCACATTCACACGCCGGGCATCTTTGTGCAGCGCATTTTCCAAGGGAAAAACTACGAAAAGCGCATCGAGCAGCGCACCGTACGGGCTTCAACCAAGTAGTATCTCACGCTGGGTTTTGCCGGGTATACAGTATGGAGCGCAGGTTCACTTCACAGACTACTACGAAACGTTTTGTTGCTCCTCCCGAAATCAACCTATCAGTCTACTATGAAAAAAACAGCCTTCCTCCTTCTCCTTTCCCTCTCATTCAGTGGCCACTCGTACGCCCAAACGGTAGCTCCGGCCAAACTCAAGAGCAGCAAGTCGCAGACCCTCTCGGCCAAGCCCGAGCAGCTGCCGGGCCTCGACCAGCTGCTGCAGGAATACACGGCCGATAACCGGGTTCCGGGTGCCATTGCCTTGGTGGCGCACAACGGCAAAATCATCTACCGTAAAGCCTTTGGCTATGAGGATGTAGAAGCGAAAACGCCCCTCAAGCCCGACGCTATTTTCCGCATTGCTTCGCAAACCAAAGCTGTTACCAGCGTGGGCTTGATGATGCTTTATGACGAGGGGAAATTCCAGCTCGACGACCCTATTTCCAAGTACTTGCCGGCTTTCCGCAACCCTAAGGTGCTGGCTACTTTCAACGAGAAAGACTCCACCTACACCACCGTTCCGGCCAAATCTGAAATAACCATCCGGCAACTGTTCACCCACACTTCGGGCATCAGCTATCCGGTAATCGGCTCCAAGGAAGCCACTGCTATTTACGCTAAAGCGAATATTCCGAGCGGCATTGGCACGCCGGGCGGCAACTTGGCTACGTCCATGAATGCGTTAGGAGCGCTGCCGCTGATGCACCAGCCGGGCGAGAAATTTACATACGGTTTAAGTGTGGATGTGCTGGGCTACTTAATTGAAGTGCTTTCCAAGCAGCCCCTCGACCAGTATCTGCGCACCCGTCTCTTCGACCCGCTTGGCATGCGCGACACCTGGTTTTACCTGCCCGCCGAAAAGCAAAATCGCCTAGCAACTCTTTACGCCGAAGACGCCAACAAAGCTACTGTGAAGAGGGGAATGCAGGGACGTATGACGCCCGACTACCCCAAGGCCGCAGGCACCTACTTTTCGGGCGGCGCGGGTCTTTCCTCTACTATCGATGACTACGCCGTCTTTTTGCAAATGATGCTCAACGAGGGCGAATACAACGGCCGCCGCATCTTAAAGCCCGCCACAGTGCGCCTGATGACCAGCAACCAAATCGGCGACGTCAACCAGGGCGACAATAAGTTTGGCCTCGGCTTCAGCATCACCACCGCCAAAACTGCTGACACTTCGGGCCTCTCCGAAGGTTCTTTCGAGTGGGGCGGCATCTTCGGCACCACCTACTGGGTCGACCCCAAGCTGAAAGTTGTGGCTCTTCTCTACACGCAGAAATACCCCAACACCACCGCCCGCGACCTGGCCGGGAAGTACAAGGTACAAGTACGGCAGGCGGTAGTAGGCACTCCTGCTCCTGCTGCATCTGCCAAATAACCCTCTCTCCCTCTCCCACCCATTATGTTAGACAAACACGGCATCGCCCGGCGGATTGCGCAGGAAGTGCGCGACGGGTATTACGTAAACCTTGGTATTGGCATCCCGACGCTCGTAGCTAACTACATACCCGCGGGCATCAACGTGGAGTTGCAGTCCGAAAACGGCTTGCTGGGCATGGGTCCCTTCCCTACCGAGGACGAAGTGGACCCCGACCTCATCAACGCCGGCAAGCAAACCGTAACCACCCTACCCGGTTCCAGCCTCTTTTCCTCCTCCGACTCGTTCGGGATGATACGCGGCGAGCATGTGGACCTGACCATCCTCGGGGCCATGGAGGTTTCCGAAAACGGCGACATTGCCAACTGGAAGATTCCGGGCAAAATGGTGAAGGGCATGGGCGGCGCCATGGACTTAGTAGCTTCGGCCAAAAACATCATTGTGGCCATGCAGCACGTGGCCAAAGACGGCAGCAGCAAGTTGCTGCCCGCCTGCACGCTGCCTATTACGGGCCTGCACTGCGTCAAGAAAATAGTAACCGAACTAGCGGTGCTCGACGTGACGCCCGACGGCTTTGTGTTGCGTGAGCGGGCGCCTGGTGTCAGCGTCGAGCAGATTCGGGCGGCTACAGCGGGTAAGCTGGTGGTCCCCGACGAAGTGCCGGAAATGACAGGCGTGTAACCTCGGCTCTTTCCTACAAAAGGACCTTGCTGCGTTGAAAGAGTCGTTGTTACTACGGCGCTTCATCTACAGCAAGGTCCTTTCGTTTTCGGGAAGGCCGTTGAAATTTACAGCGCCTCGCTATTTCTGGGTGCGGCGGTAGGCCTGGGCCATGATGCGCTCGGCAGCCTCGCGGGTGAAGTGCGAGAAGTATTTGCGCAGCTGCAGCAGGGCATCCGGAGCGGAGAGGCCGCCGGCGTGCACGGCTTCGGCTAGGTAATCGGCGAGCGTATCGGGGTGGCCGGTGAGGGCCGGAAACTCGTGGTTGGTTTTATAGCGGGCCAGAATATCTACGCGAAGCCAGTCGGGCGCGCCGGGCACCTGGGTTAGCAGGCGCTCCATCACGAGTTGCACCTCGTCCATGAACAAGGTGCGCACAAGACCGGGCGGCGCGGGCACAGTTTGGCCAGCGGCAGCTACCAACAGCACGGCCGCCGGCATGGCGGGCTGCCAGCGGTGCACGTCGGGCGGGGCGCATAACCAAGCCGTTGGAGGAAAACTCTCGGGCGAGGCCAGCAGCCGGCCCAACGTCTGGAGACGACGTTCTTCGGGCGGAAGCATAGTGCAAGGTACAACGGCCCAACCGGATGGTACCTAACCTACGTAGAGGTGCTATATTCGGGAGAATAAATTCCTGACTTCAATTCCACATCGTATATGCTCCACCGCTACTCTGTTCTTGGCGCTTGCGCTTTATTGCTAACGGCTGCCAGCCTGCCAACATTTGCCCAAGCACCCATCGTCATCGACCGCAACGACATGCCCAATACCGGCGACTCGTTACGCGTGAGCCAAACGCTGATACTCCGAGGCCCCGCCCTTACCCAAACCGGTGCCAACCAAACCTGGAACTATAGCAGCCTGCAACCCCTCAATCAAAGCGTATCCTACTTCTCGGGGGTCAACGCTACGCCTGGGGTGCTGCCTATCGTGTTTGGCGTGCTAGGCGGCGTGAACCGGGCTACCATTGCCAATCGGCAGCCGCTACCCAGCGTGCTGGTGCAGGCAGGGCTACCTATTAGCGAGGTGTATTCCTTTTTCAATGAATCAGCAAGCAACTACCGGCAGGTAGGCTACGGGGCCGAAATTCCGACGGTTGGGGCCATACCGGTTTTCTACCGGAGCCAGTCGTTGCAGGATGTGATATACCGTTTTCCGCTTGCCTACGAACAGCGTGACTCCAGCAATTCCGACTTCTCGGTGGATGCGCTTGGGCAGGCTTATGTGCGTCAGAAGCAAAAGCGCGTGAACAATGCCGACGGCTGGGGCACCCTTACTACGCCCTTCGGCACCTTTGCTACGCTGCGGGTTGTAAGCACGCTGCAAACCAGAGACAGTATTTCAGTACAAGGACAGCCGGGTATTGCCGTGCAGCGGCCCGAGGTCAAGCAGTATAAGTGGCTAGGCAAAGAACAGGGCATTCCGCTGCTCGAAGTCACTACGCAACTGGTGAACGGCCGAGAAGTGGTGTCGTTGGTGCAGTACCGCGACATTTACCGCCGGTTACCGATTCTCAGCAACCAAACGCAACTTCCCGAGTCCGCGGTGGCCGTGTATCCCAACCCCGTTGGGGCAAGCGAGTCATTGCGCCTGACGTTGCCCGCGGCAGGCTCTGTTTCGCTCACTGCCACTGATTTAGCGGGTCGCGTGCTGTTCAAGTACACACTGCCGCACGCTGCACGCGAAACTGTGGTACCTGCTTCTGCTTTCGGTGAGTTCCGGGGCGTGGCGCTACTGCGGGTGCAAACCGAAACTGGCGTGGCCGTCCGGCGAGTGGTACGGGAGTAAACGTGCTATCTCTATTACTGCATTACTGCTTTCCCAAGGTGGCTGACTGCTGGTAGCTGGTAATAGTCTCCGCTAGCTGCTGGCTGGTTAGCTTCAGCTCCACGCACTCGGCGCCATCGGGTAGTGCGACAAGGAAATTGTAGGTGTGGCCCAAACCAAACATCACCGACTCTTGCCCCATTGGCTTGATGGCCGACCACGGCACAAGCAGCGGCGGGTGGCGGAACGCAAACAGAAAAACCACTGAAAGCTGCAGACCCGCCGATTGGCAGCGAATGTTGAGTGACGCCCGGTAATTGCTGCTAAGACCACTGCTTCCTACGTTGCGCAACCGGCCCGACTGCATAGCAAAGCTAGTACCGGGTGCGTAGTTGTTGGCTTCATTAGAACGGTAGTAGTCGCTTAGCCGGTGCCACCCGCCCAAGGAAGTAAACCAGCAAGCACCCAACCACAGGGCAGCGAAAAACGCTGGAACAATCACGACCAATAAGTACGCGGAAGAAGGCATATGGCTTGATTGAGTGAACTGCAATCTGTAGTGGAATTCAGAACCTATTCTTATTCGTTATGGAAGGTAAGGTTCCTCGGCTGGCATGCCTAGCATACTTGACAACCACTTAACTGAGCGTTTTTGCCACCGAAGTTGTTGTAGCTCCGTAAGACAAGCGCCGTGCTCAAGAAATGGGCCGGTATCTTTGCATCTCTTCTCTGACATTCGTTTCTGATTTATATGGCCACCAATATCAGTAGTAAAGCCAGCGGCAGCCACGCTAAAAAGGTAACTCCCGACGGCAAGCACTCCGGCTCTATAGCGGAGCTTCTCACGCCTACGGCAATACCGGCTCACAAGCTAGTACTGCGGACTCTTCGCCGCTCCGACTTCAAGGCCATCAAAGGCATCATGGATCAGGTGTATTCCAATATGGAGGGCGCCTGGTCGGCCGACGAGTTCAGCGCCCTGATTCGTAAGTTTCCGGAAGGCCAGATTGGCATCGAGGACAACGGCCGGCTGGTAGCCGCGGCGTTGGCCATCATCGTGGACTACGCCAAGTTCGGCGACAAGCACACCTACGCTAAAATTACGGGCAACGGCAAGTTTGACACGCACAGCGCGGATGGCGACACCCTGTACGGAGTTGACGTATTTGTTGACCCCGAGTACCGCAGCCTGCGCCTCGGCCGGCGCCTCTACGACGCCCGCAAGGAGCTATGCGAAAACCTCAACCTGCGGGCCATGGTAGCGGGTGGCCGGATTCCGGGCTATGCGCAATATGCCAACGAGATGACGCCCGCCAAGTACGTGGAAATGGTGCGCAACAAGGAGTTGGTTGACCCCATCCTCACGTTCCAGCTCTCCAACGAGTTCTACGTCCGCAAAATCATCCGTGGGTATCTGCCCTACGACTCTGAAAGCAAGGCCTATGCTACGCTGCTGGAATGGATCAACGTGTACTACGAGGAAGAGGAGAAGCTGATTGGTAACCAGAAAAGCAACGTCCGCATTGGCATTGTGCAGTGGCAGATGCGGGCTACCCGTAGCCTAGAGGACTTGTTGCAACAGATTGAGTTCTTCGTGGATACAGTGTCGGGCTATAAGGCCGACTGTGTGATGTTCCCCGAGTTTTTCAACGCGCCCCTCATGGCCCTCACCAACGAGGACTCGCCAGCAGTGGCTATCCGGGCCATGGCGGCCTTCACGGCGCCCATCAAAGCCAAAATGATGGAGCTCGCCGTGAGCTACAACATCAACATTGTAGCGGGCTCGATGCCGGTGTACGAAGACGAAAAACTGCACAATGTGGCCTACCTCTGCCGCCGCGACGGTACCGTGGATGAGCAGTACAAGCTGCACGTCACGCCCGACGAAGCCAGCTACTGGGGTATGCGCGGCGGCGACAAGCTGAAGTGCTTCGACACCGACTTCGGCAAAATCGGTATCCTGGTTTGCTACGACGTGGAATTCCCGGAACTAGCCCGCATGCTAAGCGACGAAGGCGTGAAAATCCTGTTCGTGCCGTTCTGGACCGATACCAAGAACGCCTACCAGCGCGTGCGGATCTGTGCGCAGGCGCGGGCTATCGAAAACGAGTGTTACGTGGCCATTACCGGCTCGGTGGGTAACCTGCCGCGCGTCGAGAACATGGACATTCAATACTCGCAAAGCGCAGTGTTCAGTCCTTCCGACTTCGCATTCCCTCACGATGCCATTGTAGCCGAGGCCACACCCAATACAGAGATGACCCTCATTGCCGACCTGGATTTGGACTTGCTCAAAGACCTCAACTCCAGTGGTGCAGTACGCAACCTGCGCGACCGGCGTAAGGATCTGTACTCGCTGAGCTGGACCATCAAAAAAACGGACCGTGACGATGAGTTACTGGCGCAGGGCACCGAGGAGCGTCATCCGCGCGTAACCAAGCGCAAAGCCATTGCGGCCGGGTGAGGCTGCTTTTCAGTGCTTCATACACTAGATAGCCTGCCCACTTGGGTGGGCTATTTTTTTACTTATCAGCTGGCAGTGGTCTCATAGCTGGCTTTGTATATATTACCCGCTCTTTCCAACCTAACCATCATTATATGGACCCCATTAACCCGCGTATCTCTAGTCCCTCTGATTCATCTGTTGTTCCCGTCGGTAAAGGCACCCGCTTTATCAATGCCTTAGTCGACGGCTTTCTGATTGGCATTGCCAGCAACGCGGTTTCGTACGCGGTGCTGCGCAACATGAACCTACCCAGCCTTGGGATTCTGGTTAGCTTGGCCATTCAGTTCTTCTATTACTATATGCAAGAGAAAAACGCCGGACAAACCATCGGCAAACGCCTCACCAACACGCGGGCTGTAATGGCGGATGGGTCGCCGCTCACAGACGAGGCGGCCCGTTCCCGTAGCCTCTGGCGCCTGATTCCGTTGATTGACGCCCTCTCTTTCTTGTTCAGCGATGTTGGCTGGCACGATAAGTATTCCAACACCCGGGTTGTGTCTAACCGATAAGGGTATTGGCAATCCACCCACCGCTTTTTCATCGGCCCGCCAACTTCGGCGGGCCGATTTGTTTTGTGTAAAATTCCAACCTGGTACGGGAGCTTGCAGCTTTTTCAGTAAACTTCGGCCCCCAGCCCCCATGTCCACCTCCACACTTTTTCAATTCCCCTCATGAAACGCATTCTTATTACCGGGGCCAACCGGGGCCTGGGCCTGGAACTCACCCGCCAGTACTTGGAGCGCGGCGACACGGTATTCGCCGCCACCCGCCAACCGGACTCGGCCACCGACCTGCACCAACTGCACACCCAATACGCCGACCACCTGCACCTTATCCAGCTCGATGTAACCAATGAGGCTTCTATCGAGGCCGCGCGGCAGGTTGTGGCAGGCGCTACCGAGAGCTTGGATATCCTGATCAACAACGCCGGTATTTTCCCCGGAGCAGGACCCGAAGACCCGGCCAAGCAGAATCTGGGCGGTCTGACGGCGGCCACTGCGCTAACCTTTCTGAACGTAAACGCGGTAGGGCCGCTGCTGGTAGCGCAAGCATTTTTGGAGTTACTGAAAGCTGCCAACAAAGCGCGTATCATCAGCTTGTCGTCGGGCCAAGGCTCACTGACGTGGAAAGCTTCCGGCGAGCCGTATCACTACTCGGCCAGCAAAGCAGCCCTGAACATGTACATGCGAGCTTTGGCAGCGGAAGTGGGCACCTACGGTGTGATTTCGGTATTGGTGGATCCGGGCTGGGTGCAAACCCGCATGGGTGGCGACACCGCCGCGCTACCTCCCGCCGATTCTGCCCGTGGCATTGTCCGCCTCACCGATCAGCTGCATGCCGAAGAGAATGGCAGCTTCGTAACCTGGCAAGGCCAACCGGTGCCCTGGTAGCCTACTCTTTTGTCTGATTGCTTGTTTGTTTATAGCCGTGCTATCCAGCACGGCTATTTTTTTGGCGCATCCAGTAAAGGTCACCTACGAATCAACCTATTCTTATTCAATAGCTTGATCTTGGTTGCTGTTGTTTTTGAACGCCTTGTACAGTGTATAAGTAGAAGATTACAGATTAATTTATAATTAAAGTCCATAATGTCACAATCCATTGTTGGCTTCTCTCCGTAAGGACTACAGTTCACCTTAACAAAAATTCTATTTCATCTCTTTACTTGTTGTTGTCATGCTAGAAAACGTTACTCGCTGGACTACCGCCTGCAAAAGCGTAGCCTTTGGCGCCTTGTTGGCTGGTGCTACTGCACTGCCTGCCGCTGCTCAAACCATCTATGGCCTTGGCGGCACTGCTGGAGCTAGCACCTTGCTTTCATTTGCTGCTGCCACTCCTGGCACGTTGCTTGGCACTACCCCCATTACGGGCGTTAGCACTGGGCAGACAGTGGTAGGTCTTGATTTTCGGCCCAACACAGGGGAGTTGTTTGCCCTCGGCTATGACGCTACCGCCCAGACTGGCCGGCTTTATACCATAAACCTGACTACGGGGGTAGCTACCGGAATTGGTGCTGCCGCGGTTGCTATGCCGCTAGGCGACGCCGGAGCCCGCATCGGCTTCGACTTCAATCCCACCGTTGACCGGATTCGGGTGGTTAGCTCTACAGGAGTTAACGTACGGCTGAACCCGGTAACAGGTACAGTAGCTGTAACCGACACCAACTTAGCTTATGCTACCACCGACACAAATGCTGGTGCAGTACCTGGTGTAGGTGCAGTAGCGTACACCAATTCCTACATTGGTAGCACCTCGACCCTCCTCTACGATATCGACGAGACAGTAAGTCGCTTGCTCACGCAGAACCCGCCCAATAATGGCACCCTGAACACGGTAGGCACTCTAACTACCACCACCACCGGCACCGGCCAAAGTACCGATCTGGACATTTACTTCAACCCAACCACTGGAGCCAATACCGCATACCTATCTGCGTCAGTTGCTGGCGTAGCAGGCTTTAGTGCTACCCTTTACACTTTAGACCTTACTACAGCAGCTACTACTTCGGTAGGAGCTATTGGGGGCGGCATAGTAGATGTGCGCGACATTGCCGTGCAAATAACCCGTCCGGCTACTCTCCCGGCTATCACGGGGCAGTTGGCTTACGGACTTGCCGGCACCAATTTGCTTACATTCGATACGGCACAGCCAACGCTGATTCGCACTTCGGTAGGCATTACGGGCGTAGTTGCCAATCAAACCTTGGTGGGCATGGACGTACGGCCCGCAACCAATACGCTGGTAGCACTGGGGTACAACGCAACAGATCAAACAGCCACGATATACAATGTAAACTCGGCTACGGGTGTAGCCCAGCCCGTAAATGCCACGCCATTTGCTTTGGCGCTTGGCGCAGGTAGCATCGGCTTCGATTTCAACCCAACCGTCGACCGTATCCGGGTGGTAGGCGCCAACCGGGCCAATTTCCGTCTGAGTCCTATTGATGGCACTGTTGCCGCTACTGATGGCCAACTGACTTACGCTGCCGGCGATGCTAATGCTGCTGCCACTCCTTCTGTTGGAGCAGCAGCGTACACCAACAGTGCTACCGGTACTCCTCCTACCACAACAGAACTGTTCGTGTATGACGAGGCGCTGAATGTTCTGGCGTTGCAAAGCCCACCAAACAACGGTACGCTGAACACCAGAGGTGCTACCACCCTGACAGCCACCGTTGCCCGCGACGTAGACATGGACATCTTTACCAGCGGCACTACCAACACCGCTTACTTGGTTGCCAACTCGGCTACAAACGCTAACACCAACTTCTATACCCTTGACACCAGCACTGGGGCCGCCACGCTAGTGGCACCAGTAGGCAATGGTATTGCTATACGCGACATTGCTATAGCCGCAGCAACTGGTGTGGTTAACTCTAGCCGCAAGACGGAACTGGCTACTAGCCTGTCACTCTATCCGAACCCACTGGCTGGCGAGGCCCGGGTATCGTTTGGCCTTCCCCGCGCCGCCCGCGTGCTACTAACGGTAACAGACGCTTTGGGCCGCACAGTTGACACCGTGGATGCTGGGTTGCTGTCCGCTGGTCAGCAGTCGGTACGCTGGAGCCGCAAGAATCAGGCAGCTGGCATCTACTTCTTCCGCCTCAGCTTCGATGGCCAGCCTGCTGGCACTCGCCAAGGTGTACTCACCGAGTAGAGCAACAAGAACTATTGCTTGAGCTACGTGAAAAAGGCCGGCCCATATGGGGCTGGCCTTTTTGTTGTTATAAAACTCACTCAGACGCTCTGGAAAACGCTGTTACCGTCAGGTTTTCCTTCGGCGCCTAGGTTGGAACACTAGCTTTGGCTGGCAGCCAAGTGGGCGTGGTCGCGGAGGATGGTGCCCAAGAACGCTTCGTCGGACAGCTCGGTTTGGATGCCAGTGAGGGCCTTCACTTTGTTGGCTACGTCATGGAGGAGCATATAATTTCCGTGCTCTAGGCTCTTAGCTAGCAGTTGTCGAATGGTAGCCACGTCGTGGTCGGCGAGTTGAATGGCTTGAGGAAACACCACCATATAGTCTTCGTGGGTGAAAGTGGGTGCCAGCGCCCCAGCGCTTTGCCGCGGCCGAGTGCTCACGACCGACGTACCCGCCGCCAGGTCGCCGAGGCGCTGCCCGCGGCCGTTTGCCAAAATTACGACGATGGCTATTACGCCACTCATGAAACCGGTATCGACGATGCGTAGCACCCACCGTAGCAGGTAGTCGCCGAGGCTGGGTTGGGTACCGTCGAGCCGAATTACCTTGATGTTTCGGGCTTTCTTGCCCAGGCTCTGCCCGTTAAAGAACACTTCAGACGCCAGATGATAGAAAATAAAAGGCAGTCCCACCAATACCACCCCCACTACCATAGCGGCCTCGCCTTTCAGATCCAGGAACGACAGGAGCAGCAGCGCGGCCCCTATCCAGGCAACCAGAATCAGGTTGTCGATGATGGCGGCCAGCATCCGCTCGCCAACGCTGGCTACCTCGTATTCCAGCGAAACGTTTTGGGTGGTTTGAATGCGAATCGTACTCATATCAGCAAGGCCCGATAGCGTCGGAATTAATAGATGAAAGTATGGAGCGGAGTCGGGAAAAATAACAATCTTCGCCAGCCTGACCAGTCTGCAAATTAGCGGCAAACCGGTGATTATTACATAGCGAGTTCTTTAGCGCAAATTTCGCCGTCCGTCCACTATTCAACAATCTATAATTCTATGCGTGAAGCAGTATTTCTGCGGCTAAACGAAGCACGCTGGAAGCAGTACGAAACAACTGCCGCAACGGGCCCGGAAGAGTTGGCCGCGCGGTTTGTTACCCTCACCGACGACCTGGCCTACGCTCAGACCTTTTATCCTGGTTCGCCCACTACGCGCTACCTCAACGACCTAGCGGCCAAACAGCACCAGGCTATCTACAAAAACAAAACCCAGCAGACCGGTCGTTTCAAGCAATTTTGGGCGCAGGAGCTGCCGCTGCTGGTAGCTCGCCACCACGTTCCGTTGGTGTGGGCCTTGTTGTTCTTCACGGTGTTCACGTTGGTAGGTGCCCTATCTGCTGCCTACGACGACTCGTTTGTGCGGGTGGTCCTCGGAGATGCCTACGTCAACAAAACATTGGAGAACATCGAGAAGGGCGACCCGATGGCCATATACAAGGGCACCAGCGAAACACCCATGTTCTTACTGATTACCATCAACAACATCTACGTTTCGTTGATGGCGTATGCGCTGGGCGCCACGTTTGGACTGGGCACCGTGTGGGCGCTGTTTCGCAACGGCATAATGCTAGGCTCGTTTCAGTACTTCTTTTTCCAGAAGGGCGTACTGCTGCCCTCTTTGCTTACCATCTGGATTCATGGCACGCTAGAGATATCCGCCATCGTGTTGGCAGGCGGGGCAGGCTTTGTTATGGCGCGCGGCCTGTTGTTTCCGGGCACCTACTCCCGCACTGCGGCTTTCCGCCAAGCCGCCCGCGACGGGTTGAAACTGGCTATCGGGCTGGTACCCATCTTTATGGTAGCAGGTTTTCTGGAAGGATTCGTGACGCGGCACACCGAAATGCCCATGGCGCTAAGCTTGAGTATTATCGGTGCTTCGGCTGCTTTCATTGTCTGGTATTTTATTCTGTATCCGCGCCATCTCACGCGTCGCTTGGCACTGGCATCAGAGGCAAGCGCACCCGAGGGGCTTATTTTCAGCAAATAGGAAAAGCCGGCATATCAGCTGCTTTTTGTGTATTTTCTCTCCCTATACTTTCTGGTTGCGGAGGCCACGCTATCAAACACTTTCACTTGTATCATGCAATCAAGATTTACCAAGGAAGCTGACTTTCGACAGGAGCGGGACTTTGGAGCTAAAATGTCTGCCTCGTTTGAGTTCATAGGTGCCCACTGGCGACCATTGGGCCGCTGCCTGCTCTACTTTGTGGTGCCGGTAGCGCTGGTTATGGGCTTGCTGTTAGGCATAGCACAAAATGATAACATGCGTCTCCTTGGTCGGAGCGACGTTCCGCCCGCCGAGCAATTGAGCGAGATTGGCTCCTTTGGGCCCACCTATTGGTTGGCCCTGCTGGTGATGCTTATTTCTTACGCCTCTCTGGCAGCTACTGTATACGGTTACGTCCGCGCACGAATGGATACACCTCCCGACCAAGAGGTTACCCCCCAGCAAGTTGGCGAACAGTTGCGTCTGCTTGTGCCGCGGTTAACCCTTTCGGGGTTAGCAGTGGTTCTCGTTGTTATTGTAGGCATGGTGCTGTTGCTAGTGCCAGGCATTTACCTTTCGGTAGCACTGAGCATGGTATGGGCTATCCAGGTGTTCGAAAACCAAGGCATTGGGAGCAGCTTCAGCCGTAATATCAACTTGGTGCGCGGCAAGTGGTGGTCGACGCTGGGCCTATCTTTCGTGATGTCAATCGTGATTGGGTTGATCGGCTTGGTGCTGCAAATACCCCAGTACATCATCATGGCCGGGAAGGTATTGCATTGGGAGTGGCTGGGATCAGAGGTACTGACGGTAGCCGTAACGGTAGTTGCCTCGGTGGGCCAAATGATATTGTACACGCCGTTGCTGGTAGCCCTCATGTTTCAATACTTCAACTTAGTGGAGCGCAAGGAAGGCGTAGGCATGCGCCACCTCGTGGATAGCCTCGGTAGCGGCGCCCCTCCTATGGCCTACAACAACACCTACCGCCCCGACGACGACGGAGAGTACTAGCCTGCCTGGCAGCTTTCATAGTGGTAGCTTCCGGGCTGCACTACTCTTGACTATCCTTTCAACTTCTTCTGTGTTTTTGCTTCACTTCTTCGTCCGGCGGCTGCTTCCATTTGCCTTTGGGGTGCTGCTAGCGGCGCAGCCCATGCAGGCGCAGCCAGCGCGCAACGCGGCGGCCCAGCCTCGGGCTCTCCCCTCCGACCAAGCTACTACCATCCAGTTTCGGCCGCCGGCGCCCGAGCGGTTACGTGCGTTTCGGGAACAGCGCGAGTTTCGGTACGTGACCGTGAAAAGCGAGATGAGTGCCTGGGACCTGCTGTGGCAACGGTTCTGGCGGTGGGTGGCCGAATTGCTGGAAACGCAATCAGGGCAGTTTCTTTGGAAATACGGCATTTATGCGGCCTTACTTGCCGCTTTCGTGTTTGTCGTGCTGAAGCTGATGCAAGTGGATATTACGCGTGCGTTTGGCCGTGCACCGGCGCGGGCACCGCTTTCTTATGATGCGCAATCCGAGGATATTCATGCCCTCGATTTCGATACATTGCTGCGCGATGCCGAAACAACCGGCAACTACCGCTTGGCCGTGCGGCTCGGCTACTTGGAAGTGCTCAAGCAACTCACCGACCGGGGCCTCATCCGGTGGCAACCCGACAAAACCAACCACGACTATTTATTTGAATTACCGCCTGGGGCGTTGCCGGAAGCTTTCCGAGAGCTGACCCGGCAGTTCGATTACGTGTGGTACGGGGAGCACGACGACCTGACGCCAGACCATTATGCGCAGGCCCGCACCACCCGGCTGGCCTTCCAGCAGCTGCTTGTCGCCTCCCGCCGCGCTGCTTAGCCCCTGCCTCTATGACAACTTTTCGCTGGTATTTGCTGGGGTTGGCGCTGCTCTTTGGCGCGTACGTGGCCGTGGAATACTACCGCCCCAAAGCCCTCGACTGGACCCCAACCTTCCAAAACAAAGACAAAATTCCGTACGGGGCCTACGTGCTCTACGATGTGCTACCCGACATTATGGGCGTCGATAAAGCCCAGGTGCGAACCATCCGCGTTCCAGTCTACAATCAGATTGAGGTTGAGGGCCAAGAACCAATGGAAGACTACTCGGAAGCCCGAGACGAACCCTCTCCGGGGGACACTACATCCAGCGCTACCGAAGATTCTGTAGCAACAGATGCGTCGGAGCCACCTGCCACCGCACCCAACAACGACGCCACCAACAGCTCAAACGAGGAAGATGATTATGAGGCGGGCCTTGCAGAAGCAGGCTATCCTAAAGCCACCTATGTTTTTGTGGATGATGAGTTCAAAATAAGTGCTTCCGACTGCCGGGCGTTGCTACGCCATGTGGCCCGGGGCAACGATGCCTTTATTGCTGCCGAGCAATTCGACCGGCACTTTGCCGACACGCTGGGGTTTCGCACATCGGCCTTCACAGGCCGACGCAAGCGCCAGCTAAAAACCACTGACGCTGCGCTTCTGGATTCGGTGCAGTTGCAGCTAAGCAATACCAAGCTAGCCAACGCAGCGGGGAAAGGCTTTCGGCTGCCGGCATTGGGCGCCGCTTTCCGCCTGTTACCTGATAGTGCCCTGCCTGCCACTCAGCTAGCTTCTGACACCGCCGGACGTGCCGTATTGGTGCGTGTTCCGCACGGACGGGGGCATATCTTCCTTTGCACCGTACCGTTGGCTTTCACCAATTATTTCGTGTTGCAGCCCCGCACCGGCAACTTTGCCTTTGCTGCCCTCTCTTACTTGCCAGCGGGCCGCACCGTATGGTGGGACGAGTACCAGAAGCAAGGCCGCCAGGGCGAACAGTCGTTGCTGCGCGTGCTGCTCGCGCACGACGCGCTCCGCTGGGCCCTGTATTTAGCACTGCTGGGCGCGGTGCTGTTCGTGGCGTTTGAGGCCCGCCGCCGGCAGCGGGTCATTCCTATCCTGAAACCACTTCCTAACACCACGTTGCTTTTCACTCGCACCATAGCCGGCCTGTACCGGCAAGGCAACAACCACACGGCTATAGCAGAAAAGAAAATTCAGCTGTTTCTGGAGCATTTACGCACGCGCTTCTACGAACCGGGCCTCGACCTCAACGACGAAGCCGCCCGGGAGCGGCTGGCGCAAAAAACTGGTATTCCTCGCACTGATGTTGACGCACTTGTTCGGCGCATCAACTTTCTGCTCACCGCTCCACAAGTATCCGATGCTGATTTGCTGGGCCTCAACAAAGCACTAAACGACTTTCGCAAAGCCGCTGCATAAGAATTGCACTATCACTTAAAATTGAATTATACCATTTTATAACTATTCCTATAAACACTTTATTCATGCTTTATGACCTATTATGAGCGTTAATTAGAGAAATTAAATGAAATTATTACCACTGCATTTTCAACTTGAAAGCTTGTATCAGGTTTCTGATTTTTAAACATGGATAACACTCTTGACGCCACGGAGAATACTCCGACGCCCAACCCGCCTACTCCTCTTGCATCTGTGAGCGTACCAGAAACAAGTACTCCTGACCTAGCTTCCACTTCGTCGGGGCCGGAGCCTGAAGAAGCAGCAAGTCCAGACCCGACGGCTTCCTCGGCTACCACGGCCTTTGCTGCTCGCACTGATCTTAGCACTCTAAGCCGCCACGCCGAAGCCATTCGACAGGAGATGAGCAAGGTGATTGTGGGACAGCAGGCGCTGGCAGAGTTGCTGCTAACAGCTATTCTAGCCGACGGCCACGTACTGCTGGAAGGCGTGCCAGGCGTGGCCAAAACACTCACGGCCAAATTGCTGGCTCGTACGCTGGATGTGCCCTTCAGCCGCTTGCAGTTCACCCCCGACCTGATGCCTTCCGACGTGCTCGGCACCTCGATATTTCGGCCCAACAAAGCGGATTTTGAATTTCGCCCCGGTCCTATCTTCGCCAGCATTGTGCTGATCGACGAAATCAACCGCGCTCCAGCGAAAACACAGTCGGCTCTCTTCGAGGTGATGGAAGAACGGCAGGTGACGCAGGATGGCACTCGCTACACCGTTCCCGACCCTTTTGTGGTGTTGGCTACCCAAAACCCCATCGAACAGGAAGGTACCTACCGCCTGCCCGAAGCCCAGCTCGACCGGTTCTTGTTTAAGCTGAACGTGGGCTACCCTACGGTGGAAGAAGAGGTAAGCATTCTGCAGGGCCACCACGCCGGTTTCGGGGGTATGCCTCTCGAGTCGGTGCGCGCCGTGCTGACGGCTGACACCCTGCGCACCTTACGGGAGCAGGTACGGCGGCAGCACGTTGAGCCGAAATTGCTGGAATACATTGCCCGGCTGGTGGGACAAACCCGCGCCCACAAGGGGTTGTACTTGGGAGCTTCTCCTCGCGCTTCTTTGGCGCTGCTCAACGGCGCCAAAGCCCTGGCCGCCTTGCGTGGCCGCGACTTCGTGACGCCTGAGGATGTACAGTATCTGGCTGCGCCGGTGCTACGCCACCGCATTCAGCTCACGCCGGAGCGCGAAATGGAAGGAAGCACGGCCGACGACATTGTGAAGCAGATATTACAGCAGATTGAGGTGCCACGCTAGATGATGGGCAAGGCCAGCACGGTGCTCGACCAGACCGCGGCAGTGCCAGCAGCAACCAGTTAAATGAAATCCTTCTTCCTCACGCGCCGCTTCTTTCTCGTACTCACCGCCCTCATAGTTGGGTTGGTAGTAGCCTTTTTCCTGCCGGGCTGGCTGCCTTTGGTGCAGTTGGTGCTTGGGCTGCTGGTCGTCTTGACGCTATTTGACGTGGGGCTGTTGTATGCCCCGGCCCGCGGCCAGGCAGGCCATGTGTTCGGACGGCGCGTGCTGGGCGACAAGCTTGCCAACGGCTCCGACAACGATGTGGCCATCTACCTGGAAAACCAGTATCGTTTTCCAATCCACACCGAGACTATCGATGAAATCCCGCACCAGTTTCAGCGGCGCGACGTGTTGTTCACTGCCACCGTGAAGCCAGGCGAAACCACCGTTATCCGCTACCAACTGCGCCCCGTGAAACGCGGTGAATACGAGTTTGGCGCGGTGAATGTATACGTAGCGTCGCCGCTAAGCTTGGTTCGGCGGCGCTTCCGGTTCGACGACAGCCGAGTGGTGCCCGTGTACCCATCGTTTCTGCAGATGCGACAATATGAGCTCCTGGCTATCAGCAACCGCCTGACGGAGGTAGGCATAAAACGAATCCGTCGGGTGGGGCAAAGCATGGAGTTCGAGCAGATTCGCCCATACGTAGCCGGCGACGACCCGCGCAACATCAACTGGAAAGCCACGGCCCGGCGCGCTACCACCGGCTACGCAGCCGAAGCGTTGGTTGTCAATCATTATCAGGACGAGCGTGCCCAGCAAGTGTACTGCCTGATCGACAAAGGCCGGGTGATGCGCATGCCCTTCAACGGCCTCAGTTTGCTGGATTATGCCATTAATGCCACGTTGGTGGTAAGCAATATTGCCATTCTTAAGCACGACAAAGCGGGCTTGGTTACGTTCTCCCACCAGGCTGGCACCCTGCTACCCGCCGACCGACGGGGTGGGCACATGGGCAAGTTGTTAGAGGTGCTTTACCGCCAACGCACCAAGTACCTGGAAACCGATTATGAGCGGCTCTACATCACAGTCAAAACCAACATCCGGCAGCGCAGCCTGCTTATTCTGTTCACCAACTTTGAAACGCTAAGCGGGATGCAGCGCCAGCTGCCCTACCTGCGCCGCCTCGCCAAGGACCACCTACTGTTGGTGGTGTTTTTTGAAAACACTGAACTGCGCACTTTCCTAGACGCCCCCGCCGACACCACGCAAGACGTTTACAACCAAACCATCGCCGAAAAATTCGCCCAAGAAAAGCGTCAGATTGTGCGGGAACTCAACCAGTACGGTATTCATTCGCTGCTGACAGCCCCACACAACCTGACAGTTGACACCATCAATAAATACCTAGAATTCAAGGCACGAGGTTTGATTTAGGCGCTCTTTGCGGCGTTCGATACCCTCGCTCCCTCTTCTAGACTAGGGTTAAACCGCCTGGGAGATACTCCGGCAGCTACTCATCAAACGCCTCTAGCTTGGCGTTATCGAGGAGCAGATTCGCGGCGGTGCCGTAGTAAAGGAAGGTGATGGAGATGTTGTCGAAATCCTCTTTGGGCGTGTGTACATCGAAGTGCAGCGTTCTGGGCCAGCCTGGCTCCAAAGCCCGCTGGAAGCGTACGGTTCGAGCCCTGAGAATATCGTCGCCACGGCGAAACCGGATTACATACTGTGTCATTCGGTTCAGGTCCCACTCTTTATCAGCAGCGCGCACATCGGCATAAGCCCGCAGCCACTCGAACTGCCCGGGCCGCGCCGGAATCACCCATTCTTGACTACGGGAGTGGGTGGAATCTAGAGCCAACGAGCAGTTTCCTTGCAAAGCAGGTGTGCCGCAAATACCCGGCGCGGGCGCCTCGAAATCCTGCTGCCAAAGCACTCGGGCGTTGCGGGCAGTGCCAGTAAACTCCGCGTTGCTGTCAAGCAACAGAGTGGTTTCAGGTGGCACCTCGTAGCGAAACAGAATGCGCCACAGATACGTGCGGGTCATTTCGCCGGCCGCAAGCAGGCCGGTGCCGCCCGGCATGGCCATCTGCGTGAGCCAGTAGCCGTAGGCACATCCCAGCACAGCCACTACACTATACGCAGCAGCCCACCGAGGGCGGCTCTGCAGCCAGCGCAAAGCCGCCGCCATTGGCCAAGCTAGTACGGCATAGCTTTCAATCATTGCCCTGATGCCAAGGCCGCCCCCATACGTCCACTCATCCCAGGCAAACGTGACGTAGGTGAAGAGCACCGTGAAAACCAGCATGGCCCAGAAGGCCTCCGGCTGCTGCCGGCGTAGCGGCCTGAATCCGACGAGGGCTGTTAAGAGCAAGGGTGAGTACATCAACCATCCGCTACGGAAGCTGAAGATACCGTCCCAGAGGTGAGGTTTAAACCAGCTAAATCCTTGCTCTTGATAGCTATACACCACCCAGTCGCCGCTGACATAGTGCCAATACAGTGGCTGGATACTTAGTACGGCAGCTCCCACCAAGGCAGCCAGCAAAAGCAGGCGGCTGTGGGCCTTCCAAAACACCAACCGTTCGCGCACCGCTGCCCGGTTGGTCAGGCCCCAAAGCAACGGAATAAGTAGAGCCAGAATTTCCGTGGGCCGGGTTAGAGTCATTAGGCCAATAATGGCCCCGATGCTCACGGCCCGCGCCACGGTAGGGCGGGTGTAAAACGCAGGCGTAAGCAGCAACACTCCTGCGTACCAGGTAAACAACCAACAATGCGTCATGCCGCCATGGCCAGCCCCGCTATAGACCGTGTAGTTGGTACCCAACACTATAAACAGCAAGGTGAGGGCTGTTGGCCACTCCCCAAACCGCGGCAGCAAGGCCCGGCGCACCAGCCACAACCCCAGCACCGATACCAGCAAACTACCCAGCTTAATAGCTACTTGGTACGGCTGAGAAAACCCATCGGCTGGATAGCCGAGCGGTTTGGCCAAGGTGTGCGCCGCCAAAAAGAACGGCAATTCCTGGACAGCTAGGCCGGCCGGGTATTTCATCACGAAGTTGCCACTACCGGGGTGCCGAAATGCCTGGTAAAAGTCCGGCGTGGGGGCATAGTCCTTGAGCAGTTGGTCGCGGAAGTTTAGCTCCCGCAGGTCATGATGCACGAATATGGAAGGCAGGTAGAGGTAGTAGCCCGACGCGTCCCAATTGAGAACCGGTGACGTCCGCCCAACTTGGGGTGGGTAATACCACCAGGCTATGGCTACTAGCAGTACGGTGCAAAACCATCCGGCTATTCGGGAAGGAGAACTCATAAACACAAGAAATCAGATAGGCTGTTGCCAGAACCAGAAGCAGATAAACGGCAATTTGCGTGAAAGGTAAGCGCCACACCATCCATCAGCAACCTATCGGTAGGCGCTGTGCCGCTTTGCGCCTGTTCGTAGCCAGCCCGTATACTACCGGCGTATCGAACCCCACAACGCATAGCTAACGTGTAGGCGTTAGGCCCATCCTTGTTTGTGGGGTGCGTGCAGCTTGTACGCACACTGCCCGCTGCAAAGCCCCAGTGGTGGGTTTAGCAGCGGGCAGTGTGCAACGAAGGCGTTTTCCGACAGAAAATCTACTCAATCACTACGGCCTGTCCATAGCGTTTTCCTGCCCAAAGAACTTCCAACTGGTAGCGCCCTGCTGATAAGGTGCTGAGCGGAACACGCAGCGTTGTAGCACTATTGGCAACTTGCGCGGGCGAGTACGTTTCAGTGAACTGTAGCCGGCCCATCGAATCATAGAGTTTGACTGCCACCGGCGCACGGCCAGTCGTGCCGTTGTTTGCAAGAGTGAGGTTCAACGCTTCGCGAGTCGGATTCGGATAGAAACTGCACCACGCGGCCATAGCTGGCTGGCTGTTGCTGGCTACAACGCTGCCTTCGTGTGCTCCAATGGTACGACCAGCTCCGCGAGCAGGCGTAGGCGTACCGAAGAAGTCGCGGGGCCCCGGATGCACCCCAAATTCGGCCATCAAGTCCAGCCCGGAACTCAATAAGGTGGAGTTTGTTTGCAACTGATAGGAGTTGAGCGAAGTGAGCGGACGCCCAGCAAGCGTGCCTCCAGCACCAGGCTGTAACAACCCCGGGTCAGCTACTACCCCGGTAGCGCGCGTGCCAACCTGCTCTTGCCCAGTAGCTGTACGCCACGTTTCCAACGAATGGTAGTCTGCGCCGCACTGAAACAATAACGGAGAGCCGCTACTCCAATAGGCATTGCCTTGAAACACCACGCCTTGCGTGGCAACATTGTACACTAGCGCCAGCCCCCCACTGGTTTGTAGCAGGTTGTTTCGGAACACAATACCACTGATACCGTCGCTGGTGATGTCAATGGCTTTGGGCCGCGAACCATCGGCCGGGGGGCTCAGAAATATAGTGTTATTATGGATGTTAGCCCGCTGAATTCCGCCACTGGAGCCCGAAGACCAGAGTTGGACGGCCCCATGATTGTAGCGCCGACCGTCGTTCTCGCTGATGTTATAGCGAATTGTTACATCGGTCAGAGGAGGCGCGCCGACATACTGTGCTAGCAAGTAACCGGGGCCCTCGTTGTCGTGGGAGTAATTGTATTGCAGGATGGAGTTGGTACAGCCCCCATCTAGGTCGAAGCCGCCACCGTCTTTCGAAGTTCCTGACTGGTTATGGTGCGACTCACAGTATTGAATGACTAGTTGGTTGCAGTTATAGCCCCAGATGCCAACAGGTCCGCCACCGGGGTTGGCGTTCAGCCAGCCGTTGTGGTACGCCTCACAATGCTCGATTAAGGCTCCGTCAATACCGCCCAGCACAATACCATTGCCGGTATGGATATCCGTTATGTCGGTCCGTCCGGAATTATCGAAGGTCTTGCAGTTACCCACGTACCAATCGTGGTGAGCAGCCAAGTCTTCCGAGTAAGAGGATATACCAGCCTCGCCATTGGCTGAGCTCACGCAATTGGTAATGCGCACCTGATTATAGCCACTACCACCCTTCCAACTGCCAATAGAAATACCCGACTCACGGTAACCATGTACCTGTACACCATCTAGCACAACGTGCGTCAGGTGAACGTTGGCCGAATCCAGATAAAAAACTACACCCGAGTTAGTGTTGGTAAGCCGGCCAGCTCCTTCAAATGTCAGGTTGCGTAGTTCTATACCTCCTGCATTGTGGGCGTAAAAGCCATATGACGTACCGCTGTTGATAAAAGCTCTACTCGTACCGTACGACCCAAACACAACGGGTTGTGTGGCAGTACCTTGAGTGGCACTCCGCACCGATATGCTACCTAAGAACGTACTTCCACCTTCGAAAAGAACAATATCACCTGCTGAGAAAACAGAGCTATTCACCTTGTTGATGCTACGCCACGCTGTAGTAACTGAACCTCCAGAATTAAGATCGTTTCCTGAAGAACTTACGTAGTAAGTGCTACCACGAGAAGAAAACGGCAACGTTGACATCAGAAGCAAGAATAGTATTCGTAGGCGCATTAAGTGATTCTTTAGATTCGCACCGCAATATCACTTTTTTGCTTTTATTATAATAATATGATAAAAACTCAAGCTTCATCTATCGACAACAGCTTGTATTTGATTGTTTATGCATCAAAAGGGCAGAAGACAATTATATATCTTGGTATTGGCACACGCAAGTATAATTTATAATTATTTTGTTATAACGGAAGGAATTAGCCAGTGAAACGAGTTTGATAACGGCAACCTTAACTACTCTTACCACTCGACCAGTTTCCGATAATAATCGATGAATGAAATAGCACTACTTACTACGTTGTACCCTATACTCTACACATACTATAATTCAATTTCCGTCATTTTCTTTCAACTACCGAAGTCTTCCCGCTATCCTCTGCACGAGTCCTGGCGGCGTACTCGGCACGAATGATGCAGAGTTCAACTCATGACACGGCCACAGCCGTATCTTTCGCTACTAGTTGCTGTTGCTATGCCTATACGCTTTCGTCTTTTAGTTGCCTTAGGGCTACTCTTACTGGTTGTAGCGCCGTTAACTGCGCAGACTGTTCCAGCTACTCGTAACCTTTTACCACTACCCAGCTCGGTACGGTGGGGCTCAAGTAGTTTAGGCTGGAAAACGTACCTGCGTCCTCAGTTAGAAGGCCCTATCGACCCTAAGACGGCCGCGGCTGTTACACGTACGCTATTCCGCCTCCACCGTGACGGCACCACCTGGCCAGTGGGCGCCAGCGTACTGCCCTTCCAGATTCGTTATGGTAAGGTGGGGCTACCTGAGGCGTTCGATGATGAGCGGTATACCCTGCGTATTACGCCCAATGGCGTACTGCTCGATGCGCCCACTAGTTTAGGTGTGCTCCGCGGACTGGCAACCCTCGAACAGCTGCCACAGACGGACGGCCGCCACACGTCCCTGCCGGAGGTAGATATTCAAGACCAGCCACGGTTTCCGTGGCGAGGATTATTGATTGATGCAGCCCGGCACTTTA
The DNA here is from genome assembly GCF_022827545.1 of Hymenobacter tibetensis. Taxonomy (NCBI): domain Bacteria; kingdom Pseudomonadati; phylum Bacteroidota; class Cytophagia; order Cytophagales; family Hymenobacteraceae; genus Hymenobacter; species Hymenobacter tibetensis. The sequence continues at coordinate 4,275,769 of NZ_CP094669.1, forward strand.
TGCCGGTGCCGCTCATCAAGCGCAATTTGGATGCTATGGCGGCCGTGAAGCTAAACGTGTTGCACTGGCACCTCGCCGACGACCAAGGCTTCCGCGTGGAAAGCAAGGCTCTGCCTAATCTGCATCAAATAAGTGGGCAGCATTACACCCAGCGCCAAGTGCGCGAAATATTGGCTTATGCGGCCGCCCGTGGCATTCGGGTGTTGCCCGAATTCGATGTACCCGGCCATACTATTGCCTGGATAGCCGCCTACCCCCAACTCTCTTCCAACGACTCGACCTATACGGTTTACCAGAGCTGGCGTCTTGCCAATGTAGCCCTCGACCCCAGCAAGGAAACCACTTATGCCTTGCTCGACAGTCTTTTCAAGGAAATGACGACCCTGTTCCCTGATCCTTATTTTCATATTGGAGGCGACGAAAACGATGGGCGGCAATGGCGGCGGAGCCCGCGCATCATGCAGTTTGCCAAAGCAAACAACATGATGAAAGCCGACGGCAAAACGCTCGACAAACACCTGTTGCAAACGTATTTCAACCGTCGAGTGCTCGCCATCGTCAGCAAGTACAACAAGAAGATGGTGGGCTGGGACGAGATACTAGGGCCAGGGTTACCGCAAACAGCTATAATTCAAAGCTGGCGCGGCAAAAAGGGGCTTGTAGAAGCTGTTCAGGCAGGTCACCCCACGTTGCTTTCCAGCGGCTACTACCTGGACCTCAACTATTCTGCGGCCACTCACTACACCAACGACCCGTTGCCCGCCGATACCCCCCTGACGCTTGAGCAGCAAAAGCTAGTGCTGGGTGGCGAGGCAACTATGTGGTCGGAGTTTGCTGATAGCCTGATTATGGATTCACGCATTTGGCCACGCGCCGCCGCCGTAGCCGAGCGGCTATGGTCGCCGGCGGCAGTTACCCAGAACGTGCCGGATATGTACCGTCGCTTGGCAGTGGTAGCCACGCAGCTAGAAGGATTTGGCTTACAGCATCGTAAAGTACCAGCGCAGCTGTTGAAGCAACTGGCCGGCTCCGCTGACGTGGCACCGCTACGCACCTTAGCGGAAGTAATTGAACCCGTGAAGGAATATAAACGCCATTTTCAGGGGTTCACGTATACTCCACAAACCCCTCTGAACCGCCTAGTAGACGCCGCCCCAGCTGAGTCCAACCGGGCCCGGGAGTTTGGTGTAGCTGTTGATTCCTTGTTGACTCGCCGACCTACGACAAGCAAGGAACCAGCTAAAGCCGCTTTGTCTGCCGTCCGCAACCAGCTGACGCTTTGGCAAGCCAACGACCCCAAACTACAGCCCCTACTCGCGGCCTCTCCCAGCTTAACCGAGTACGCTCCGCTTTCTACCCAACTGCGCCTCCTGGCCACGCTCGGTTTGGACCGTTTGCAGCAGATGGAACGCGGCCAAGCTCCTACTCCCACCTGGCTGGCGGCAGCGCAAAAGCAATTAGACGCTGCCAAAGCCCCAGCAGGACAGGCAGAACTAGCCATATTACCTGCCATGCGCAAGCTGCTTCAGCAAAGCGTGTTGTAGGTAGCTTCCCGAGACGCACAGCCCGCCTTGGTAGGCAACCTCTACCGGGTAGTTTGCTCTTAGCTTGCTTATTCCTGGCTGCTATCGGCGTCCTCCCCTTCGGTTTCCATGCTTAGTTCAGCGGCGGTCTTGCGTCCGTGCCGACGGTCCAGCCAATCCATAACCGGGGTGGCCAGTATCCCGTGCAGCCCAATAGAAAGCAGCATTGTGAACCCTAAAATCGACCATAGCTCCCGAGCCTGCTTGAACTCGGTTTTTTCCAGGGCATAGGCGAGGTAGAACACCGATCCAATTCCCCGGATACCAAAAAAGGAAATGACGCTACGCTCTGCCCAGTTCACTCGCTTCGAGCCCAGCAAGGTGAGCATGCCACCCAAAGGGCGCAATACGAGCACCAGAAGGAGGCCAACGGCTGCCCCTGACCAGGTGAGTGACGCTAAAAGGCCAGTGGCAACAGCGCCTCCAAACAACATCAGCACTATCACAATCAGCAGCCGTTCCAGCTGGTCGGTGAAGGCGTGCATTTGCTTGTGATACTCGTGCTTACGCTCATGGCCACGCAAGGTCACGGCGGCCACAAACACGGCCAGAAACCCGTAGCCATGCAGCAGTTCAGTGAACCCATAGGTAGTGAGGGTGACAGCCAGCGCCACAAACCCATATGCGCTGGCTTTGATGCTCACTCGCTTCGGCAGGTTGAAAATCAGGTAAGCCAGCAGCCTTCCTGATAGCCAGCCCAGTAGCACTCCGGCCGCCGTGCGGTACAACACATCAACCCCCAGCCAATGCACCACACGCTCTGATAGGGGCTCGGCGGTGGGCAACAAGGTAAGGGCCAGATATACGAACGGAAACGCAAGCCCATCATTCAGGCCGGCTTCACCCGTTAGCGCAAACCGGACGTTGTCTTCCCGCCCCTCACCAGGGTCACCTACCTGCACGTCGCCAGCCAGTACGGGGTCAGTTGGCGCGAGTACGGCAGCTAGTAGCAAGGCCGACGCCGGAACCAGGCCGGCTATAGCCCAGCCTGCTGCCGTTAGCCCACCGATGGTAAGCACCATCAGCACCAGTACGAGCAGCAACGGCGTGCGCCAGGCGCGCAAGGAGAATGGCCGGTCAATCTTCAATCCAGTACCCGTCAAGGCCACAATCACGCATAACTCCGACAGATGCGTCACCAGTTTGGGATGCTCCATGGGGTCGGCGTTGGGCAGATCCAGCGGCAACATGTATACCCCCATTCCTAGCGCAATGTAGAAAATGGGGTATGAGAGTGGGTATTTCTCCAGCAAAGACGGCAGCCAAGCTACCCCCAGAATAGCGACGCCGACCAGCATCAGCGCAATATTATAGAATGACATAGGCAGAAAATTTAAATGCCTCACACCCCAGCTCAAGCCGAAGCATTCACCTGCTTTGTTGCAGGTTGGCGAGATGAGAGGCGCATCTGTTTCGCTGGCCTGCATGATGTGCAGCAGCAAAACGCAGCAGCAACTGCGAGGGCACAGCAGGAATGCGAGTATCCGGCAGGGGAAGTGCGCGACCTTTCACGAACGGGCCTACCGTTCGGGTTTGCGCACGCACAGAGCACGCCCGTTTACTGCCGTATACAGAGAAATAGGCTCGTTTAGGACGAGCAATTGCGGATAATTGTGAGTTGAAGTGCCAGCTAGTGCAACGGGCGCTTTTTCACCATGCCACCTTTTGTTTCCCGCACGCTATGCATCACCACGAAAGCCTGACTATCAATCTTATCAATCTCCGCCTTCAATTGGCTTACTTCCAAACGGGTGGTCACGGTGAAGATGATGTCGATGGTTTGCCGCTGGTGCCCGTGCGAACCGTAGCCGCGTTTGCCGGCATAAATGGTAGCTCCCCGTCCTAGTTTTTCGGTGAGCATTTCCCGGATTTGTTCGCTACGCGACGATACAATGGTGACGCCCGTGTATTCCTCAATTCCCTCAATGATGAAGTCGATTGTTTTGGCCGCCGACAGGTAAGCCAGAATAGAATACAGCGCCGTTTCGACGGAAAGCAGCAACGCTGCCACACCAAAAATGAGCAGGTTTATCAACAGGATAACATCCCCTACTGAAATGGCTGTTTTCCGGCTCAGGTACACAGCCAAAATTTCGGAGCCATCCAGCACCGCTCCGCCCCGCATGGTGAGGCCAATGCCCGCCCCCAGGAAGAAGCCGCCAAACACGGCAATCAGAAGCTTGTCTTGGGTGAGGGTAGGAAAGGAAACGACCAACAGCACCAGAGCCAGCCCCAGGGTGGCCCCCAGCGTTTTGATAGCTACCCCCCGCCCTAACTGGTAATACCCCAGTATGATGAAGGGGATGTTGATGACCACAATCAGGACCGACAACGATACATCGGTAAGCTGGTTGACGAGCAGGGAAATGCCCGTTACGCCCCCATCAATGAAATCATTGGGTAGCAGAAACCCTTTCAAGCCCAGAGAAGCCGACAGAATACCTAGCCCAATCAGAGCCGCCTGAATTAGCTGTTGCTTCAGGTCCCAGCCTGGCTGTGGTTCTTGCGGGGTGGTATCAATGATTGGCAATTCGGGTGAGGCAGTGGCTAGCTTTCGCTTTCTGTCTCGGAAACGTTGAGAAATAAGTTGTTGAATAGGCATGAAGATGCTGGTTTTCTGCACCGCTTCGTTGGGACGAGATGCTGGCCTGCCGAAACAAGCCACTAGCAAACTACCCGTACTTGGCAAGTCGCAGCTAAGGTGATTATCAGGAGAAATGAAACCGTACCCCTCCCGGCCTCAAGTCGGAATAGTGGGTGCGCAATGCGGACAATCTTGGTCCTACACCCCCTAAGGAGCGTTGGGCGACAAAGCCGCCAGCAAAAGCCGCAGCCGAAATACGTTCGGCACTGCTGAAGGCCGAACGGGCAAAACCAAGCGCACCACAATAAATCTATTCAGCAAGCAGCCCGTAACGGCCGCCAACAGAGCTGGCCCGAGCAGTAGCCAACTATTTCCTTCTGAACCGGAAGAAACTACGGCTTCGTGGCTGATTGTAGCTTGCTCCAACAAAACGGCTACCGGCGCTGGCTGCGGGTTTCCTTGGCTAGCCTGCATGGTCGTTTTGGTGGGCAGCACGGGAATAGCCGCAATGGGCTGTGCTGCTGCCACCGCCCATATCAAGCACCCCACCACCATAGCCCAAGCCAAGCGCCAATAGGGCAGCAGAAGCATGGCAACGGGACGTGGCATAAGCGGCAAGGCAGTAGGTGTTAGCAACTCATAATACGCAACTATTTTCAATTCAGCCGATAAAAAGCCGAATGAAACTCAAGTATACTCGTTCAAAGGTAGTAGTTGTTGCGTGGCAAGTAGGTGCTCCGGGTATGCTCTAAGCAGTGGCGTTGTCTGATGCCTGCTATGTGCTTGTATCCGGCTACGGGATAAAAAACCCGAATACCTTACCCATACACAAAATCCACGTTATCAATTCGTTAGAACAGTACGGACACTTGCATTCGGCCGGTATGCACCACGTTCAGGCCGTTGGCTTTGCGGCCGTCGTACGCGAGATTAACGTTCAGGCCGTTGCTGAGGCGTTGCTCTATGTTGAGGTTCCAGGTGAAATTGCTGCCGTCGCGCAGGGCATTCAGGATTTCCAGGCCGACCACCGAGTTAGGATTATCGCCTTTATAGTCGACACCTACGTAGCGCGTGCTGCCCGTAATGGTGCGCTTACTGACTTGGCTGAGACGCACTTCCACACCGAGCTCATCGAAGGTACCCCGCGCTTCTGAAGCCGCATCTATGGGCGTAGTATTCGTTTTGGTGGTGCGCAGATAGGTACCCGTAAAGCGAATGGTGCCGTTGGGCTGGTAGCTGATTTCGGGGGCTACTTCATAAATTAACAGCCGGAAATTACGGTCTAATAGATACGTGGAGTTGTTCTGGCGGATAGTGCGGGAGGTAGTAAGCCGACCCGTGAAAGACTGCGCCAACGTCCGGCGCAACAGCAAGCTTTGCGCCGCCAGGTTCCGGATATCAGACCCTTGTGCCAGCAGCACCTTTTGCTGGGTTTGCTGCACCGTAGCCTCGGCCCCAAAGATTGGATTGGAACGATTGAAGTACAGCGTGTTGCGCAACAGCTTGTTCAATGAAAGCAGCAACGAATCTTCGGTTTGAAACGCAAACGGATTCAGGCGTGACGACAAGGTTTTGTCGGTGGTGCGGCGGTCCAGCGTAACAGTGCTAATGGTTGAGAAGCGAGCTACAGCCGAGCGCCAACCGCCCGCCTCACGCCAGGTACGCGGAGCGGCAGTGGTGAGACGGTAGCTGAACCGGTTGGTGAAAGCAATGATGTAGTCGTCGGTGGGCAGATACACTTTGATGTGCGTACGATACACGGCATCGGGCGTAGGGGCCTCGAAAAACTCGTTTTTCTGCTCCACCCCGTCCCCATTCACGTCTTGGAAGTAGTGGGTGCCCTGCCCATTGGGCACAACCAAAAACGAATAATCTCGCCGCAGCTCGCGCCCGGTGGCCACCGAGTAACTCAGTTCCGACCGCACCTGGTTTTGCAGGAGGTTGGCATTCCAGTCGATTTTGGTGAGTACCGTACGCTGGCGGGCACTGTCGCGGGCAGCTAAGTCGCGGTAGGTGGCCAGTACGGCTAGGTCCTGGCTGCGGCCGAGGCGGGTGTTCATGGTCCCCTGCCAAGTTTGGGCGGTGCCACGGCGCTGCAACTCGTTTTGCTGCGCATTGGGGGCTTGGTCGCGGCGGTAAGTATAGTCGGCGCGAAAACGAGTTTTGGCCGAATCCTGGCTCTGAATGAACACATTGTGCTCATCAAAGTAGTTGGCCGAAGACAGCACCACCGAGTCGGCCACTGGTGCTGTCACACGGTTTTTGTCGAAGCGGTAGGCGTAGCCGGGTATCACGGGGCTGCGGACGTAGCGCGCCGTGGCTTCGCCCCGCGCCCATTCTGATTTGCCGGTGCCAGCTTCAGAATTCAATAGAAACAAGCTACCCCGCATCTGCACACCCCCCACTTGGCGGGCGGCATCCAGCCAATGCTGCAGGCCATTTGCTTCACCGGCCCGGAAACGGCGGCTCAGGCGGTAGTTCACGGCGTTGTCGGCATCCTTGGCGGCCCCCAGTGCGAAATTCAGGATGTTGTCGGCGCGGGCTTCTCGGCGGGTGGCGTTGCCTTGTACCGTACTCACCGTACTCCAGTTCCGGTCGAACTCGATGTCCCGATACCGATCAATAGGGGCAAACTCAGGGCTCGTGTACTCGTAATCGAGGGCGCTGCGGAAACGGTAGTCCTTGAGAAAGCCTAGCCCTGGCAGCTTGCGGTCCTGCACCACATAGCCGATGCGCATAGCGTGCCCCTTGTCCGACTGGGGAGAAAACCGGTTCAGGTCCAGCTCGGAGGTAGCCAAATCCACAAATACCGTCGAGTTGGCATCCACTTGGTAGCTGGCTCCACCCGAAATAATTTGCTTTTGCAAGGGCGCAGGCAGCAGGCGCACCGCTTGGTAGTTGCCTAGCTGTGGGCCTACGTACTCGTACACTCGCCCATTGGCACTGGCATTGGCTGCGCTCAAGCGGTAGTCGCCGTTGCCTTGCCCTACATCCGTGAATCGCACGCTGTACGCCTCGCGCAACGAATCGGTTAAGTAGACATATACTTCCACCTGCTGCCCGCCTACCGTCCGGGTTTCGCGAGTGTACTGCACCTGCTGGCGGTTGAAACTACTATCACGCGTAGCACCCGGAACGCGGGCCTGCGCCACGTTTTCGCTTAGATTGCGTAAGGCGTCGCGGTCGGCGGGCGACAATACTAGGTTGGGCGAGTTATCGGGGTTGTCGGCTTCGCGGTAAAAGTTACCGTGCACCGACAACTTGCCTATTTGCTGGTAATGGCTGGCCGAATACAAGGCCCGTGCATAGTTGAAGTCGGAGTATTCGAAGTCAATTTTGATGCGCGAATTGTTGGTAATAAGGTGCTGCGGTGAGAACGTAACTTCGGCCTGGTTGTAGTCGATGACGTAGTCGTTATCGAAACCGCGCGTCATCAGCCGGCCATCCAAATACACCCGCTCGGAATTGGCCAGCACAATAATGAACTGTTCGCCGTTCGGGCCGCGCAGGCGGTAGGGTCCTTGCACGTTCTCAATGGGCGTAACGTCGATGCTGGCAAACTTGCCCTTAGCCACCCCGCCTGCCACCGTCGTAGACGACCGGATTGGGCCCCAACGGCCTTGCTCCACTGCGCTTTGCGTACTTGCTACCACACCACCTGGCGTTATCTGCCCGGGTGCTGTAGGGGCCGCGCCTTGGTTTGGCGTGGGGGTTTGGCCGCCATTGGTAATGGCCGTAGTGGAATACGTGCCTGGGTTGACGCCCGGAAAGCTAGGCAGCGGCGTCAGCTGGGGCGTGCTAAAGCCGCTGAGTCCGGCCGCTGCTTGTTTGGAGTTCACCTCCAAAGCCGCACCCTGTACGTTTTTGTAGAAGCGCAGAAAGTAGTCGGGCTTGTTGCGCAGCACTACGTCGCCGGCTGTTAGGTTCCAGCGCGGACTCGTAAGCGTGATATAGAGCCTGTCGAATTCCTGGAGTTGCTGCGTGTTGCCTTCCGGTTGGAACGGAACGCTTTGGTCGCTGATAGCGGCCGTCAGGTTGATGTTATCAGTTAGCTTGCCTTCCAGCTGTAAATTCAACGAAGAGTTGACAAATACGTTTTGGGCGTTGCCAAAGCTGATTCCGCGCGCCAGGTTACCGGTTTTGTTGATACCCGGCGTGCTCAGAATCTGCTCTTTCACCGTGAAATCCTGCTCTCCAAACGTTCGGCGCGGAAAATCCACACTATCCAGCAGGCCCCGCGCCCGCCGAAACTGTGGGGCCGCCAGCCGCAACGGCAACACCCGGTAACACACCAGCACCGAATCCAAGCCCGGCAGCACAAGATCTGGCTGCCCCAGCTCGGGAGCCGGAACGCGGCGGGACTGCACGTAGCGGTACCGGTCAGTCCGCGAATCGTAGGCTACGGCCCGGCCATTGATACTCACGGAACTCGGAACCACAGTCAGCGAGTCGGAGAGCATGAATTCGGTTAGGTCTTGGTCGAGGGCCAAGCGCACCCACACGCACCGGCGGGTATTAGGAGGCAGTTCGGGCCGCAACTGGCCGGCAGCAACGGCTGCCGTACCCAATAGAAACAGCAGCAGCCAAAAGCGCAGAAAGCGGGGCGTAAAGCTGCTGATCATCGATGCGAATTAAGTACAAAGGTACGCAGGCTCAACAACGTAAACAGCCAGCATATTCGTGCCGAACTACCCATGCGCACCACCCAAGTTAGTTGTTCTACTGGCTGAAACACCCCTCTATCATGCTGAGTACACTCCCCATGTTTCGGCTTGTTGTCTGATCAGCAGCACAAGGCATTTCAGACCCCAGATCTATTGTGCGGCTCCTGTACAGTTCCAACCCCAGGATCAGCTCTCGGCAAGACAACGGCACAACTACCAGCAGGCACCCTATCCGATACACGGTAATGCTTTCTCCTGTTCTGTTGTCTTACCCTGCAAATGGCAGTTCAATATAGAACGAGGTGCCAGTGTCTTCCTCTGTTTCAAACCAGATGCTACCGCCGGCGCTTTCGATGCCCCGCTTTGCTACGGCCAGCCCAATACCAGAGCCTGTGGCTTTCGTGGTGAAATTGGGCACGAATATCTTCTCTCGAACGGCCTCCGGTATGCCAGCGCCGTTGTCTTGAATACCAATTCGCAGCCGCCCTTCGGAGTACAATTCCAAATAGACTTCAATGATTGGGAGACGTCCTTCTGGTACGGCTTGCAATGCGTTTATCAGCAGGTTGTTGAATGTCCTGACCAGTAAGTTCTCATCGGCAAATACCTCTACCGCCTCATCCCCTTCCGGCAATATCAACTGAATCTGAGCGTCGGGACGGCTGCCTTGGTGTAGTTGCACGCACCGCCGCAGTACCGGCACTACATCTAGCCGTTCGGGCCGCATAGCGGGCAGGTTGGTGAACGTGGAAAAAGACGTAGCTATATCCGTCAGCACATCAATTTGGGTGATGAGCGTTTGCGAAACCTTCGCTAGCAGGTCATTGATATTGGGGCGGTTGTCTTGGATGGCTCGTTGCAGGAATTGCAAGCTCAGCTTCATCGGCGTGAGCGGATTCTTGATTTCATGCGCCACTTGACGGGCCATTTCACGCCAGGCAGCCTCCTTTTCCTGCACTGCTAGCTCCTGCTTGCTTTCTTCCAGCTTCAGCAGCATGGCATTATACTCGCGCACCAGCAAGCCAATCTCGTCGTTGGACTGATAGTCCAGCGTTTCGTTCTGTCCGGTCAGCGTGGTTTTCTTTAGCTTCTCAGTAAGCAGATTGAGCGGATTGGTTAGCACTCGGGAAGCCACGAAAGCCAGCACCAGCAGCAAAATAAACATCACCGTGAAGGTATTCAGGATGATAGCAATCAAGTCAACGAGCTTGTTGTCGAGGTCCTTCTCGGAGTCGAAAAACGGAATGCCAACATAGCCTAACACAGCGCTGGCCCGCTCATCGGCATCGGCGGCGGCACGCAGGGGCAGATACAGCGTATTAAACGACAAAGAGCCGGCCCGTTCTAGCAGCAGCACCCGGGGCTTCACTTGCTCTTTCAAGTCGGCCACGGCCTGCGGATTCATCAGCGTGCTCAGCAGCCCCGACTCGAAGATGATGGGCTGGCTGCTTACCAGCAATCGGCCGCGGGCGTCGTACAGGTTGAGGTCGGTTTCGGTAAGCAACGACACATTGTCAGCAAGAGCTAGTAATGCCGCCCGACTTGCCGAATCGGCTAGCAGCTTACTGTTCTCAAGCAGATTTTCCTGTACGGCCCGGCCCCGCCGCTCGTAGGTGCGCCGCAAGTCGCGCTGATAGGACTGCTTGACCTGGCTAATGGTTGCCACGCTCACTACAATTAGCGGCACCAAGATTCCTAGGTTCAGAAACAGCTGAATTTTGGTGCTGAAGTTGGTACGAAATACATTCAGATAATTGCCGCTCCTCAACAGATAAAGCCCACTGCACAGCAGCCAGGCAAAGGCATGAAGCAGAAACAAGAACGAGAAGTTGGCCAACCAGTCGGAGAAGCCATACGTCGCCGTAGTTACAACCACTGTACGGTGCTGCGTCTCGTCGCGCATCGCGAAATGGTGAAAGCGCCCTACCACCAAGCCGCTCTGATACAAGCGAGGGTTCTTGTACAGATCCGGAGTCAGACGATTGACATAGTCATAATCTCCTTCGCTGTACACCAACTGGTCGTCTTCGTAGCCAGCGTAACTTAGTTCGGCCCCTAAGCCTGGCTGAAATACCTTCTGGTCAACCAGCAACTCCGGCACTACACTGTAGGTGGTTAGCTTTTTCAAGGTCAGTTCCAACAGCACTATGCTGTTGCCCTTGGCGGTCGGAACCGTCACAAAATCCACATACCGCCTGGTACTAAACGAGTTGCTGCCACGCACCAAGAACAGGTTAAGCTGATCGGTACGGGCCGCGGAGCGCAACAACCGTGCACGCATCTGCGGAAGGGTTTCTGCCTCTGCTTCTACCCCTACCGGTTGGCCAGTGGAGTTGAAGAGGGAAAGCTCTACTTCGTACTTATCGAAGTAGTCCCGCAGATAGGTTCTTACTATTTTCTGGCGCACCATCTCTACGTTCACAGCCGGATTACGCAGCATCACCCGCAGTATCATGGTGCGCAACGAAGGGTCGGCTGCCATTTTCTGGCCGCGTTCGTTTAGCAGGAACTCCCCTTCCAGGTCGTTTTCCACCAGCAGATTTCCAGCTAAGGTTTGCTTGTTGAGAACCAACTGCCGGTCGAAGTGCTCGAATAAGGCTAGTGCCCCTACAGCCGAGCTAACGCTTAGCATCAGGAACAGGAACCAATACGTTTGGTGCGGTATCATGGAAGCAATGCTCCGCAACCCCGTAAGCCGCTGTAGAAAGAAGAAGAGGAGCGTGATACCCAGCAGCACCAAATCAACCTGCCCGATAGCCAGCCCTAGTGGCAGAAAAACGGCTGTGCTCAAGCCCAACGTCACGAGTCCTAGCTGCCGCGTCTCGTAGCGCACGGTGGTTCTGAACAGTTGCACCAACGCGTAGAACCCCACTAGGTAGGCACATGTATGCAGCACAATAGCCAAGCACAATAATGCCTTGAAGCCGGAGACGGATATGTCCTGTGTTATGTCTACTACTACCTGCGAGTTGTTGAAGCTGTTCGAATAGAACTGAAACAACATTCTGACCAGCCCAAAGAAGCTGAACACCAGCACTGCCCCCACCATCATGCGCCTTGATACTCGCTGCACTTGCTCGGGCCAACGTGCCACCTCATAACGCTGGAAAAGCCGCAAGCCATACCAGGCAGCCACCATCAGCAGCAGCGCGTTGATGAGCAAGTCGCCGAGGGAGGGTGACAACCACGACGCAGCGTACACCCGAGGGTTAAACAGGGATATTTCTATAAAAGAAAACGGCAAGCCATAATGCAGCAGCACAGCTCGCAAAGCCCCTAAGGGCAGAAGTACAGCTGCCGTTCCCACCAACTCCAACTTAGCCCGAAACAACCGACGTGCCCATATTAGCCATGTGGCAATGTATAAGCCTAGGCCCAGCAGCATCAACGCTAACGGCAGATACTTACCAGTAGTGGGATTAGGCTGGAGGCTCTCCAGCGAAAACAGATAGTTGCCTTCATTGGAGTATAGCTTCGGCAAATCGGAACGGCCGCCGTCAGCCACTAAGCGTAGGTTGAGGCCCCGGAAAAGCGCCTTCTCTGCTCCCTCCCGCAGGTAGCGGTTGCTGATGCCATATCCCTTTTCGAGTGGGATATAAGTGAGCACCGCGTACGGACCCGCGGTGTGCCGAAGCGCCAGATAACGCCCGAACTGCATAGTCACAAGCTTCTCGTGGAAATCTTGCCGGGCATTTTCCATGTCTGGCCGCACCGTATGGTCAGACCAATACAGCAGTTGGTCGCCCCTGAAAATAAAGCATGGGTACGTGGTTTGTCCGATTAAGGCTCGGAAGTTCAGCTTGCCGTCCTGCACCCTCGTGGCTACCGCAGTGGCTTCCTGCTCGGCACTGGTTTCCGCTTCCATGACCAACTGTTGCAGTCTAGCCGCATCAGTACGGAGTAGCACGCTTGGCGCCTGGCCAAAGCGGTTGCTTAAGTAAGCCCCTACAAAACACGAAAAAGCGGCCAGCAACAATGCCAGCGGCAGCAACCTGAAAAGCTTCAAACTATACGTATTAAGGCAAGTGGCTCTAGACGGTTCTCACCGGACTGGCACTCAACAAAAATGCCGCCAAAGGGCGGCATTTCCTACTTTTTGGATGGGAGGCTAGCTAAGAAGGAAGCCTCGGCACTAGGGTCGGATCGTAGCGTATCCCTCCGAAAAAATATAACATCACCACTCGGGCATAGCGGAAGAGCAGTGGCGTAAGCGCTAACACAATAGTAGCTACTACTGTCACGTACACCCGCACCTGCGGATCATTGGCCAGATAGTAAAGTGCTACCCCTGTAAAAAAGACGATAATTGTAGAGAAGCCGTAGCTGATATACATGGCTCCCCAATAGAACCCCACTTCCGGTTCATAATACTGTCCACACGCCACACAGTCCTCGTACATCTCGTCGAACCGGCGCAGGTTGAATGCCGAATGTTTAAACAACGGACCCTGATGGCAACGCGGGCATTTCTGAGCCACCATTGCCAGCAGTGTAGAGTCCGCAGCGGCCACTACTTGCTGGTAGCCTTGCTACGAGGATGCGTGTTGCGGTACCAGAAATAGCCAACAGCACCCATCAGCAAATACGGAATGGCCGCCATATACAGAATGCCTTTGTTCAAGCCCGAAAAGTCATAACCATCCTTTTCTGTGCGCGATGCTTCCACCTGTGTTTTACACATGGTGCATTGCGCACTAGCCGCTAACGGAGCCAACGTGAACAGCAGGCCAAGTACCACTGCGAAAAACGAGTTTACTACTAGCTTCTTCATACTATTTCCAACAACAGGACGCGAGCAAAGTTTCCTTACTAAGCTGTGTAATAAGGTGAAATCATGAAATACACGATAACACCCGTCACGGATACATAAAGCCACACGGGAAAAGTCCAGCGAGCAATCCGGCGGTGCTTATCAAACTGCTGGGTGAGAGCAAAGTAAAGCGTGAAAAGTACTAGCCCCACTGTAACAATAGCCAAGGTGATGTGCGTGAGCAGCAGAGTGAAATATACGTATCGAATCAAGCCTTCCCCGCCAAACTTGGTGCTGGCTTCCTGTGAGTGGTACACTACGTAAGAAATCAAAAACAACGAGCTAATCAGGAAGGCGGTGCCCATCATGGCACGGTGCTTTGTAATCTGCTTGTTGCGGATGAATACGTACCCCAACACCAGGCAAATAGCTGTCAAGGAATTGAGTACGGCGTTTAAGGCAGGCAGAAACTTCACTTGGGCACCTGGTACCCGAAATGTTTCAGGGAAGTAGTACAACACAGCTACTACTAAGGGCACTGCAGCAGCTAATACGCCAAGCGTTACTTTGTACTTAGTGAAATTGCCGGGTTCTAGCGCCGGCTTACTGATTGTGGTCATAGGTGTAGAGCAGCACGTTGATTTCCGTCATGAGGCGGTCCACGTCTTTGGCCTTGGTACCATCATAGATGCCGCGCACGTGCTTATCACGGTCTATCAGGTACAAGTTTTGGCTATGCACGATGCCTGGTGCTGCACCGCTTGGAGCCGGCAACTTAAACTCCTCGGTAACTAACCGGTAAATAGCCGTTTTGTCACCAGTGAGGAAAAACCATTTGCCAGCAATAGCTCCGTACTGCTCGGCATAGCGCTCCAGTACTGCCACAGAATCGTTGGCGGGGTCCACCGTATAGGAAACCAATTTCACGCGCGGTTCGTGCCGGAATTTCTCTTGCACACGCGTCATTTGGCTGTTCATTTGAGGGCAGGCCCCAGGGCAGGTGGCAAAAAAGAAGTTAGCCACATAAATACCCTTGCCCAAGTCTTGTTGCGAAACTAAACGACCTGACTGAGAAGCCAATTTGAAATCACTCAGCTTGTGGAAAACAGTATCGCGCCGCCACTTTCCCTCTACCAGCGTCGAGTCGACACGGTCAGGTAAGAAAGTGGGCAGCGCGAAACGGTTGGTGCCGAACGTGTAAAGAAACACAAAAGCCAGCACCGGAACCAACAGCATGAGGCCCAATAACAGGACGTGTTTGGGCCTCATGTAATTAGTTGAAGGCGTTCTGGATGGCCTGACCGCCGTACGTTCCTTCCGAAACCAAAGCAATCAACAACCACACAAGAAGAGCCATCGGGATAAGGATAGTCCAGATAAGGGCTTTTACTTCATGCTTCAAGTGCATGAACTCGGCCACGATGAAGAAGGCCTTGAAGATGGTCAGAACGATGAATATCGAGTTGCGAAGCGTACCCGGATCCATAAGGAACACGAAGACGAACTCAAGGGCCGTAATACCTACCAAAACGAAGAAGGTCTTCCAGATCCAGCCAACGTTAGGCTTTGGAATCTCCCCGGCTGGTACCGGTTCAGTGTTTGCGTGATTAGCCATTGTTGAAAGGAGTAATGTAATAATCAGAGTTGCTGAGGGCGAGTATGATAGTGGATACGCATCCATTATCACTACGACTAACTAAGAATGCAGACTTGCCGCTCTAGCCCAAGTACTCTGAATTAAACGAGATAGAAGAAGGTGAAAACAAACACCCACACGAGGTCTACAAAGTGCCAGTATAGCCCTACTTTTTCCACCATTTCGTAGTGGCCACGCTTGTGGAAAGTATCGTTGGTGGTAGCAATGAAGCAATACACCAACAAGCATACACCTGAGAATACGTGCGTCCCGTGGAAGCCTGTGATAAAGAAGAACAGATCAGCGAAGAGAACCGGACCGTACTGGTTCTGTGCTAAGTTAGCCCCGAAGAAACGGCTGCCATCTGCCATCAGGGTACCTTCTACGGTACCATGGATGAAGTGACTCCACTCCCAAGCCTGAGAACCAAGGAACGTGGCACCAAAAAGAATAGTCCATAGCAACCACTTCTGCACATCCTGCTTGTCCATCCGGTGACCTGCTTCTACTGCTAGCACCATTGTCACGGAGCTAAAAATCAGAATCATGGTCATCAAAGCCACGAACCCGAGAGGAACGTTGGCGTGTCCCATGCCGGGGAAGGCGTTGAACACTTGGTCTGGAACAGGCCAGTACGCCGTCGAAAACTCGAATACTTTACCAGCGGCAGCGTCGAAAGCCGGGTAACGATGGCGGATAAGACCGTATGTGGTCAGGAAAGCAGCGAACGTGAAAGCGTCCGACAGCAGGAAGAACCACATCATGAGCTTGCCGTAGCTAGCTTTGAAGGGTTCGTTGCCACCGTCCCAGTTGCCGCTCCGGGGCCGATCAGTGGCGGAGGAGGCAGTGGTTTGGGGCTGCGTCGTGGTGATGGTGGACATAGCGTGCGGGGTAAGACGAAACTAGTGGTTCAAAAGTAGGAACAAATACAAGTACAACCAAAGCCCGCCGAGGAAGTGCCAGTAGATGGTGACATTACCAATGGAGAGCATCTGCCGCGAATGCACCTGATAGTTAAAGCTTTTGCGAAGAACACGGAGCAGAAAAATCAATCCCGTAATCAAGTGGAAAGCGTGCACACCCATCAGCACATACAGAAATGAGCCTGATGGATTAGCATCAACGCCACCGAAGTGAATCTTGTTGCGCACTAACTCACCCCATACGTTCCACTGACCTACTAGAAAGAGCAGACCCAACACAAAAGTGATAAGAATGCCTGCTTGTACTCTCCGCAGTTCGTCTTTGCGTGCCGAAGCGTACGCCCACTGAATGCTGGCGCTGCTCAACAGAATGATAATGCTAGTGAAAAGCAGACCACCCGGCAGATCAAACTCCAGCCAGTTGCCTTCTTCACGTCGTACGATGTAAGCACTGGTGTAAGCAGCAAAAATCATGGTGCTGCTTACCATCATGAGCCAAAGAAGCACGCGTAACGGGTGGGTCCCAATAGCCGGCTCTCGGTCTTTAAGAATTTCTAATTCTGAGGAATGCATGGCAAAAAATTGTATGGTTTTGAGCGACGCTCAGCTTATAAGAAACACACACAGATGAAATGTAGTTTGCATATTCCTAACATCTCCCCTGTTTTTCTTGGCTCACAGCTTATCGAGAACCAATGCAATTTGTACAACCGGTAGATATAGGAACGAGCCAAACATGATGCGCATAGCGGCCTTTTTGGTACATGTACGCATCAAGTACAAAGTCTGCATCAAGAACAGCACACCACAAAGCACCGCAATCAGAGCAGAGGTCTTGCCAGCCATATTCAACTGCAGAGGCAACAAGCTCAACGGAATGAGCAACAACGTATACGTCATGATCTGAAACGCAGTGCGAAGGTCTTTACGCCCGGGAGAGGGTAGCATCTTGAAACCGGCCGCTTTGTAGTCATCATCTAGCACCCAAGCAATTGCCCAAAAGTGAGGGAACTGCCACATGAATTGAATCCCGAACAGCACCCATGCCTCTGGCCCAAGAATGCCTGTAGCAGCCACGTAGCCAATCAGAGGAGGCATGCCACCAGGTATGGCACCTACTGCCACACAAATTGGTGAAATGGTCTTGAGGGGAGTGTAAATGAACCCGTACAGAATCAGTGAAATCAAAGACAGTGCTGCTGCCAACGGATTGAAGAAGTAGGTTAGGATACCTAGTCCTAATACTCCCATGAGCACAGTGAATACCCAGGCTTCTGTAACACTCAACACCCCCTGAGGCAAAGGTCTTTTAGCGGTCCTCTTCATCAGCTTATCGAGATGAATCTCGTAAATCTGATTGATAGTGTTGGCGGCACCTGTAACCGCTAGTCCGCCTATCATGACCAGTAGCGCCTTGCTCCAATCAAAAGCCTGAGTCCCCAGCAAATAGCCGATGGCGCTCGAGAAGGCTACTGTTAGCGCCAACCGGAATTTTATTAACTGGAAGTATGCCCTGGCTTTGGTCATCAGTGGGTAAAACAGCACGCCCGGTGGATGGACTCCAAACCGGGCCGCAAAGTTACGCAACAACGCTTGCATAAGCGGCCTGCGGTTGCGTTTTAGCTTGGCGGGCGTATCGAATAATGGTCAGAAACTGGGCGCCGAACAACACAGTGGCCACAGTAAGGTGTATAGGCTGCACAGCAGCAGGCAAAGCTAAGTAAGCTAATGTCACGCCGGCCGCAATCTCCAACCCTAGCAGCCCCATCGTAACTGTTGCCAACAGCTGCAAGTTGGCATTACGGGTTTGATAGAGCCGATAAGCTACGTACACATTTAAGGCGAGTAGCACCAGAGAGAAAGAACGATGTATTTTAAAGGTGTTGCCCAGCTGTTCCACCCATTCAGCTCTGCCCAGATAGTTAGCCGCTGTAGCTACTATATCTATTTGCTCACGCACTTGGGTACCAAGTACTATCTGCCCAAAAGTAAGCAGCGCGGTTAACCACAGAAGAGGCGTTAATGCTTTAGGAAGAGCTTGCTGCCTATAGGGAGTAGCACTATTCTCCTGCTGAGAACGGTCAACAGCATAAATCAACATGGCAACAATCAACAAAGCCAGCGCCATGTGTACAGTTACAAGTTCTGGCAACAAGTTGGTGGATACAACCAACGACCCCAACCAGCCTTGAAACCCTGTGAGTAAGAACGACGCAAATGCCAGCCAAAAAATAGCTCGGTCACGACGCCAGTAAGGCAACGATAACACAACGGTCAGGAATATAAACACGCCTATCAGAGCTCCTAAGAGCCGGTTGACATATTCAATCCACGTCTTGGTAGCATTGAAATCTGTCTCGACAAACTGAGTAGGATGAGCAAAGATCTGGCTGGCCACCTGTTTGAAACCAAGGCGCTCCAAAGTCTTCGCGAGCTTCTTGTTTTTTGCGACACGCTGCGCAGTGTAAATCTCCTTGTAGCCCTCTGGCAACTCACTTACCTGTGTTGGCGGCACCCATGTTCCAAAACACTTCGGCCAATCAGGGCACCCCATGCCAGATCCTGTACTCCGAACAATTCCTCCCACCAAAATCAGTAGGTAAACGGACACCACAGTTAGCATACCGAAAAACCGAAAGCGGCGCACGAAAGCAGGTTGGGTCATGTATATTTTATTACTAGTGTTAACTGAGTAGTAACAATTGAAACCGTTTTTTGGTGTCTGATTCCTTGCTCAGATTACGTGATTTAACTTGCTTGAGAAACACAAAACGGGCCGCCGTAAGTACAGCGGCCCGTTCCGGGTATTGAATGAATGCTTACTACTCGTTTTCGTTTTCGTACGGCAGGTTAGAAGACTGCGTCTTAGAATACGGCACGTTTTGTGGGATGAAATCCTGCTCGGCACCTGGCTTGCTATAATCATAGGGCCAGCGGTATACTGCGGGAATCTCACCAGGCCAGTTACCGTGCCCAGGTAATACAGGAGTAGTCCACTCGAGCGTTGTAGAACGCCATGGGTTCTCTGTAGCGCGACGACCACGGAAGATGCTATAGAAGAAGTTGAAGACGAACACGAACTGTGCGAAAAACGCTAGGATAGCAGCAATCGAAATGAACTTGTTCAAATCAGCAAACTGACTGAACATATCGAAACCGGTCCAAGCGTAGTAGCGGCGTGGGAAACCAGCGATACCAACGTAGTGCATTGGCAAAAAAACCAAGTACACGCCTATGAAAGTCAACCAGAAGTGAATATATCCTAGTTTTTCATCCATCATACGGCCAAACATCTTTGGGAACCAGTGATACACACCAGCAAACAGTCCAAAGAAAGCAGAGCTACCCATTACCAAGTGGAAGTGAGCTACCACGAAGTACGTATTGTGCATCTGAATATCCAAGGCAGCATTGCCAAGGATAATACCGGTAAGACCACCCGAAATGAACAGGGATACGAAACCAATGGAGAACAACATAGCCGAAGTGAAGCGAATGTTACCACGCCACAGTGTAGCCAGCCAGTTGAACGTCTTCACTGCCGATGGTACAGCAATGATAAGAGTCAGGAACATGAAGACAGACCCAAGGAATGGATTCATGCCTGTCACAAACATATGGTGAGCCCATACTACGAACGACAGCAACGAAATTCCCAAGAGCGAGCCAATCATAGCCCGATAGCCGAAGATTGGCTTGCGAGAGTTGGTAGCGAGAATTTCAGATACCATACCCATTGCAGGCATGATAACGATATATACTTCGGGGTGACCTAAAAACCAGAACAGGTGCTGGAAAAGAATAGGAGAACCACCCGTGTTAGGCAATGCCTGTCCAGCAATGTAAATGTCAGAAAGGAAGAAGCTAGTACCAAAGCTACGGTCAAAGATCAGTAGCAATGCTGCAGAGAACAATACTGGAAAAGCGAGCAAACCCAGGATAGCAGTCAAGAAGAACGACCAGATAGTAAGCGGCAGCTTACTCATGCTCATTCCTTTGGTACGCAGGTTGATTACTGTTGTGATGTAGTTTACACCACCTAACAGCTGTGAAACGATAAACAATGCCATCGACACCAACCACATGGTCATACCCATGCCGGAGCCAGGAATAGCCTGAGGTAAGGCGCTAAGTGGAGGATAGATTGTCCAGCCAGCCGAAGCAGGTCCAGTCTCCAAGAAGATAGACAAGAACATAATAACGCTCGACATAAAGAAGAACCAATACGAGAGCATATTCATGAAGCCCGAAGCCATATCCCGGGCACCAACTTGCAGCGGAATCAGAAAGTTGGAGAAGGTACCGGAAAGACCAGCTGTCAGTACAAAGAACACCATGATGGTGCCGTGCATTGTAACCAGAGACAGATAGAACTCGGGGTTGAGCTTACCAGCTTCTACCCACTTACCGAGAACTGGAGTCAACCACTCCATGGTAGACTCAGGCCATCCTAGTTGAAGACGGAACAAGCTAGAAAGGGTACCACCTAAAATTGCCCAGAAGATACCCGTGATAAGGAACTGCTTAGCAATCGTTTTGTGGTCGGTGCTGAATACATATTTGAACAGCCAATGCTGATCGTGATGATGATCATCATGAAGCGCGTGCTCATCGTGCGTAGTTTGCGGCTCGGTAACCCCGATACCACCTTGCACTTGCGCTTGATTTGGAAGATTAGCAGCCATATAAGAAGCGTGCGATTAACTGAGTGAAATTAGAGCGAAGCTTTGGTAGCAGGCGTAGCTACCGCAGCGGCAGCCTCTTTTACAACCAGTTTTTCCTCCTTCTGTTTGAAAGAAGCCAAAACATCTGGGTTCTGTTCCGAGAAGGATTTTTGCTGAGAGAACCATGCTACATAATCATCTGGCTCGTCTACTACAATGGTAAATTTCATTGCAAAGTGCCCACGACCGCAGATTTGATTGCAAGCAAGTTCATAGTTGAACTTAGGGTTACCTAATTGAGCACGCATCTCGTCTGTAGTCTTAGTAGGCGTAAACCAGAATTTGGTTGGCATACCAGGTACTGCATACATCTGCACTCGGAAGTGCGGCATGTACACTGCGTGTAATACATCACGCGAACGGATCTTCAACAATACTGGGTGGCCTTTAGGCACATGAATTTCTCCAGGAACAAAGTCATCAAGACCAGACTTGTCACTTAGATCGAAACCGAATTCATTGGTAGCATCAATCAAGCGGTAGTTAACCACACCGAGCTTCATATCACGGCCGGGATAGCGTACCAGCCAGTTGAACTGCTTGCCCATTACTTCGAGTACAACAGCATCCTTGGGAGCCGGGCCAGTAATACGGCTCCATTCTTTCCAGCCAGCAAACACCAAAGCAGCCATCACAATAGCTGGAATCACCGTCCAGATGATCTCAATCTTGTTGTTATGGGGAAAGAAGTAAGCCCGACGGCCATCCTGATGCTGATACTTGTAAGAGTAAAAGAACAGGAGAACCTGAGTTAGCACAAATACCAACCCGATAACAATCATGGTAGTCCAGAACATGCGCTCTGTAGCATGACCGTGCACCGAAGCAATTGGTGGGTTCATCTTGTCGTAGTTGTCGCCAAACGACCAAGCGAAAGCAGCACCACCTACGACCAAGAAAACGAGCATTAATACCGCATTCACGCGGTTGCTGGTCCCGAGTTCACGCGCCGAGCTACCAGAAAAAATCGAAGTTAGAATCTGGAGTCGGAACAAAAGGCCAAAGACGACCAACACCAACACCAGCACCAACAAAATACCAAGAGCAGTCATTCTGTAGAGGTTTGAAGAGAGAACCTAGATATAAGTTAAAACAAATAAAGACGGTAAATGTCTGGCGTTTAACTCGGCAATCTTGGCCCTAAAAATTAAGTTGTATGATGAACGCTTTCATCGAGGAACGGATGATGCAACGGCACCAACGATGCCTGAGTAAGACGCTTGGTCATCAACAGCAAGAAGCTTCCCAAGAACACTAACGCAACCCCGAACTCTATTACAAACCCATTGTTAGCCTGCATAGTTGCCGGCATGATCATTAAATAGAAATCAAACCAGTGGCCTACCAAAATGGCGATGCTAACGATCTTTAGCATAATCATTTGCCGCTTCGCGTCCCGCGTCATCAACACCAAGAATGGGAAAGCGAAGTTGATAAGCAGGTTAAAAAAGAACAACCACGTATACTGACCATTGAAGCCACCTAAACGCTGGTTGAAGTATACAGCTTCCTCCGGTAAGTTAGCATACCAAATCAGCATGAACTGGGAGAACCATACATAGGTCCAGAAAATGCTGAAGCCAAACATAAACTTACCTAAGTCATGCAGGTGACCGGCTTGGATGAAAGGAAGATAGCCGGCTTGCTTTAACAGTATTACACAAAGAGTAGTGGCAGCAATGCCTGACACCCACCATGAAGCAAATACATACCAGCCAAACATAGTTGAGAACCAGTGCGTGTCGATAGACATCACCCAGTCCCAAGCTGCCATTGAGGAAGTTACTGCAAACAACACCAAGAAAAGTGCAGAAGCCGTGATGCTCTTATGGAAATACTCAGTACCTCCATTTAAGTCCTCGGCTAGAGACAGAGCACGCAGCTTATTTGTGAAGACCACCCAGATGGCTATGTAAGATATAGTCCGGATCAGGTAGAAAGGAACACTAAGAAAGCCTGCTTTACCAGCAATGATAGGATCGTAAGTAGCGCTGCCCTTGGTCATGATGCCTGGCAACGTCCAGTGAAAGATGTCGTTGTTGATGAGGCTCAAGCCAAACAGCACAACTAGTATAACTCCACCGGGCAATACCCAAGCACTAAGTGCTTCGTTAACGCGCTTAATCAAAACAGACCAGCCAGCATAAGCCACGTATTGGATGGCCATAAACACAGTACCAATTACCGACACACCGGTGAAGAATACATTATTGTGCCAAAGACTAACCAACAGACGCTTCAGCCAAAGTGGGCTGCCGTGATGAGCTGTTCCTTCATGACCAGCAGCTGTTCCACCGTGAGCAGCGGCGGCACCGCCATGTGCTGCCTCACCGCCACCTAGCGTAGCGAGAATCAAACCTATTACCAGCAGAACTACGCCAGCAACTATGATCGTGATAAATCGTTTGCGTGTACTCGACGAAACCTGGAGGTATTCAGCCGTTACACCTTCTTGATGGGTCAGTGTTGCCATTAGTTCTGTGGTTGTGCTGTTCCGTTTCGTGCCTCCACGCCACCTTGTCCGGGAGTATCAGATGCCTTGTCGGCCTGTGCTTCTTGCACTGGACCCTGATTTTGTGAATCAGTGGATTCCGATGTTTGTCCGGAATCTTGGCCTTTAGATTTCAAGAAGTCAGTCATACCGTCAGGACCTTTTCCTTGCTGTAGCATGCGTACATACATAGCAATTTTCCAGCGCTCCGAAGGGTTTACCTGTGAGCCGTGTGGCATCATTCGGCCCTTGCCCCACTGAATAACGTGGTATATATGCCCGTCATTCATGGTTTTATAAGCACCTGCCGAATAAGCAGGTACACCTTTGAACTTAGCAGCAACCGGACCCTGGCCGTCACCTTGCTCTCCATGACAGTGTTGGCAATTACGCACATACAGCGTTTGCCCTTCCTGGAGGTTGTCTTTAGTGTAAGCCTGAGGATTTTTAAGGGTCCTTTCAGCTATACCAACACTATCTTTTGGAATGTGTGAGTAATAGTTGAGTTTGCCTAAAGGAACAGTACCGACTACTGGGGTGCGTTGATTAATACCCATTGGGTTGATGGTATTAGAGTTCAACTGCTTCAGCGGTTCGTACGGAATCGGATAGTACATCTCCGGCGCGTACTCCACGCCAGGATCATCGGCGCGGTTGCAACCGGTACCTAGCACCGAGGCAAACAGGAGAGCCGACGCTTGCAAACCTAGTTTCAGCGAATGCGTCATTAGAATTTAGTCATTTCTTTTTCGTTCACCTCTGAAGCACCGTTGGCGCGTAGCAGTTGTGTCAGACGGTTAAGATCAGTCTTCTCGTTCATCTCAATCGCCATCACAAACTTGTCATCGGTGGACCGTACATCTAGTACTGGAGTCTTCCAGCGCGGATACAGGTTACTGATTGTATAGAAGGTGATGACCATCCCGTGACAAGTGAAGAACACTGTCAATTCGAAGGCTACAGGAATGAAAGCTGGCAGCGCAATATGCGGCTTACCTCCAATAATCATGGGCCAGTCAAAGCCCAACGTATATATCTGCAACCAGAGAGCAAAGGCTAAACCAGTCATGCCTAAAAAGAAGGCAGCAATGGGCAACCGTGAACGTTCGATTCCCAGAGCATCATCGATGCCGTGAACAGGAAACGGAGAGAACACCTCATAGATTTTCACGCCCGCTTCGCGGACATTTTCAATTGCGTGCAAAAGCACGTCCTCGTCTTCGAAGATGCCGAGGGCAAAGCGCTTACTCATGCTTGTTGTAATTTACGGGTGCAGAAGCAGGAACACCGTGGGTGGCAGGTTGATGGGCTTGTTCGTGATGACCATGGACACCAGTGTAAGTTGGGCCATTGTCTACTGTGTACTTCAAGATGGTTTTCACTTCAGCCATGTTTACTACTGGGAAAAACTTGGCGAAGAGCAAGAACAGCGTGAAGAACAAGCCCAGCGTACCTACATAGATGCCGATGTCGATAATGCTAGGCGAGAACATTACCCAGCTTGATGGCAGATAGTCGCGGTGCAAGGAGGTTACGATAATCACGAAACGCTCGAACCACATTCCTATGTTCACAATGATGGACAGAATGAAAGTCAACGGAATGCTATAACGTACCCGACGGAACCACACCAGCTGCGGCGTGATAACGTTACAAGTCATCATGGAAGCATATGCCCACCAGTAAGGACCGGTAGCACGGTTGATGAAAGCATACTGCTCAAATTCAACCTGAGAGTACCACGCAATGAAAAACTCTGTGATGTAAGCAACACCTACAATAGAGCCCGTCACCATCATGATTTTATTCATCAGAGCAATGTGCTCCAGCGTGATATAATCCTCCAACTTGAACACTACCCGCGTGATAAGCATCAGCGTGAGTACCATAGCAAAGCCAGAGAAGATAGCACCTGCTACGAAGTAGGGAGGAAAGATGGTGGTATGCCATCCTGGTACAACAGAGGTAGCAAAGTCCATCGATACAATGGTGTGTACCGAAAGCACAAGGGGGGTGGAAACACCAGCTAGAATCAGCGAAACCGTTTCGTAACGTGACCAATGCTTAGCAGATCCTTTCCAGCCGAAGCTTAGCAAAGAGTAAGCAACTTTAGCAATTGGGCCTTTAGCCCGGTCACGAATGGTAGCAAAGTCAGGTACCAAGCCTGTGTACCAAAAAACCAGCGATACCGTGAAGTAAGTCGAGATGGCAAATACGTCCCACAACAGAGGGGAGTTGAAGTTCACCCACAACGAACCAAAAGTGTTTTGCAAAGGGAACACCCAGTAAGCTAACCATGGACGGCCCATGTGTAACACAGGGAACATAGCTGCGCAGATTACGGCGAAGATTGTCATTGCCTCAGCTGCCCGGTTGATGGACGAACGCCACTTCTGGCGGAAGAGAAGCAATACGGCTGAGATCAAAGTACCAGCGTGACCGATACCTACCCACCACACGAAGTTGGTGATGTCCCATGCCCATCCTACAGTTTTGTTGAGTCCCCACTCTCCTATGCCGTACCAAAGCGTGCGGTAAACAGAGTAAAAGAAGACGCCGAGGAAGAAAAGCGCAACGCTCAAGGCGGCCATCCAACGGATGTTGGGTTTGGCCTCTACTTGACGGCAGATATCTTGTGTGACGTCGTGGTACGTTTTCCCCCCGGTTACGAGCGGCTCCCGTACAGGCGATACGTGCTGCATATATTTATTGGTTAAGTAGGGTTTAGAAACTCGGGAACTGGACTTCCTCTCTTTTGCCAAACATGAAATCCGAGGTCCAAGTCTCTAAGACCCCAAATCTAGCTTAGGCGTTGAAATCCGACTTCTCTCTATTACGGATCTTAGTCAGGTACGTAATGTTCGGTTGGGTGTTGATCGAGTCAATCACTTTGAAGGCCCGCTCACCATCCTCACGACGCCAGATCTGTGCAACCCGAGTTTCTGGGTCACGCAGGTCGCCGAAAGTAATTGCTTGGGTTGGGCAAGACTGCGCACAAGCAGTTACCACTTCACCATCCCTAGTGCGGCGCTTTTGCTTTTTGGCTTCCAGCTTGGCAAGCTGAATACGCTGTACGCAGAAGCTGCATTTCTCCATCACACCACGAGCACGTACGGTTACGTCAGGGTTCAAAACCATCCGGCCAAGATCCGTGAACATGTGGCTGTTTACGTCCTCAAACTTTTCGTTCGAGTAGTAAGAGAACCAATTGAAGCGACGCACTTTGTACGGGCAGTTGTTGGCGCAATAGCGGGTTCCTACGCAACGGTTATAGGTCATCTGGTTGAGACCCTCTGAGCTATGCGTAGTAGCAAGTACCGGGCACACCGTTTCGCACGGGGCGTGGTTGCAATGCTGGCAAAGCATAGGCTGGAAAATAACCGACGGGTTTTCCGAAGGGTCTTCCATAGCAGCGTAGGTATCTAGCTTGCCTTTTGTCTCGAAGTCCTCTTTATGCGCGTCTGAACTGTAGTAACGGTCGATACGCAACCAATGCATTTCGCGACGGTTGATAACTTCCTGCTTGCCTACAACAGCAACGTTGTTTTCTACTTGGCACCCAATCACGCAAGAGCCGCAGCCAATGCATGAGTTGAGGTCAATAGACATACCCCAGTGGTGATTCTTGTATTCGTAATCCTGCCAGAGCGAAACCTTGTTAGGCTTCTGTGGCCCTTCTGGAGTCGAAATAGTTTCGTACTCGGTTACCTCTTTCGGGTTCTTGATATACTGAGCAAGCGTAGCCTCTTGCACCACCGACTTACGGTCCATGATGGTGTGGTGAGTCTGAGTCTGCGCAATTGGAGAAGTGGAATCTGTCTTCTCTAGCGTTACCGACGTTGCATACACAAGTCCGTTTCCGCCCTGCACTACGACGAAGGGGTAGGCGTTAGCACCTACTTTGTCGCCTACACGGCCCGCCTTCTCTCGGCCGTAGCCAAGGGCAATGCTGACCGAACCTTTTGCTTGTCCAGGCTGAATCAACACAGGAAGTTCGATTGACTTACCGTTAGCCGTAACCTTCAGTACATCGTTTTGCTCCCACTTGTTGGCTACTGCCATATCACGTGGTACAGCAACATAGTTACCCCAAGTAGCTTTGGTTACTGGATCAGGCAACTCTTGCAGCCAAGGGTTGTTAGCTTCGCAGCTACCAGGACCGATACCAACTTTCTCGTACAAGCACAACTCAACGCCCGACACTTTAGGAGCCGCAGATACGGCCGCAACAGCTTGATCGATGCCCAAAGCAGGTGCTAGCTGTGGTTGTACCGCTGCAGACAAAGTGCCAACAGCTACTCCATCATGTACTGCTTTGTCCCAAGCTTTCTGGAAGTCGCCGGTTAATACTTTGCGCCACGAATCGCGCAAGTAGTTGTAGTAGGTTTGTGGACTTCCAGCCCACGTCAGCAAGCTATCCTGTGCTTGACGAGTAGCGAAGAGCGGTGAAATAGCAGGTTGAGCTAAGCTCAAGAAACCACGCTTTGGCTCATAGTCATTCCACGATTCGAGGAAGTTATGATCAGGGCAAGCATAGTAGCAAAGAGCTCCAGTTTCGTCTAATCTGTCGTTCAAAGAGATGCTGACGGGAACTTTAGCAATACCTGTTTTTACTTTTTCAGCCAGAGGATGATCGTAGGCTGGGTTAGCGTTGTAGAAAATAACTGCGCCTACACTGCCGCTGTTCATGTCGTTTACCAGACGTAGCAAACGAGCATCATCTCCTTGGCGCAGAAGCGAAGCATTGGTTAAGTCAACAGAGGTACCAACATTGCCCAAGTTCTGGTTGATAGCGGCCACCAACGTCTGAACTGCTACATCGTTGGAACCTGAAACAACCAAACTGCGTCCGCGAGCAGCCTTCAGCTCAGCAGCAGCCTGTTTCAACTGCTTGT
This sequence comes from Hymenobacter tibetensis, assembly GCF_022827545.1. NCBI lineage: Bacteria > Pseudomonadati > Bacteroidota > Cytophagia > Cytophagales > Hymenobacteraceae > Hymenobacter > Hymenobacter tibetensis. The sequence goes on from NZ_CP094669.1 coordinate 4,304,019, forward strand.
TGGTTGTATTGCTAGTGCCTCCTACAATCTCGTTATACAGGGCCAAAGTGGTGGCACCCATTTCCGATGGCTTGATTGGAACACGGATATCAGCATTTGAGCCAGTCAAAGACAACATAGTCTCGAACTGGAAGTGGCGCGACATGCTCCGCTTCTCACTAGACACCTTGCGGTTCGTGATATACTGTGAAGCATATTCAACAGGAGAAATCCAGGTACCTAAGAAGTCAGCACCTAAACTTACAATAACGTCGGCTTTGCTGAAATCGAAAGCAGGCAGCACTCCACCGTTGGCCCGTAGCAATGCCGACTGTGAGTTGGCATCATACATTACATGTTCGGTGTTTGGGTACCGAGCTGCGAAGTCAGCAATAACCCGCTTTGTGCTAGGGCTAATAATAGTTGGCGACACAATGGCAATTCGGCCCGTAGCGCTAGCTAGCTTAGTCCGAATTTCCTGATCGACCCGATCTTTCTCTGCTGGCTGGCCCTTGATAGCAAAGTGCTGCAAACGGCCTTTGTCGTACAAGTTCAAAACGGAAGCCTGAGCACGCGCTGATAAGCCACCACGTGTTACAGGAGACTCAGGGTTACCTTCCAGTTTGATTGGACGCCCTTCGCGAGTCTTTACGAGGATACTGTTATAGTCAGTACCGTTGAAATAAGTAGATGCGTAGAAGTTGGCGATGCCTGGATCTACTTCTTCTGGTTTGTTCAAATAAGGAATAGCCTTACGAACAGGGGCCTCACAGCTAGCCAATGTAGCAGCCGCGATACCAAAACCCATGAGCTTGAGAAAGTCACGGCGTGGAGCAGCCGAGGTATCCGAAGAACCACGGGACTCCTTTATGGGCAGATAGTCCGAGAATTCGCTGAACGCGTTTTTCACGAACTCTGGCGAGTTCTCTAATTCCTCAATTCCCTTCCAGTACTTGGGCGATTCTTGCATTTGTTATGGGGACTTAGGGTCTTGGGCAGTTGGAGTGTAATGTTGGCTCCATATCACTCCCAAGTTTTAAGGCTTATTGTTAAAGCTTTGTGAAGGGAGCGTGCCAGTCCATAAGAAATAGACTAGCACGCTCCTAGCAACTTAGTAGTGGCACTTCGAGCACTCCGTACCGCCGTTTGACGATACCGTGAACGGAGCAGCACCATTGGCTTGGTCATGCAACTTCACCAAGTTATTGTAGTACCCGTTACCCTTTGTGTTGAGTGGCGTCTCGCGGTGGCAGTTAATGCACCAGCCCATAGTCAACGGCGAGTACTGATATACCACTTCCATATTCTGGATAGGGCCGTGGCAAGTCTGGCATTCAATACCTCCTACCTGCGTATGCTGGGAGTGGTTGAAATAAGCCAAATCAGGCAAGTTGTGTACACGTACCCATTGGATAGGCTGCTTACGCTCAATAGCACGGTAGATTTTCTTGATTTCCTGCGACTCTGTTTTGATCTGCGAGTGGCAGTTCATACAGATGTTGGCCGATGGAATGTTTGCTGACTTACTCTTATAAACCGAAGTATGGCAGTATGCGCAGTTGATCTGGTGTTCGCCAGCGTGCAATTTGTGTGAGAAAGCAATGGGCTGCGTAGGCTGGTACCCTTGCATCAAACCGATGCCCATGGCTCCTTGTACTGATTCGTAGAGTAACACCAAGGTGAATACCACACCAGCACCAATACGAATAGCAGAAGACTTGTACAGCTTGCTCCAATCGAAACGCTGCTCTAGAATTTCTACGTCGCGGCCATCGAGGTCTTTACGACCACGCAGGACATCTTTCATGATGTTGGCAATAATAACCAACGTCACTACAAGCACGATAAGAACAACCACCAACACAATCAGAAGGATGTCAGCGTATTGTCCGGCACCAGCGGCACCTTCGCCTCCTTCACCAAGTTTGGTGTCAGTTGCAGGGTTGTCTTTGTTGACACCAGTGCCACCACCTGTAGCGGATGCTCCTCCACCTTCTTGGGAAGTAACCCAAGCCAGAATAGAAGTGATTTCCTGATCTGACAGCTGGAAGCTAGGCATCTGCTGCTTCTGATACTGGTTGAAGATCTTCACAGCATACTCGTCACCACTGGCCACGACTTTGCTGGAGTTCTTGATCCAAGGAATCAGCCAAGATACCGGACGACGCTTGGTAATGCCAGCCAAGGCTGGTCCAACTACTACATCATTCACAGCGTGGCACTGAGCACAGTTGCCTTTGAATAATGCGTCACCAGCGGCAATGGCAGCTGCGTCGCCGCCACCGGCACCGGGAGTTGCTCCTGCAGCGGGGGCAGCAGCAGCGGCGGGTGTTGCTCCGTCAGTGGAGCCTGGGGTTACCCCTTCTTGGCTCACGGCCGGAGCCGCGCCTACGTCTTGCGCCGAGGAATTACCCACGGCGGTAAACGTTAGAAACAGAGCTAAAAAGAGGTGAGAAAAGGAACGAAGGCGAATGCTATTCATAGCACATTTTTACTATAAGGAAAGAAACGCGAGGGGGTGCTTCAAGGCCACAAATGTAGGTCAGGAATCGTAGAGAACAAACCAGAAAAGCCTAATTCTCGCCTAGCTGAGCTTGTTTGGAATCATTCTTGATACCATTTGTCTTGCACCTTATACTATAGGTGCAGCAAGCAGACCTAACCCGGCTTCCCTCTACTTACCAGCCCACGACTGCTTGTCATTTAGCTAACCTATTTCGCACGGCGAAGGTTTGCTAACTGACACCCAAATTGTTAAGAACTGTAACTTAGAAAGATTTTATCACTGAAGGTGGGAAGCGCGCGGGAAAAACTGTATCTTTGCCGGCTCATTAATTTTTTCACAATCAAATTCTACCCCGTCGTAATGGAAGTAAGAAATTACGAGACGGTCTTCATTTTGACTCCCGTGCTGAACGAGGGCCAAGTGCAAGAGACGGTCGAGAAGTTCTCGCAGGTGCTTAAGGAAAATGGCGCCGACATCATCAACACTGAAGCTTGGGGCCTAAAAAAATTGGCGTATCCAATTCAGAAAAAAAATACGGGCTACTACTTCCTCGTGGAGTTCACTGGCTCGGGTAACATCGTGGACACGCTGGAACTTGCTTTCCGCCGGGACGAGCGGATCATCCGCTTCCTCACCACCGTTTTGGACAAGCATGCTGTAGCCTACAGCCAGCGCCGCCGCAACGGGGAGATGAACCAGCAGAAAGCCCAGAAACAATCGGAAGCCGTAGCCCAGTAATTTAGCCCCATGAGCCTCGCCAACGAACGTATCCACAAGCAGGATACCCGCAAAAAGTACTGCCGCTTCAAGAAGAACGGTATCAAGTATGTTGATTACAAAGACCCGAACTTCTTGTTGAAGTTTGTGAACGAGCAGGGCCGCATCTTACCCCGCCGTATCACAGGCACCAGCCTGAAGTTCCAGCGTAAAGTAGCTCAAGCCGTGGCTAAAGCCCGTCACTTGGCTCTCATGCCATACGTAACCGACTCTTTAAAATAGATGATTGTTGAATTGTTGCTTGTTGATTGCTAAGTGACTGACTTCTCAGGACTCTTTTCAATCGACAATTCAACAGCTAACAATCAACAATTTAAATAATCATGGAAGTAATTCTGAAAGACGACGTAAAGGGCCTGGGCTACAAGAACGACACCGTAACGGTGAGACCAGGCTACGGTCGCAACTTCCTGCTCCCGCAGGGTTTGGCTATTCTAGCCGATAAGACCAACAAGAAAATTGTTGCCGAGAACATCCGTCAGGCTGCTCACAAGGCTGACAAGATCAAAGGTGACGCGCAGGCTATTGCCGACAAGATTGGCAATGTAGTGCTTGAGATTCCTGCTAAGGTTGGTGAAAGCGGCAAGATTTTCGGCCGTGTAACCACTCTCCAGCTTGCTGAAGCGTTGAAGAACAAAGGCATCGACGTAGAGCGTAAGCGTCTCTCTTTCGATCAGGAGCCTGGTGCAGTAGGTGAATACACTGCTACCGTGGACCTGCACCGCGAAGTGAAGCACAAAGTGCGCTTCAACGTGGTAGCTGAGTAAGCTTACTTATATTACGAGAAAGGCCCGGCTGTTCGCAGTCGGGCCTTTTTTGATTAAGTTCTTGGAAAAGAACAGGTATCCTCTCATTGCTTGTCTTGCGTTAGAGGGGTTACTAACCTATTTAAATAAGTAAAAATAACTCGGCTGTACTCCACACAGCTGATTTCGGTAGGCCTCGTTTTTGGCTGAACGAACGATGTTGAGTAGGTTGCTTGTCCGTTGGCTGTATTTGGCCGTATTTGTTTGGAATGTTCCGTACTGAATTACCTTTTACTCCCATTCCGCACCAGTTGCCGCTATCCGCGCGCGTACTGACGATTGGCTCTTGCTTTTCCGATACTATTGGAAGCCGGCTGGAGGCAACGAAAGTACACACGCTGACCAACCCCTTTGGCACGGTGTTCAATCCGCTTTCTGCCTGTAAGCTGCTTCGGGCAGCCGCTGGTGAGGATACGGACTGGCAACAGCACTTGGTAGAGGCCCGAGGGCGCTGGCAGAGCTATGACCTACACGCGAAGCTAGGGGCCGACTCTCCCGTGGAGTTGCTCCAGACGCTGCAGCAGCAGTTACGAGACACAGGTGTGTTTTTAGCTACGGCTGATGTGGTAGTCATAACTCTTGGGTCAGCTTGGGCTTACCGCCTAAAAGAAACCGATGAGTTTGTTAGCAACTGCCACAAAATGCCGGCAGAGAAATTCACGAAAGAATTACTCACGCCTGACGAGGTTATCAATGCTATAGCGGAAACACACGCCTACTTGCGGTTGCGCAACCCGAAGCTGCAATTCGTACTGACGGTTAGTCCGGTTCGGCATTTGAAAGATACGCTACCGTTGAACGCGGTGAGCAAATCAGTGCTACGGGTAGCTTGCCACTATTTAAGCGAGTTGCTTCCTGATGTATCTTATTTTCCAGCGTACGAGCTGTTACTGGATGATTTGCGTGATTACCGCTTTTATGCGGCCGATATGCTGCATCCCTCCCCAGTAGCAGAAGACTACATCTGGGAACGGTTTGCTCGAACTTACTTTGATGTAGAATTTGGGCGATTCCGTAAGGAATGGGATGCTGTACGGCAGGCGCTCAACCATCGGCCGCTGTATCCGGTGGCTCCTGAGCACCGGCAGTTCTTGACTAGCACGCTAGAGAAGCTGGAGAAGTTGGCCGGACAGGCAGATATGCGGATGGAGATTCTGGATGTTCGTCGGCAACTACAAAACTTGCCGGCTCCAAAACCTGAGCCCGTACCCGAGTCTGAAGAGGAAGATGACGATGAGGAGCGCATTGATGTGGGCGAAACACTTACGAGCGCACCAACTCCTCTTCCAGAACATACTATTCTATTAGACGCAGTAGTTGAAACAGTTGAGGTAGAACCGAATGCTACAGAGCCTTTGAGCGAAGCTGAAACTCTGGTGGAAACCATGGAAGAAGTGGCTCAGCCCAAAAAGAGACGGCGTAGCCGGGGTGGGGCAAAGCGTAACAAGAAAAAACATGCGGCTCGGCTGGCTGAAGAAGCCGCTGCACAGGCTATTGGCGCTGAACCAGTGGCTGAAGATGTAAGCCAAGTGGAATCGGAGCCAGTAGCAGAAGTCGTGGTATTTGAAGAAATAGCTTCTCCCAATGTCACGCTGACATTCAATCCAGATGCGCCTTTGCAAACTGCTATGGAACGCCGGAAACGGAATTCACGACGTGGTAGAGGCCGCAAACAGTCAAACGAAACACCAACTGATGGGCTAGGCGACCAAACTGCAGAAAATTCACTGCCAGCTAATGCCGAGCCAATAGCCCTGCTCACACCTGATGAGCCAGAGACTATAGAAGCTACCGTGCCAGCAGAGCCACAATTACCCGCTACCGAGCAAGAAAGCTCTGCTGCAGCCGTTGTGGATGAACAGCCCTCGGTGAATGTGCAGCGCCCCGTTCGGACGGGACGCTCAGCCAGTGAAGTTCGAGCTGCTGCTTTGCGCAAACCCCGTCGTCCTGACTCCAGGATAAAGACGCTGTATGCTACGCCCGTAGACACAGCGTCTGCTCCTGTGGAACCATCAGTACCTGAACCAGAAACTACCGCCACAACTCCGGAGCCAGTCACTCCCGTAGCTGAATCATCGGTTATCGTGACTGCTCCGACGGATTCTGTACCCGTACAGGATACTGTAGAGCCTACGCGTCTGCCTGTCGTTAGTGCCATTCCTCCTGTTAAAGGCACTGGCGCTTCCGGACGCTTGAGTGCTTCTGGTCAAGCTACCCTCAACACCAAACCAGACCGTATAAGGCCAGCTATTGTTGCGCCAGTTACTCCGGCCGCAGAGGAAAGTATATCCCAAGCTGTGCCGACAGAGGCAACCCCAGCAGCAACAACGGAGCTACCTCCTGCCGCAGCAGTAGAACCGAATGATTCAGCAGCCCATGAGACGGAAACTACTCCGGCTCTATCAACTCCAACTCCTAAAAGACCAGCGCGCAAACCTGCCAGCCCTAAACCTCAAAAAGCGGTAGCTGCAACAGAACAACTGCCAACAGCTACAAGCCAGCCTGATAAGGGCAACCCCAAAGCCAAGAAAAAGCCAGCGGCTCCGGTTGAAGCACCAGCCCCTGCTCAGGCGCCTGATCCAGCAGAAGAAACAGCCGCTGCCAGTAAGCCCCCGGTAGCTCGTCGGCGGAAGCCAGACACAAAGCCCGCTGATTCAACCACAGCGCCGCCCGTTGCTACTCCGAAACGGGCGCCAAGGCCGCCACGTCGGAAACCTGCGGCGCCCGACGAGCCATCGGATGCTTCCTGATTTTAAATTGATTTAAAACCCGGCCCCTTACGGCCGGGTTTTGTCTTTCCAACCTCCCTCCTGCCGATGAACACCGACAACAAGCCTGCGCACACTAATCGCCTCGCGCAGGAATCAAGCCCCTACTTGCTTCAACATGCACACAATCCCGTGGATTGGTATCCGTGGGGAGAGGAGGCACTGAGCCGTGCACGGAACGAGCAGAAACCTATTTTGGTGAGCATTGGCTACGCAGCTTGCCATTGGTGCCACGTGATGGAGCGAGAATCCTTCGAAAATGCACGGGTAGCGGCCGTTATGAACGAGCATTTTGTGTGCATTAAAGTGGACCGTGAAGAACGCCCGGATGTTGACCAGGTTTATATGGAGGCCTTGCAAGCTATGGGCGTGCCGGGAGGGTGGCCGTTGAATGTGTTTCTGAACCAGGAAGCAAAACCGTTTTATGGGGGCACATATTTCTCGCCTGGCAACTGGGCGCAGTTGTTGAAAAGTATTGGTGAGGCATATCAAGGCGAAAACCGGACAGAACTAGATGCCTCGGCCGAGCAGTTTGCTCGCGTAGTACAAGCCAGTGAGTTAGAGAAGTACCGCATTCCAGCGGCAACCGCAGGATTCGCACAAGACGAGTTCAAGCAACTCGTAGCCAACCTAGCTCAAAAGTTCGACCGGGAGCTGGGTGGTATGAACCGGACGCCAAAGTTTCCAATGCCCAGTATCTGGCGCTTTCTGCTCCACACCTATCAGCTTAGTGCCAGCCAACCTCTGCTGGCTCAGATCAACCTCACGCTACGTGAAATGGCGTGGGGTGGCCTCTACGACCAGGTAGGAGGTGGATTCGCCCGCTATTCAGTGGACGAGGCATGGTTGGTACCGCATTTCGAAAAGATGCTCTACGACAACGGGCAGTTGGTAAGCCTGTACGCGGAAGCCTACCAAGTAACGCAGGATAGGCTATACCGGGACGTGGTGTATGACACCATCAGTTTTGTGGAACGCGAGCTAACCAGCCTAGAAGGTGGGTTCTACTCCTCTCTTGATGCCGATAGTGAAGGTGAGGAAGGTAGGTTTTACGTTTTCACTAGAGAAGAGCTGCGCGATATTTTAGAAGAGGAGGAGCCGCTGGCGGCCGATTACTACAGCTGCACGGCCGTTGGCAATTGGGAACACAGCCGCAACATTTTGCACCGGCGCGCTTCCGACGAGGATTTTGCGGCAGCGCATGCGCTTGAACTTGATGTAGTGGCTACATTGGTGCGTAGCTGGAAGCAAAAGCTGCTGGCCGCTCGCAACGAGCGTGTCCGTCCGGGGCTAGACGACAAGATTTTGACGGGCTGGAACGCCTTGATGCTGCAAAGCCTGCTGGATGCTTATCGTGCATTTGCTGAGCCAGAGTTTCTGGCCCTGGCCCTCTGGAACGCACAGTTTATTCAAGAAAAGCTACGCAACGGAGCAGGATTATACCGCAACTACAAAAACGGCTGCGCTTCTATCAGTGGGTTTTTAGAAGATTACGCGCTGGTTATCCAAGCATACTGTAGCCTGTACGAAGCAACGTTCGACGAAAGCTGGCTACAGGAAGCCGCAGGTTTGATGGAATACGTACTAATGCACTTTTTCGACCCCGAAGAAGAGCAGTTCTTTTACACTGACGATACGGGCGAGAAGCTTATTGCCCGCAAAAAAGAGCTGTTCGACAATGTTATTCCGGCTTCTAATTCTGTCATGGCACATAACCTCCATCGGCTGGGCTTGCATTTAGAAGTCAGCCGCTACACTGACTTAGCCACGGCTATGCTACGCCGCGTCCAGAATTTGGTGGTGCAAGAGCCACAACACTTAACCAATTGGGCCTCTCTGTATGCCAAAAAACTGAAACCAACCGCCGAACTTGCTATTGTAGGGCCCGGTGCTACTCATTTACGGCAGGAGCTTAGTCGTCAGTACCTACCCAACACAGTCTTGGCAGGCACTACCACTACGAGTACGTTACCGCTGCTGCAAGGCCGGGAGGCCCGCAACGGCCAGACCACAATTTATGTGTGCTACAATCATACTTGCCAGCAGCCAGTGCATACCGTGACGGAAGCACTGACGCAGATGTAGTTTGGTGCTGGCAGCCGTGGGGGCAGCGGGCAGCTATATAGTTGTGGCCGGCGCCAATTTGCAGCCGCAGGCACACAGCACAAGCACTGCCCTGTTATCTTTACTTTCCGCTTCCAGATTGATTTTCCATTGAGTCTTACGTTCGACTTTGTTCAGCCACAGCCAGAACCCGCTGCCGACCGTGTCACGCTATTTGCCGACGTGATTCTGCCGTTGCCGCTGCCCAAGCTCTACACTTACCGGGTTCCTTATGAGCTGAACGACCAAGTCGTGATTGGCGGACGTGTGATTGTGCAGTTTGGGGCCAAGCGGACGCTTAGTTGTATTGTAGCGGCCGTGCACGAAACGCCGCCTAAAGAGTACCAAGCAAAATACATTCTGGAGTTCATCGACGATGCTCCCGTCGTGACGCAGCCGCAGCTTCAGCTGTTTCGCTGGCTGGCCGATTACTACATGTGCACCATAGGCGAGGTCATTAACGCCGCGTTGCCGTCGGCCCTGAAGCTTAGCTCCGAGTCGCGGGTGCAGCTACATCCTGCTTTTGTCCGCGAAGAAAATCCGTATCCGCTCAGTGAGCAGGAAGAGAGAATTGTCGAGACGCTGAGCACGGGAGAAGACGGCAAATCATTGACTTTCACAGAAGTGGGAGAGTTGCTCGGGGTTGCCTCGTTTCATAAGGTGATTAAGAGCCTGATGCAGAAAGACGTAGTGTTTCTGTTCGAGCACATGGCCGACAAATACGCGCCCAAAGTGGTGAAGAAGGTGCGCCTGGCCCATCACTTTGTAGCCGAAGCGGCCTTGGAAGGCTTGTTCACCCAACTCGCCACCCGGCCTAAGCAGTTAGATGTGTTAATGCGCTACCTGCAAAAGGTGCCCGTCTATCAAAACGAATTCACCAATCAGAACGGTATCGAGAAGGCCTACTTAACGTCGGCGCCCCACCTCTCCCCTTCTGCTGTCAATACACTCATCAAAAACGGGGTACTCGAACAGTTCGACGTGATTGTATCACGCTTCCCGCTTGATGACGCTACCCAGGCCAACATGCATTTCACGTTGAGTGAGGCCCAAACCGAGGCCCGCGACGAAGTGATGCGCATTTTCAACACCAAAGACATTGTGCTGCTGCACGGCGTAACGGGCGCTGGTAAAACGGAAATCTACATCGACCTTATCCGCAACGCGCTGGACGGCGGCGGACAGGTACTGTATCTACTACCCGAAATTGCCCTTACTGCTCAGATTGTAACCCGTCTCATGCGCGTGTTTGGCTCCCGCCTGGGCGTGTATCACTCGAAATTCTCCGACAACGAGCGAGTGGAAGTGTGGAACGGAGTGTTATCGGGGCGGTTTCAGGTGGTGATAGGCGTGCGGTCGGCGGTGTTTCTACCATTCGACAATCTGGCGTTGGTGATTGTGGACGAAGAGCACGAGTCAAGCTACAAGCAATATGACCCGGCCCCGCGCTACAACGCGCGCGAGGTGGCGTTGATGATGGCCAACTTCCAGGGTGCCAAAACGCTGCTGGGCTCTGCCACTCCAGCCGTTGAAACGTTCTACCAAACCCGCACTGGCCGCTATGGGCTCGTAACGCTCAGCAAACGGTTTGGCGAAGCTGGTTTGCCGGAAATAGAATTGGTAGACACGCGCAAGAGCAGAGAGGCTAAGAAGATGCTCAACCACTTCACGCCCGAGCTACTAACCGCCATCGAAACCAAGCTCAGCATTAAAGAGCAAGTAATTCTGTTCCAAAATCGGCGAGGCTACTCGCCTTTTATTAACTGCGTGGACTGCGGCTGGATTCCGAAGTGCATGAACTGCGCCGTAAGCCTGAGCTACCACAAACAGGCCCACGAATTGCGCTGCCACTACTGCGGCTACCACGACCGGATGCCCGTGGAATGCCCTGCTTGTGGCTCCCGCAACATCAAAACCGTAGGCTTCGGGACCGAGAAGATAGAAGACGACCTCAAGGTGATGCTACCTGCCGCCAACGTGCAACGCATGGACCTGGACACCACCCGCGCCAAAAATTCCTACCAACAAATCATTGGTGATTTCGAGCAGCAGAAAACCAATATCCTAGTAGGCACCCAAATGGTGACGAAAGGCCTGGACTTTGCGAATGTGAGTCTGGTTGGCATCATCAATGCCGATAGCATCATTCACTACCCTGATTTCCGGGCGCACGAGCGGGCCTTCCAAATGTTTGTGCAGGTAAGTGGCCGGGCTGGCCGCAAGGGCAAGAAAGGAAAAGTTATCATCCAGACGGCCGACCCACAACAGGTCATCTTCGACAAGGTAATCCGCAACGACTACCTGGAGTTCTATGACTACGAAATCACGCAGCGGCGCGAGCATGGCTACCCACCCTTCATGCGCGTCATCCGGCTCGCAGTGAAGCATATGGACCAGTTGCTGTGCGAACGGGCGGCTATTCTGCTCACAGGCGAATTAGTGGCCAGGCTTGGCCGCGAGGCGGTATTAGGGCCGGAAGCGCCTTATATCTTCCGTATCCGCAACTTTTACTTACAGGAAATCACTATCAAACTGAGCCGGGAGCATACCGTTCTCAAATCGGCTAAAGCCGATATCCTAGAAGCCATACATGTGGTAAAAGATCAGAAAGACTACAAGCAAGCCCGCTTCGTAGCCGACGTTGACCCGATGTAGTGCACCTCTAAGGCTATTGTTGGCTTCTAGCAGCACGTCGGACCGCTCGACGCTCTTCAGCTTTTCGCTTGCGTGTGCTGTTTTTACTCCTAAATAATAGAAATGGGGTGCCTAAAATAAGCGCCAATACTCCATAAACTAGATAAGCAAGAGGAAGCCAACCTGGAGAGGTACTAGTAAAAGCAGCTATAATTAAGATAATTCCTACTAGTGCTAAGATGCCCCCTACAACATTTACGACCGTAGTGAAGGTATCGGCATCCCGAGTTCGACCAATCAATGCTTTATCTGGCAGTTGAGCTTTATTAGTATCTGGCCGCTCAATAAGCATCGTTTTTAACGACCCATGCGTGAGCAGGGCCTTGCGTCTAAGTTGCTGAGCCTTGCTATGTAGCTGTGTCACTTCGCGTACTGAAAGCGCAGCTGTGAATTGCGGTTCGTCCAGTACTTCAGATTTATTTTGAACAACTGCTGGAATAGGCTTCTCGACAGCCGGTGGTACAGAAGGCGTTGCGCTATAGCGCGTTGTATTTGGCAGGTAAATAACCGAACGAGCACTGTTACAGCCACCTAGAAAGAGAGACAGAAGCAAGAAAGCGTAGAAATAAGGTTTCATAAGGTTAGTTGATAAGCTTAACAAGAAACACTTATTTACTCGACATACTACTGGCAATACTGTTTTTAAGCTAGCAACCAGCAATAAAAAGCCCCGGCTGCTTACGGCAACCGGGGCTTTCAGTGAATAGCAATCCAATGCTTACAACTCGTCGAGAAGCCAGAGTACGATCAACACGAGGCCGACGAGGATTAGAATGGCACCTAGCACGTAGATAAGGGATGAGCTAACTGCCGCACCCAAAAGCTCCACCAAGAGACCAACGAGCACTAGAATAAGTCCCTGACGTAGTTTGCCTTCGAGTCTGCTGGTGGAAGCAGCCTCCGTACGCTTCTTGATCTGCACCTTACCGGCTAGCTTATCAGCCTTCTTTGCGACCTTTTGCACCAATGCCTTCTGTACCAAGCTCATTTTAGGAGCCTTGGTGGAAGCGGCTGGCTTTGTGGCCACAACTTCTGCCACGGCCGAGCGTTCTGCTGAAGCTGACTTGGCTACTTGAGGAGCAACAACTGCTGGGGCAACGGCTTCCGTTGCAACAGGCTCGGTAGCTTCGGGCGTAGCAGAAACTACAGCCGGAGCTGGAGCAGGCTGCACAATGACGCCCCGCTGCGTACCATGGTACGCTGATGCAGTCTTGGGTAACATGGCATACTCAGCCCGGTTACAGCTACTGATACTCAAGGCAACAGCCGCAATAGCTGCCAACTTAGGGAAAAGGTTGAAGACGTGCTTCATAAGGAAAGGAAGTTGGTTTGAGGGTTCAAGAACGGGATTTCTACGCGCTAAACTAAAAATAGATGATAAAATGCCATGAATATTGCCTTAACTCGACCGTGAGAATGCGCCTCATTTAGTTTTCAAGAATGCTCGAACGCTTCGGCCAGCTAGGATGTTAAACTAAACACGATTTACTTGCACTCGTGCCTATGCTCTTCCCCTCTTTGCTTCGGACCACCACGCTGTCCGTTTTATTACTTCCGGCGGCCTGTACCCAAACACCAATGGAAAGCTCCTCGGCAGTAGCTGCCGAGCAGCAATTATCAAACGACGTAGAAGCCGCCGCCGATACCAGCGGGTATCGGTTATCCACTCCGCAAGACCCCAACGGCATAGGTAAATACTACCAGGGCCGCCAAATTGCGCACGTGATGGGCCACGAAGGCGCCGAATGGCTGGAACGAGGCGACCGACAAGAAGAAGAACGAACCGACGTACTCTTGCGCGAGCTGAAAATCAAGCCTACTGATGTAGTGGCCGATATCGGTGCGGGTACTGGGTATTTCTCGTTTCGTATTAGCCCGTTGGTGCCACAGGGCAAAGTCTTGGCGGTTGACATCCAGCCCGAGATGATTAAGTACCTCAGCGACCACAAAGCGGCCAACAATGCGCAAAACGTGCAGCCCATCCTGAGCACGGTGCAGAATCCCAATCTACCTGCTTCCAGCGTTGATTTAGTGCTGATTGTGGATGCTTATCACGAGTTTGATCATCCGCGGGAAATGATGCGTGCCATTCGTAACTCGCTTCGGCCCACTGGTCGGGTGGCCTTGGTAGAGTATCGAGGCGAAGACCCTAACGTGCCAATCAAGCGCATTCACAAGATGACGGAAGCGCAGGCGCGCAAAGAAATGGAAGCCCTGGGAATGGTTTTCGTCGAAAACATCAAAAGTCTGCCCCAGCAGCACCTGCTGATTTTCCGCAAGTCGTAGGGCTGAACGGTAATCTACCTTTTAAGCACTTACTCTTACTCCTGAGTATTAGAGCTGACCTGCCACGTGGCAGGTCGGCTTACTTTTTCAGTGGAAACGAATAATCCGCGGCACCAAACACACCAGTTGCGTCCGTGATTTACCTTTGTGGGTATGCCCACTTCCACTCCTGATCCGCGTCTGCTTTCCATTCAAGACTACACGTACACGCTGCCAGCAGACCGCATTGCCTCTGAGCCCCTGCCCAACCGTGACCAGTCGCGCTTACTGGTGTACCGGGAAGGCCATATCAGTGACCAAACGTTTCAAGACCTGCCCGCTGAGCTTCCTGCCGATGCCCTCCTAGTATTCAACGACACCAAGGTAGTGCAGGCCCGGCTGTTTTGCCATAAGCCCACTGGTGGCCAAGTGGAGTTGTTTTGCTTGGAACCGGTAGCTCCGCATCGGGCCGTTGAGCTGGCCATGCAGCAGACCTCGGGGTGCGTGTGGAAATGCTTGGTGGGCAACGGCAAGCGCTGGAAAAGTGGCCCAGTACAACTGGTGTTCCAGGCCCACGGACAACCCGCCTCCCTGACGGCTGAGCGGCTGGAAGCCACTGACGGCTATTCCCTAATTCAGTTTCGTTGGAGTCCCGAGGCGCTCACCTTCGCAGAGGTATTGCGAGGAGCCGGCCATCTGCCTCTGCCCCCCTACCTCAACCGCGACGATACCGAAGCCGACGCCGTGCGCTATCAGACGGTGTATGCCAGCCACGAAGGTGCCGTAGCGGCTCCTACCGCTGGCCTGCACTTCTCGGAAGCCGTTTTAGCTGCCTTAAGCCAGCGGGGAATTAGCACGGCGCGCGTAACGCTCCATGTGGGCGCTGGTACATTTCAGCCCGTGAAAGCAGCCCACATGGCCGACCACGCCATGCATGGCGAGCCATTTGTAGTGCAAGCTGCAGTGCTGCGCCAGCTCCTTGCGCATCAACCGAAGCCCATACTTGCAGTAGGCACTACCAGCTTGCGAACTTTAGAGAGTGTGTACTGGCTTGGAGTCCAAGCAGCCGAAGGGCATTTGGCAGTTGACAGCATACCGCATGTAACGCAGTGGCAACCCTATACGCCTGGTTCTAGCCTGCCTACCGCTGATGCCTTACAAGCCCTGCTCCATTATCTGGACACCCAACACCTGGACAGCCTGCATGCCACTACGCAGTTGCTTATTGCGCCGGGATACCATTTTCGAGTAGTACAAGGCTTAGTTACCAATTTTCATCAGCCTGAAAGTACGCTCTTGCTACTCGTAGCTGCGTTGCTTGGCCCCGATTGGAGACGCGTGTATGAGCACGCCCTCACCCACGACTACCGGTTCCTGAGCTACGGCGACAGTTCGTTGCTATTACCATATAAGCTCTAGCACATCGGACAAGCTGAAGTCAGCTGCACTTCATCTCAGCAGGGAAGCGAGCCACACTATGGGCACACGTAGGCAGTACTGTTTACGCTGCCATCAATATATCCGCATTTTGTGTAGCAGAAACAGTGGTTTGTGTAGCTCTTGCCTGCGGGCGTAGGCGGACCTTTGAGGAGTAACTAACTCCTTCGTAATGCCTCTCACTACCTATCGTACCCTTGGCCGTTCTGGCCTTGTAGTTAGTCCGCTCACCTTGGGCACCATGACCTTCGGCACCCCGCGTTGGGGCTCGCCCGATGAAGTTTCTCGAACCATCTTTCAAACCTACGTCGAGGCTGGTGGCAATTTCATTGATACTGCTGATGTCTATTCCGGTGGGCGTAGCGAAGAATTGGTTGGCAAGTTTATAGCCGACCAAGGCTTGCGCGACCAAGTAGTGGTAGCTACTAAGTCCACCTTCAATGCGCAGCCTGGCAACCCAAATGCTGGTGGCAACGGGCGCAAAAACATTCACCGCGCATTGGAAGGCTCGTTGCGCCGATTGGGCACCGACTACATCGACCTATACTGGTTGCATGCATGGGACATGGTTACGCCAGCTGCCGAGGTGCTACAGTCGCTCGGCGACTTAGTGCGGGCCGGCAAAATCCGCTACTTCGGCTTCTCTAACATACCAGCCTGGTATGCCACCCAAGCCGCAACAATGGCTTCAATACATGGCGTGCCAGGCCCCATTGCGCTACAGCTTGAATACTCACTGGTGGAACGAAGCATTGAGCGCGAATATGTGCCTGCGGCCCGGGAGCTTGGGCTTGGCATTACTCCGTGGAGCCCCCTTGCCGCCGGTTTTCTGGCAGGTAAATACCAACGTGATGGTGCACGTGCTACTGGCGAAGGCCGGCTTAGTGGCCCCAATCCGTTTGGAGACCAGAAGTTCACTGACCATAACTGGCGCGTGTTAGAAACATTGCAGGCCGTAGCGGCGCAAGTGGAACGGCCAGTAGCGCAGGTTGCCCTGGCTTGGACTGCAGCGCAGCCCGGAATTACTTCACTTATTCTGGGTGCGAGCAAGCTAAACCAGCTCCACGACAATTTGAAGTCGCTAGATATACGCCTTACGCCCGAACAACTTCAAGCACTTAATGAGAGTAGTGCCCTCGACGCAGCGTATCCCTATGGCATATTCACGCCCCCAGTGAACCGCATGATTTTCGGTGGCGTAGCGGTTGAAGGCTGGCACTAGCTTAAACAGGAAACTACAAGGAGATAAATAACTAGGAAAGCAGATCATGCTGCTTATACCCAACAATGACTATCATAACTCCCTGATTGCAACTGGGCTTCAATAAACATACTGACAATCGATATTCAGTTTCTTACCTAATAAACAGCAACTTATCCAGACTATAATTTTCGGTATTCAGGCAGTGTTATGCACGTAAACTGAACTGTTGGCAACCTATTTTTCTGTACACGTATAAGGACCCGGATTCAGTAAATAATCCCCCTCTATCATGAAAAAGATCATAATGTTGCTCGCTGCCGTAGCCTTCTCCACTGCCGCTTTCGCTCAAGGCGATAAAGTAGTAGTAAAAGACGATGCTACCGGTGCCAAATCCACTACCACTGTGCGCGACAATGGCACTGTGAAGACCGAAACCCGCACTGGTCGTACGGAAGCCGGTGAAAAGGCTTACAACACCAAAGAGGATGTGAAGGTAGCTGGCAAAAAAGCCGGTAATAAAGTGGAAAGAGGTGCCAAGAAAACCGGCAAAGCCGTGAAGAAAGGCGCCAAAGCCGTGAAAAACAAAGCAGAAGACGTAGTAGACTAAAGGACTAGGCTGAGTTGAATCCTGGTGATACGACCTAGCCTAACTAGTTGAAAAACAAAAGCGGCTTGCCATGTGGCAAGCCGCTTTTGTTTTTGCTAGAGGGTAGTTACGCAGAGAAATGGCCGACTATCTATTGGCCTACAAAGAACAGCGCGTTGCCAAACAGTAGCTTGCCGCCCTGCCAAAATCCCCGGAACAGCGGGTTGTCGGCGAGGTAAATAACCTGTCCCCGGCCCATGTCTTGCGCACCCAGTACGAAGGTATCGGTGAGTTTGCGGCGTGCTTGGCGGCCAGCAAAACCGGCGGCATAGTTGTCACGCTTTAGTATGCCTACGTTCCAGCCGCCTTCACCTAAAAAGCGGTAGTTCAACGTGTCTCGTACCAGCGCGTAATAAGTAGGCCCATAACCGAAAGCCAATGGGTGCGTGTTGTCGAGTTGAACGCGGTAGACGCTTCCTTGCACTCGTTCCCCAATTTGCTCACGCTCAGCATTGGCGTACGGCTTCAGCAACCGATACGGGTTGGCTTTTTTACTGGCCGCCGAGTCGGCAGGCTTGGTTTTCAGCAGGAAGTCTTTCTTGCCAGCCAGGAAGGCGGCGGCGCCTTCCAGCGCAATGAGGCGGCCTCCGCCACGTACCCACGTTTTGAGGGCCTCTAGGTTTCGCTCCGGGTAGATGTCGCCATAATTACCGTCCGGCAGAATAAGCACATCAAATTTGCTTAACGGTACCGAGCCCAAATAGTCGGTCCCAAGCACCGTGACCGGATAGCCAATTTGCTGCTCGAAGAAGTGCCACACTTCGCCAAACGCTGTGGGCGAAATGCCTTCCCCGGCTACCACTGCAATGGTAGGCCGCGCCACGTTGCGCACGTAGCCCGAGCCCAAATCAGCTCCGGAAGTTGAAAAACCAGACTTTACGGGCTGCACCAGCACACCCAACGAATCGGCCTGCGCACGCACTAGTTGGTCGAAGCGTGTGCCCATGGTTTCGTTGCCGGTGCGCGTGATGACTAGCGTACCGGGCTGGTATTTTTGTCCTTCGGCTTCGAAGGCTCGGCTTGCTACCCGTACTTTCACGCGCTGCTGCAACAAGCGGCTCAGGAAGCGCACATCCTGCAAATTATTCCAGCGCGCCACGTACGCATAGGGTTTGGCGTCGGCGCTTAGCTGCTGGCTGGCAACGGCTTTAGCGGCAGGCTTACTATCGGCAGCTATCTTGTCTTTGAGGGCGTAGGCTTTCAGGCCGAAGGAATAGGGCAGCGCCCAAGCGGTAATGTCATATGTGAGGGAGTCTTCTAACGCGGGCCGAGGCTCAAACAGCACTTTCACCAGCGTTGACTTGGGCTGGTACATGCTCACTACCACATCCTGCGCTTCTAGCTGCACACTTTCGTCTTTACCAGAAGCGTAGTTGAAGCCGCGGGTACGTTGGCGGCGCGGCGCGTAGCCATACTGAATCTGCTGCCGGTCCAGGTAGGTTGTGAAAGCTTTCAGCTGGCCAGGGTCACCGGAGCCCGCCACCACAAACGACTTATAGATGCCACGTGGCTTGGTGCGGGAATTGTCGAAATACTTCTGGAACTCGCTCACCAATTCCACGTGCCGCTCGGCAGCAGCCCGAATAGTGGCTAAGCTGGTAGCATGGTGGTGCGAAATGCGCTGGGCCAGCGTAAGCGTATCTCCGTCGGATTTGGCGTACTGCACCCCCGCACGGCCCGACCCGCCTTGTTCGTAGGTCATACCAATGGCTCCGTTGAACGACGGATACGTGTCGCCGTAGCTTGGATAGAACAGGTCGTAAGTTTCGCGGGTGAAATACAGCCAGTTGTTTTTGTCGAATACCTGCCGGTTGTAGTCGCCGATGGTGTTCTGAAACTGGCGTTGAAAATCAGTGATGTCTTCGTGGTAAGGCTTGGCTGCTGGCGAGAAATAGTAAGGGTCATCGGGGCCCATTTCGTGGAAGTCGGCGTGCACTTGGGGCAGCCACTGGTTGTAGAGCGTGAGGCGCTGCCGGCTCTCCTGCTGCGTTTGCCAAGCCCAGTCGCGGTTCAGATCGAAATAGTAGTGATTAAAGCGGCCACCAGGCCAGGGCTCGTGGTGCTCCCAAGCGTAGGGCGACGCATTGGCCACGCTGGCCCGGGCGCGGTTGTACCACTGCACGTACCGCTCCCGCCCATCGGGGTTCACGCACGGGTCGAGCATCACCACCGTGTTTTGCAGCCACTCCTGCGTCTGGGTGTTTTGCGGGTCGGCCAGGTCGTACAGCACCTGCATCACCGCCTCCGACGATACTGCCTCATTACCATGTATGTTGTAGCTGAGCCACACAATAGCAGGCTGCTGGCGCTGTTTGGCGCCGGTTTCCAGCCCTGCCAAGCGCAAGTTGTTGTGGCGAATATCATCGAGGCGGCTTAGGTTTTCAGGAGTAGCTATCTGCACCACTTCCAGCCGCCGGTTCTCGTAAGTCTGCCCATAGTCTTGCCGTTTCATTCGGCCCGGAGAATGCGCTACTACGTGGTCAACGTAATGCAGCAACTCGGCATGCGGCGTGAAGCGGCTACCCAGCGGGTAACCCAGAAACTGGCTCGGCGTCAGGAGCGGCCCAGTTGCAGTGGTTGCCGTTGGGGCCTGTGCTGCTCCCGGCAATGCGCCGGTGAGTAGTAGGGCTAGTAAAAAAGCCGAGGAAAGAAACCGTAGAGCCAACCGATTGGGTAAGGACATCAGCAAAAAAAGAAGTGAAAGGAATCAATACAAGCAGCCTGCAAGAGCAGGTGCGCGGCGTATAAAAAGCCCGTTGGTAGCTACCAGCGGGCTTTTTATACTGAAAAGACAAATGGGGTATGACGACGCTAGAAGCGTGGCACGTTGCTGTAATCGAAGAGGGTATCTTCTTCTTTTTCGCGCACTTGGTAGAGCACGCTTTCAGCTACGCCCCGGCCAAACAAGCTTACTCCTGCATTGAGCACGCACAGGGCCACGGTGCCAGCTGCCACCCAGTTGGAGGTGGGTTCGCCCCGCTCTTTCTTAGCTGATGCCCACTGCACTAAACATGAGCCGAAGCCGATGACTATCAGCCCGCTGGGAGCAAACAACAACCATTTTTTCTTGTGGGTCATGATACTACTATAGAACAGGTGAGAGTGGAGAGGAGAATGAAAACCAGGGCTTCTACCAAAGATAGCCGGGAATTGCCTGTATGCTTCATCACTGGCCTTTGTTTCCGATCGTACCTTTGCTGGGCGGTGCCGTAAGAAGTGCTTGCATATCCCTGATTCTCCGCCAATATATACCCAGGACTGTTACCAGCCGACTGGTCTGTTTCTTTTTTTCTCCTGCATGTCTGCTTACGAACACTTGTTGCGCGAAGCGTTTAGCCGCGTATCCGAACCGGGCCGCTACCTTGCCCCTACCACGTTGGCCGCCTACACTGATTTCGAGCGAGCCAGCGCCAAGGATCTGTCGTTTCGCTTCGAGCGGGTACGCTTAGCCGTTGCCATGAGCCTACTGCAACTACTAGCCGACCTCGGCGACCATGACGAAAGCCGCCAAGTGCTGGGAGTGCTGCACCGTGCCCTTGGCGCCCGTTCCACCTCTGAAATTGACACTATTATTCAGAAGGACGCCAAACTCTTCGACAAGTTTTACACCAACCTTTATGTCAACGAGGAAGGCGAGCAGCTTCTTCACCTCTTCGAGCGCGCGTTGGATGCCGATTCGCAGCCTCTCATGGATGACGTTATCGAAGAAGCCTTGGCGTTAGCTCGAGAGTTGGATTTCACAGCAAGCGACGAAGACGAGGAGTAGACTGGGTTCTCTTCGCAAAAGCCCTTTGCCGTTGCGGGCAGGGCTATTTCCTACTCCAATTAGCATCAATTAAAGCAAAAAGGCCGCTCTAGCGCTAGAGCGGCCTTTTGTTTTGGTCTAGCTCAAGGTTGCAGATTAGTTATACCCAGGGTTCTGTACCAAGTTGGGGTTTACATCTCGCTCTCGCTGCGGAATCGGCAATACCAGTCGAGGAGAGTTCCAAGGTATAATGACAGGTGGACTATCAGGAGTGGTAGCCTGCTCTTGGTTGCGCTTCAAGTCATGAAGCCGAGCACCCTCAAAAGACAGCTCTAAACGCCGCTCTTTCAGAATGTCTGCCAGCGTAACGCTTGTCAAATCAGGTAGGCCGGCCCGCTCACGAACAGTGTTAATATCTGCCAAAGGCGTTGCTCCTACTGTTCCACCGGTGCGCAGATTACCCTCTGCCCGAATCAGATACATTTCGGCCAGCCGAAGGATGCGGATGTTGCCGTACTGCTGGTCGAACTTCAGTGTGTACACATCATCAAAAAAGTCGGCACGCTCATCGCCGGCTTCGTACCGCTCAAAGTGCTGATCCGACACTTCAATGTCTCCCCTTTGCGTAGGAGAGAAGTATGTATTGAGGTCGTTCAGTCCATCTTGCTGTGTAATTTGAATTGCAAACACATCTTCAGAAGTATTTGCAGTCGGCTCGAAAGCTTCAGCATAGCTAGGAGCAAGGCTATAGCGGTTGGAGGCAATAACGCGGTTGGCAGCGCTGGCCGCTTCTGCAAAGCGCCCCTGCTGCAA
Source organism: Hymenobacter tibetensis (assembly GCF_022827545.1). Taxonomy (NCBI): domain Bacteria; kingdom Pseudomonadati; phylum Bacteroidota; class Cytophagia; order Cytophagales; family Hymenobacteraceae; genus Hymenobacter; species Hymenobacter tibetensis. Next base: position 4,325,762 of record NZ_CP094669.1, read on the forward strand.
GTACACCCGCGCCAGCATACCTGCGGCGGCGGCTTTCGTGGCAAAAAAACCATTGGAAGCCGCTATGTTAGCTTCTGCTGTGCTCAGGTCTGTGATTACCTGCGCGTACACTTCAGCTACTGTGTTGCGCGCGACCTTGTCGGCAGCGCTGAACGCAACAGTTGGAGTCAATACCAGCGGCACCCCCGGGTTGGTTTGCGGGTTGCCGTCGTTCCAGGCACGACCATACAAGCGCACCAACTCGAAGTATAAGCTAGCCCGCAGAAAGCGCGCTTCGCCTTCCACCCGCTTACGCTCTACCTCCGATACTTTGTCGAGGTTGGCTAGCACATTGTTGGCGATGTTGATAGCACGGTACGAGTCGTTCCAGGTGGCCGACACGAAGCTATTATTGGTAAGCACTGCTTTGAACTGGGTTTCGCGTGGCTGCACGAAAGTGCCCACAAACTCGAAGTCGCCGTCATCGGCTAGCAATTCCGATATAAACTGCACGTAGCCTCCGTACACGCGGTTGCTGCTGGTGGCGTCGTAGGCACCTACCAGGGCTGCTTGCACATCAGCGGATGTGAGCAATGCGTTTTCCCCCGGAATGTCATTTACTGGTTCAATGTCAAGCTTGTCGTTGCAGCCAGCCAAAGGAGCAGCAAGCAGCAGACCAGCCATGGCGAGCGAGCGAAATATATTTTTCATAAGAAAGTCGAAGAAGACGGCTTGTTAGAAACCGATGTTGATGCCCACTGTGTAGGTCTTGGCTTGCGGGGCCGAGTAGAAGTCGTTGCCCTGAGAGATATTACCCGACGATGGATTGGTAGGATCGAAGCTCGCTAAGTAGTCGGCATTGACTTCGGGGTCCCAGCCAGGGTAATCGGTGAAGGTGAGCAGGTTCACGCCACTCACATATACCCGGGCAGTCTGCAAATGCACTTTCTCTAACAGACTAGTAGGCAACGTATACCCCAACGACACAGACTTCAGGCGCACATACGACCCATCGTAGAGGTAGCGCGACGACTCTTCGGTGCCATTGCCGCCAAATAGCCGGGCTTGTGGCACATCGGTGATGTCACCGGGGTTGCGCCAACGCCGGAGTTGGTCGCTCGTTTGGTTGTCGTAGCCGTTGCTTCCATTGGCCATCTGGAACTTACCGCTGCCATCGTATACATCGTTGCCAAATACGCCCTGAAACAGTACGCTCAAGTCAATACCCTTAAACGCAAAGGTGTTGGTTACGCCACCAGTCCATTTCGGATTCGGGTTACCAATTATCACTCGCTCGGCGTCTTCGTATACGTCGGTGGTGTTCCGGCTGCGTGAGCCGTCGGCATTTACTGTATTCAGGTAATACAAGGCGTTGCCATTGGCAGGGTCTACGCCCGCGTACTCACGCCCAAAGAACACTCCTATTGGCTGGCCTTCCACTGCCCGGTTCAGGAATCCTCCCTCAATAACCTGACCGTCGAGGTTGGTAATTTTGTTTTTGTTGAAGGAAGTATTGAAACTCGTTGTCCAGGTGAAAGCACCAATCAGGTTGCGCGTGGTCAAGGCGAATTCCAATCCGCGGTTCTCCAGGTCTCCTACGTTGCGAAACTGAGACGTGAATCCTGTGGTGCCCGGCTGATTTACACTCAGTACAAGACCTTCGGTTTTCTTTTGATACACATCAACTTCGCCGCTGAACCGGTTATCAAGGAAGCCAAACTCCAATCCGGCATCCACTTGAGTGGTCGTTTCCCACTTCAAGTCGGGATTAGCTAGCTGGAAGGGACGCTGGCCCGGTACACCTGCATAGGCATTGGCTCGGTACAGGAATCGGGAAATAAAGTCGGTGAAACCTTGGTTGCCTGTGCGGCCGATGCTCACGCGCGGCTTCAGGAAGCTCAACACATTCTGCTCACTCAGGAAGCCTTCCTCCGTCAGGACCCACCCTAAGGAAGCTGCTGGGAAGAAGCCATATCGATTATTTTTGCCGAAACGCGACGAGCCATCCACTCGGAAGCTGGCGCTTAGCAGGTACTTGCTGCTGTAGGAGTAGGTTCCGCGCCCGAAATAAGACAGCAAAGAACTACTTGTTTCGGAGGAAGAACCTGCCGTAATGGAAGCGGCGCTAGTAATTTTGGTGTACGCGTCGCTGGGGAACTGTTGGGCTGTTACGCTATTCGCCTTGATGCGGCGCTCCTCATAGGCCATACCGCCTACAGCTTCCACCAGATGAACTTCGTTGAAGGTTTTCCGGAAGGTCAGGAAGTTGTTGGTGGTGTAGCGGCCGTTCACTACGTAGCGGTTGAAACCGTCGCCGCCATTAGGCCCATTGTTACGGGCAGTGATGCGCCCGGAGTATTGGTCTTCTTCCTGGTTGAGTAAGTCCACTCCTAGCTCGCTCCTTAAGGACAAGCCTGGAATGAACTCGTACTGCGCAAATACATTTCCCAGGTTGCGATACACGGTGGAAACGTAGCTGGCTCCCGCCTCACTCAACAAAGGATTGTAGTAAACCGGATAGTTGTTGTTAGGCAAGCCGGTGGCTACATCCAACTGCCCACTCAGCAAGCCAGTGCGCGGGTCAATTAGGGGCGAAATTGGCGACAACGCCACAATCTGCATAGGATTGCTGAACGCGTTATCGTTGGAAATACGATTGTTGCGTGTTCTTGTCAATCCAAAGTTCAAGCCGAGCGTCAGCTTGTCAGTAGCTTTTTGATCGAGGTTGACGCGGGCACTGATCTTCTCGAACTTGTTACCAATTAGAATACCTTCCTGGTCGCTGTACAAGCCTGATATATAGAAGCGCGTCTTATCGTTTCCGCCATTTATGCTCAAGTCATACTGGCTGAATGGCGCATCTTGAAACGCCTCATCCTGCCAGTCAGTGTTGACTAGGGCTTGCTGGTAATCGTTGTTGCCGGCTGAATATCGCTGCAACCGAGATTCCACTGTGGCCAGGCGTCCTACGTTAGTTCCTGCCTCACGCATCAATTCCACGTATTCGGTTGCGTTCAGGTAGTCCCTCTTGTTGGTAGGTGTACTACCACCGAACTGATAGCCCAGCGTAAAACGGGTATCTCCGCTTTTACCCCGCTTGGTGGTGATAAGCACCACACCATTCGAAGCCCGCGAACCATAGATTGCCGAAGCCGAAGCATCTTTCAAGACGCTAATACTCTCAATATCATTAGGGTTCAGGTCAGCAATCGGGTTTGTGGCAGCCGTAGTAGCCGATTGGTCCTCTGAGATAATTGGAATGCCATCAATTACATACAGCGGTTGAGTGTCGCCGCTCACGGAGCTAGTGCCGCGCACCCGCACCTTGATACCCTGGCCTAACTTACCGCTAGAACTCTCAATAAACACACCGGCTGCTTTGCCTTGAATGGCTTGCTCGAAGCTGGGTACTGGTGCATTCTGTACTTCACGGCCCGATACCTGCGTTACGGCACCCGTCAGGTCGGCTTTCGACTGGGTACCATACCCTACTACCACGGCCTCGCTTAGCGCTATGGCGTCTTCTTTCAGCATCACGGCTACCGTTGTCCGGTCGCCGACTACAACATTTTGCGTGGTGAAGCCTACCGAACTTAGTACGAGCGTAGCGCCAGGCTGTACGGTTAAGGAGAAAGAACCATCGCCGCCAGTACTGGTGCCGTTGGTAGTGCCTTTCTCCAGCACGGTCACGCCGGGGATGCCTGCGCCGTCGGAACCCGTTACCCGGCCACTAATGGCACGGGTTTGGGCCCAGGCTGGCGCGGCCGCTGCAACGGCGCACGCCAAAGGGATGAATAATCTTTTCTTCATGTAAACGAACCTGCAATAGGCCAATTAGAGTGAAATGGAACTATGAAATAGAGTGCTTAGCACGCCAAACACCGTAAAACCAGATGAAGCAGTTTGCAAAGTAAGGCCAAACGATGAAAAAACATTCTTTTGCTCACAATACCCCCCTATAATTAAGGGCAAAATCCTGATTTACTAATTATGGGGTTTCGCTTAACAAAATGTACAATTGGATTTGCTTAGTCGTCATGCCTACCTTTACTCGCATCACCTACTTAACTATTCAGCGCTAATTAGCGCCGTGCTCCGTTCCCCTCTTTTCTCTGAGAATGTCTAACCCCATCCAGTACCTGACCACGGCGGCCGAGGTGCAACACGCCGCTGACAGTCTGCGGACTGTTCCTCGTATTGCTATTGACCTGGAATTCGATGATATGCGCCACCGGTATGGCCGCAATCTGGCCCTGATCCAGATTTTCGACGGGGAGACGCCGTATCTCATCGACCCGCTGCCGCTCACCAATCCGGCCCATGATTTGGAGCCACTCTTCGCTATTCTTCGCGACCCAGCCGTTGAGAAGGTGTTTCACAGCTGCAAGTCTGATATTCTGCTTCTCGATGAAGTATACGGCGTACATGTTCGCCACATCACGGATACTAGCGTGCAGTACACGCTGTTGGCGGAGGCCGATAACAACATCTCCCTAGGCCGCCTGATTCAGGCCGAACTAGGGATTGAGGTAGACAAGGGCGAACAGAAATCGAACTGGCTGAAGCGTCCACTTACTGAAGCGCAGATGCAGTATGCCGCTAACGACGTTCTGTTCCTGTTTGAACTGGCAGATCGGCTGCGCGACAAGCTAGCGGCCCTGGGGCGTACCCACTGGGCTGAAGAGGAAAATGCTGCCCTCGAGGACGTGCGCTACTCCCGAGACGAGCGGCCTTACCTACGCATGGCCGGTAAATACCGCATCTTACCGCAGGAACTCCCCCTGTTCCGCGACCTATACCTGCTCCGCGACCAGGTAGCCCGGCAACTAGACCGCCCACCTTATATGGTATTTGCTAACGAGCGCCTTCCCGAGCTAGTACGCGACCTGCCGCGTAACCTGAATGCGTGGAAAGCGGCTCGTGGTTTGCACCCCGAGCTCAAACGTGCCCCCTACCTCGACCAGTTGGCTGCATTATCGGCTGAAGGTTTCGTGCCTGTACCTGAGCCTACTGCTCCTGCCGAGCAACGCCGGTTCCCGTTCCGGCGGCGGCTGACCGGTGAGAAAGCAGCCCGTGCCGACGCGCGTGAGCAACTACTTACTCAGTTGAAAACTCACGTCACCTCCGACGTCAACGGCTTTGTCGCTAACCTGGTCCTCTCCAACCGCCTGGTGGCAGACATTGTAGAGCTAGGCGCCGAGCAGGTATTACGCCCTTGGCAGAAAACCATTCTGCGCGAAACCGCTCAGCGCCACAACCTCGATTACGACTCGATAGCTCAACCTTTCTAACTCCTTGATTTAACTGGAGTCCTAGGAATGCACGAATTTTCTGGTAGCTATTACCCATTGAAAAAGGCTTGCCAGTTGGTGAGCCTTTTTCAATGGGTAGAAAGTGCTTTCCAATCCGGCGCGGGGCCGCCTCAAGAGTTGCTGTGTATTCTGACCACGCCTACGGTATAGCTCGGTTACGAACGCAATGACCGAAAATGTAAATACCTCAGCTTATCAGCAAAGGGCTGAAGATTAACATGTGGTGACACAGGAGGAAGAAATGTAGAGCAAACACAGGATCGAGCTATAACAACTAAGCGAATATCCGCTATAAACATCAAACACGCCTATCAGCATTTATTTGCGCGTTTTAAATTTTGTCCAAAAGAAACTCTCCGAAATTCTGTTCTTTGTGGGTTAATAGATGGCTGTTCACTTGCAACGCCCCACTGCCCGCCTTTTCCGTGCCCTCCCCCATCCGAAGCACATCGTTGTGTCCTATTGCCTATGTTAAGCCACGGCCAAGTTGTCCGGTTGATTTTTGGACTGAAGTTGCGCGAGCTACGCCAAGAGCGTGGGTTCACTCCGGCCGAGCTGGCTCGTGCCTGCGACGTTTCCGTTTCGTACCTGAATGAGATAGAGAAAGGCAAGAAGTATCCTAAAGCCGACAAGATCTTGAGCCTCAGCAAGGTACTGAGTGTTAGCTACGACCAGCTCACTTCCCTGACGTTGAGCCGGCGTTTAGAGCCGATTTCAGAGCTTCTACAGTCAGAAGTGCTCAAGGAATTCCCGCTTGAGATGTTTGGGCTGGACCCCATACGCATTGTAGAGCTAATTGCTGATGCGCCGGCGAAGATGAACGCCTTCATCAGCACCCTCTTCGAAATAGCCCGCAACTACGAAATGCGGCAGGAAAACTTCTTTCTGGCGGCGCTACGCTCCTACCAGGAGATGCACGACAACTACTTCGAGGATTTGGAAGAGGATGTGCGCACGTTTTGCGTGGAACAAGGCTTGAACACCGCAGCGCCCTTTGATACTACGCAGCTGGAGCGGGTGTTAGTGGAGAAATACGGCTACACCCTGAACCGCACTACACTGGCCAACCACGCGTCCCTGGGTCGTTTGCGTTCAGTGTTTCAACCGAAAACGCGCTGCTTGTTGCTGCGGCCGGGCCTCTCCAAAGCGCAAGAGTCCTTTGTATTAGGCCGCGAGGTTGCCTTCAACTACTTGGGCTTGAAAGAGCGACCTTATGTGAATGCCACGTTTGCAGTACATTCCTTCGACGAGGTGCTAAACAACTTCAAGGCGTCGTATTTCGCTGGGGCTCTCTTGATGGAAGAGGAAAACATGGTGCGCGACTTGCAGCAGTTCTTCGAGCTACCGCAGTGGCAACCCGAGCGCCTACAGGATTTGCTGACGCGCTACGACGTATCGCCGGAGATGTTCATGCAACGGCTAACCAACTTGTTGCCGCGCCATTTTGGGTTGCAAAGCTTGTTCTTTCTACGATTCGACCAAGCCCGTGCCACGGACGACGGCTACAAGCTGAGCAAGGAGCTACACTTGTCGCGCTTGCATAATCCGCACGGCAACGCATTACACGAACACTACTGCCGCCGGTGGATATCTATTCGGTTGGTGCAGGAAGCACGGTTGCGGGCTCTAACCGAAGCTCCGGCCTTTGTGCTGGGCGCGCAACGGTCTTGCTACCCCAACAACGATGAGTATTTGTGTTTGACATTGGCCCGCGCAGCCGGTCCTACCGAGCCAGCTGTCAGCGTAACTGTTGGCTTACTCTGCGACGACAACCTGCGCCAGAAAATTCAGTTCCACGAGGATCCAACCATCATCCAGCGAACCGTAAATGAAACGTGCGAACGGTGTCATATCCTGAACTGCGAAGTGCGTGCTTCTGAGCCAGTGGAATTGGAACGCCGCGCCCGGCAGCAAGCCACCGAAACGGCTATTGCAGCACTAGTTAACGCCGATAAGTAAGCCAAGCGCGCCTGACTGACAAACCGAATCAACTTCTTTGGCAACGCACTGCCGGACCCGGCTGAAGCCGTGGCGGGAACTGCGCCAGCGGTTTTCGAGTATCATTCAACCAGCGTTGCCGTTTTTTTGCTCACCAGAACCCTCTCCTTTGCCAACCACCCAAGCTGCCCACTCTTCCCGCCGCTTACTCTGGTACCTCTTACTACTGGCTGTGCTTGTAACGGGGGCGGCAGCATATGCTACCTGGCGTGTACTGTGGCAGCCAAACGTGGCCGTATCGCCGTACGGTGCCCCCTACTTATACATCCGGACGGGCACCGGCTACGCGGCCGTGCTGGATTCCTTGCGACGCCATGAGCTGCTCCGCGACCTTGACACGTTTGAATGGTTGGCCGAGCAGCGAGGCTACCCGCGACGCGTACGCCCCGGCCGTTACCTCCTCGACCCGAGCCTCGGCAATGATGCCTTGCTGGACATGCTGCTACAAGGCAAGCAAGACACCCTGGCTTTCACTTTGGATGCCTTCAAATACAAGCCGCAGCTTGCACGGCAAATCAGCAAGCAAGTGGAAGCCGATTCTGCGGAGCTACGCAAGCTTCTCAACGACAACACCTTCCTGACCCGGCGCTACCAGCTCGACACCACTACGGTGCTAACCATGTTCTTGCCGGGTTCATACCGCCTGTTCTGGAACACTTCCGCCCGCGACTTCTTGGATTCGGCAGCGGCCACGCACCGTCGGTTCTGGACGCCCGAGCGCCGGCACCGGGCCGATTCGTTGCAGTTGTCGCCTACGGAAGTGCACGTGCTGGCCAGCATCGTGCAGCGCGAGACGGCCAAGAAGGAAGACAAACCTGTTATTGCGGGGGTGTACCTGAACCGTTTGCGGCGCGGTATGCGCTTACAGGCCGACCCAACCCTGCTATGGGCCATCGGCAACTTTGGGGTGAAGCGGGTGCTTAACAAAGACAAACTCGTAGACTCGCCCTACAATACCTACAAGCACAAAGGCCTGCCGCCGGGGCCCATCACTTCGGCTAACCGCCAGAGTTTGGATGCTGTGCTTAAGCCTGCTGCGCACCGCTACGTCTTCTTCTGCGCCCGCCCCGACGGCAGCGGCTTCTCTGATTTCGCTGAAACTTTTGCTGAACACAAGCAGAATGCCCGCCGCTACCAGCACCGCCTCGACAGCTTGGGCATCAAGCGGTAAGGGCATAGCGCTACTGCAAGCGGTACAAGCGGAGCTGAGCGGAATCTTGGCGGGCCGCGCGCTGAAGGATCAGGGTCTGGTGGTAGCCTAGCCCAGTGTATTCAGAATGCTCGAGAAAGAAAAGCGGTGAGGTAAGCAGGGGCTCTGAAAACGCAACAAGGGCCGGCTGGCGGCGTAGCGAATCGAAACGTGGGGTGTTGGTTACTCGCCAATACGCGTCGAGCAGAACATAGTCGAACTGCTTTTTCTGCCAGTGGGCCAGTTGCTTTTCGTCGGTGACAACGGCAATGGTATCTGTGGCGGCAAGAAAGGGGCTTAGTCCTAAGCCGAGCGTACTTACCACCCGTACCGGGCCGGGCGTGCGGGCTTGTAGCTGCTTGGCCATCGAGCCGTAGTGGGTGGTGGCGTACGCATAGACTTCTCGTTGCACTCGGTACAAGTTGAAAGCTGTAGCGGCCAGAAGTAGCACAGCCACTATTCCTTTGGACACCGAAGAAGGCAGCTTGCTGTAGCCAATCAACCGGCGTAGCGCCAGGAACGTGAGCACATAGAACAACGGATACACCAGCAGCAACCCCCGCGGCGCTTTCAGCAGCAACGACATACCCAACAGAAAGCAGCCTGCCCAAACACCCAGGTAGGTTGATAAGCCGAGAGGAACGTGCAGCCGCTTGAAACCCTGCCACCTACCTCGCGCCCACAGCACCAACCCAACTGCCAGCCCCGGCAACAACAACGGCGACTCGAAGTCCCATAGATAGCGCAGGTAGTACAGCCCATCGAAGCGAAGGTGCCCCGCCCGGCCTGCGGCATTGCTGGCCCCCGGAAAAAACAGGTTGTAGTACACGGCCGGCCAACGATACCAGGGCAATCCGCCCAGCACGCCTAGCACGCCCAGTACGATATAGGGCGCCACCAGTACCAGTAGCACCCGCCTCAACGTAGCAGGCCGCCACAGCCTTCCTTGCCCGTAGAGCAGTTCCAGCACCAGCAGAATGGGCAGCGTAAGCAAGAACTTGTAATTGACGCTCAGCCCCAGAGCCAGCCACCCCGCTACACGCACTAACGCGTCCGGAGTGGGATGTTGTAAGCGCGCGTAATGGGTTCGTAGCAGCGCTGCAAACACGCATAAGCTCATGGAGCCCATCGTGAAGTCGCGCCCTGAGAAAGTTAGAAACACGGAAGTACCCGCAAAAAGAAGCAGCAAAGCTTTTTCAGTACCGCCTACCTGCTTCTGGACACCCACAAACTCTAGTAGCCACAGCAGCGCCGCTACTGCCAGTAGGGCGTTTAAGTGCTGGAAAACCCGATAATCGGCCGTGAACCAGGCAACCGGCGCAAACAGCAGGGAAAAAGCCGGGCTGCCGTGGTGAAACAGGTTGCGCAAGTTGCCGTGCGCCACTTCCTGCACAATTTGCCAGTTGCGGACGGAATCGTAATCGGGAAGTGCTACCTCTTGCAGTCGGTACAGTCGCACTGCCACTATTGCCAGCAAGGCCAACCCTAGCAGCAGATAGTTGACAAGAATACGGGAGGAAACAGAAGCGCGCAAAAGGCTTAGCCGTAGATGAAGCCGCAAGATGCTAGTTTTGCTCGGGAGGCTGTTTACAACAAAACCGACCACCGTCGTACACTAGTTAAACACTACACTATGCGCACCGTCATTCAGCGTGTTCAACGGGCCAGCGTCACGGTCGAAGGGCGCATTACCGGTCAGATTGGTGCTGGCCTCTTGGTCTTGGCCGGGTTTGCGCCCGACGATACTCCTGCCACCCTCGACTGGATGGCGCGCAAGCTGATACAGCTGCGCATTTTTTCCGATGAAGCGGGCAAGATGAACCTTTCGGTGCAAGACGTAAACGGGCAACTGCTAGTGGTGAGCCAATTCACGCTGCTGGCCGATGCGCGCAAAGGCAACCGCCCTAGTTATACCGGGGCCGCTCCGCCGCCTGTTGCCATACCGCTTTACGAGCAGTTCATACTGCGCTTGGAGCACCTCCTGGGCCGGCCTATTGCCACCGGCGAGTTTGGCGCCGATATGCAGGTGGAGCTTCTCAATGATGGCCCCGTTACCATTGTGCTGGATTCCCAGTAGTACTACTCCCTACCCTTTCTCATGACTATCGAAGAAGCGCAGCAGACCGTTGATACCTGGATCAAAACCACGGGTATTCGGTATTTCAATGAGTTGACCAACATGGCCATGCTCACCGAAGAAGTAGGCGAAGTGGCCCGCATTATTGCGCGTCAGTACGGCGAACAGTCTTTCAAGGAGTCCGACAAAGACAAAGTATTGGCCGACGAATTAGCGGATGTGCTGTTCGTGGTCATCTGTCTAGCCAACCAGACCGGCGTCAACCTGACCGATGCCCTTCAGCGCAACCTGGAAAAGAAAACCCTCCGCGACACCGACCGTCACCGCAACAACGAGAAGCTGAAATAGCTTTAGGCTAGCGGCTAGCGTAACTCAGAAGACAGCGCTGCGTGTTGGAGGGCTGTAATTCGCCCTTCTTGGTACACGGGCACTACATCGTACACATCTTGGCGCACGCAAAACTCCATGTCTTTATGCAGCTCCAGGCTGTTGAGCCGCCGGACGTGAGAGGACTTCAGCAGATACCCCGCCACATCGGGGCGGGCTGCCTGCCACAAGTCCAAGGCGGCTAGCGTGGCGTCCGAGTCAGTGGTAGTAAATTCAGACGCTAGCTCATTGGCTAGGGCGCCTCCAAACAAAGTGTCTTCCAGGCAGAAGTTGCCTTTCCAGCCAGCACACACCACTATCACATCTTTCTGCTGCTGCCGCAGGAAGTTGGCTACTGCCCCAAGGTTCAGGAAAGCGCCTACCACTACGGCGTCTGCTGCCTGCGACAAGTGCAGGGCCCGAGTGCCATTGGTAGTTGTAATAGCTACGGCACGGCCACGCACGGCTACTACGCCGTCTAAGTAGCCAAAAGGAGAGTTACCTAGGTCCACGCCTAGCGCTTGGCGTCCGTCGCGTTCTGCGGCGGTTAAGTAACCGTCGGCGGCCATGGCTTGGCACGCCGCCACTTCACTCACGGGCACCATATGCGTAACGCCCTGCGCCAGCGCCGTTACAATAGACGATGTAGCGCGCAATACGTCTACCACCACCGCCACCCGGCCTCGCAGATCAAAAAGGGGTAGGAGTTCGGGCGAAAAGCAAATATCAAGAGTAGGCATGAACAGAAAGTAGGTGCTAGAAGAAGAACAGAAGTGAAAAACCGGCGGCAGAAGTCGTTTTTCAACTTCTGCCGCCGGTCATATACCTCCTTTTTATGCTTCCTCCGTACCCGGCACGAAAGGCAATTTCACTACCGTAGCCGGGTGGTTTTTACCGCGCACTTGCACGAATACCTTGCTGCCGGGCGCACTCAATGCCGTCTGTACATAGCCTAGCCCGATACCTTTGCTGAGCGAGGGAGACTGAGTACCGCTGGTTACTTCACCGATTTTTTCGCCGGCTTCGTTCACTAGCTCGTAATGGCCACGCGGTATGCCGGGTCCGTCCATCAGGAAACCAACCAGCTTGCGCTCCACCCCAACCTCCTTTTGCTTTTTGAGCGTATCGGCGTTGGTGAAGTCCTTGCTGAACTTGGTAATCCAGCCCAAGCCGGCCTCCAAGGGCGAAGTCTCGTCGTTGATATCGTTGCCGTACAGGCAGTAGCCCATTTCTAGGCGCAGCGTGTCGCGGGCCCCCAGGCCGATGGGCTTCAAGCCGTAAGGCTGGCCTGCTTCCATCACCTTGTCCCATACTTGCCGGGCGTGCTCGTTGGGCACATAGAGCTCAAACCCACCTGCGCCGGTGTAGCCCGTAGCCGAAATAATAACGTTGGGGGCGCCGGCAAATGTACCTTGTACAAACGAGTAGTAAGGAATGGAGCTTAAATCGGCGTCGGTCAGGCTTTGTAGCGCAGCAATAGCCTTAGGGCCTTGCACGGCAAACAAGCTGATTTCGTCGGACACGTTTTCCATTTCCGCGCCAGCCGTGTTGAATTGCTGAATCCAGTTCCAGTCTTTGTCGATATTGGAAGCATTTACCACTAACAGGTAATCCTCTTCCGCCAGCTTATACACCAGCAGGTCATCTACGATGCCGCCGTCTTTGTTGGGTAGGCAGGAGTATTGAGCCTTACCAGGAGCCAGCTTGCTGGCATCGTTGGTGGTTACACGCTGAATTAGGTCGAGGGCCTGCGGACCACGCACCCGGAACTCACCCATGTGCGACACATCGAAGATGCCAACTGCACGCCGCACAGTGCGGTGTTCTTCGAGGTCGGAAGAATAGCGCACGGGCATGTTGTACCCGGCAAAGGGGACCATTTTAGCGCCTAGTTGCTGGTGTACATCATTCAGAACAACGGTTTTGAGGTCTTCAGCCATTCGTTTAGTTTCTAGTTTCCGTTTTTGCTTGTAGTGCGTCGCCGCAGAAATCTGAATTGCTCTATGGAGAGCTTGCATGTTGCTCTCCTATCTTTGAACAGGATACATGCGGGTTCGGGTGGCGAAATTAGCTAATTCCTGCGGGCAGGCAGCTACCGTCAACTTTGAGTGCAAGCTCGTCGTTAGGGTAAGAGCAGCCGCTACCCTTTCTGCACTTTGTCTTTTTCACTCCCGATGTCCAGCTTGTATTAGAGCGGCTTACCCCTATGAACAACGAACTCAAACAGGACTTTGAATCGGGAATGGTGAAACACCTACTGTTTAAGTCCAAGCTACGTTCTTACTTGTACGGCAGCAAAACCAGCCAAGGTCCCATCCGCGACCCGTCGCTGTGTTCTTTCGGCCACTGGATTCAGAACCGAGCGTTAGGTCCCTATGGCCACCTACCCGAATCGCGCGAGTTGGACCGGCTACATATCCTTGTGCACCACAAAGCCAACGCCCTGATGGACATGCACGAGCGGGGCGAAACCGAGCAGGCGTTGGCAGGCTTACCGGCCATAGAAAAAATTGCCGATCAGATTACCCTTCTGCTGCGAACTATGGAGCAGAAGCTGCGTACGGGGCTCTAGCTGTTGTTGCCACCTTTCAGCTTACCATCTCATCCTGCTGTTCTGCCTGCATGAAGCTGAAGCTTTCCACTAAACTTTTCGCCGGTTTTCTAGCCGTTCTACTTCTATTTGTGGGCGTGGTAGTGGTCAATTACCAGCTCTCGCGCAAGGTGCTGCGCAACGCCCGGCAGGTGCAAGCCTCGCAACGCGTGTTTGCGGAAGCGTCTATGCTCATGCGCAACATCGTGGACATGGAAACTGGGTTTCGGGGCTACTTGCTTATTGGCAAAGAGGAAGTACTGGAACCGTATCATCAGGGCGAGCGGTATTTGCTGAAAAACTTCAGCCAGCTGCTCAGCGACCTAGACCCCGAGAGTCCGCAGTATGCCCGCATCGTACGGGCGCAAAAGATGTTTCGGGAGTGGCTCAACTATTCCCAACTGCTCATCAGCGAGAAGCGCGAAGCCCGCCACCGCTCACCCACTCAGGAAGGGCTTCAAGGCGTCGACCACCGTGCGTTGGCTGAAAGTCTGCAAGGCAAGGTCCTGATGGATCAGATTCGGGTGCTGTTTGCTGGCTTCGACCAGGAAGAACGCAAACAACGCGCGAAGCAAAGCACCCGTCTTCAAGAGAGCATCATCGAAACCCGGCTTATTTCGGTGGGTATCACGCTGCTGGCTATTCTGCTGGGCTTACTATGGGCGGGCTATATCATCCGCCTGATTGGCCGCCGTATTCAAACCATGGTGTCGCTGTCCTCGCGCATTGCGGCGGGCAAGTACCGCACGGCTATTCAGGATACGGAGGGCGATGAGCTGAGCGAGTTAGCCATTTCACTCAACCAGATGGCCACCACCATCGATACCAACATCACCCAGCTAGAGCGCCGCAACCAGGAGCTCGACCAGTTTGCCTACGTAGTGTCGCATGACTTGAAAGCCCCTTTGCGAGGGATAGAAAGTGCTTCGCGCTGGATTGAGGAAGACATGGGCCAGGATATTCCGCAGCACATTCGGGAGTTTTTGGTGTTGATGCGCGTGCGGGTGAAACGGATGGAGCAGCTCATTATGGGCATTCTAGAGCTAGCCCGCGTCGGCCGTTCGCCGCAAGCCGACGAACCCGTGTTTGTGCGTCAACTATTGCGAGAAATCATTGACTCGCTGAACCTGCCGGATGGGTTTCAAGTGGAACTGCCTTTCTACTTGCCTACGCTGGTTACCAACCGAGTGCAGTTGCAACAAGTGTTCACCAACCTCATCAGCAACGCCGCTAAGTACCACGGCCATCCTGAATCCGGCACCGTAAGCATTGCCTGCACCGAAGACACGCAGTTCTACACTTTTTCCGTAACCGACGACGGCCCTGGTATTGCCCCCGAGTACCACGAGAGGATCTTCGTCATCTTCCAAACACTTACCGAGCGCGACACACTGGAAAGCACTGGCGTTGGGCTAGCCATTGTCAAGAAAATTGTAGAGCGCCAAGGGGGCGCCATCCAAGTGGAATCCAAGGAAGGGGAAGGCGCCACGTTCCGATTCACGTGGCCTCGGCAGAGCCGCCCAAACCCTGAAAATCGGGCTATTAGCACAATTTCAACACAAAATTTAGCCTCAACCGTATAGCGGGTAGCCTATGGGCTGATTTACATGCTCTAATTCATCCAACCTACACCTGCTATGCCTAGTATTCTTTTGGTCGAGGACGACCAGATGGACATCATGAATGTGCAGCGCGAATTGCGCAAGAACAACATTGATTTGCCCCTCCAGATTGCTCGCAACGGTCGTGAAGCCCTGAATATGCTGCGCGGTGAAGGTGGCCAAGAAAAGATAGAGTTGCCGCGCGTAGTGATGCTCGACATCAACATGCCCCGTATGAATGGCTTGGAGTTGCTGGAGCAGCTACGCTCCGACCCCGAGTTTGTTGGTCTCAACGTGTTCATCATGACCACGTCCGACCTCGATACCGACCGTCTCAAAGCCCAGAACCTAGCGGTTAGCGGCTACATCATCAAGCCCCTGAACTTCGACACCTTCGGCGAAGGTGGTTCCACCATTGATGGCTTTAGCTTGTTTCTTGATTTGCTGAAACTGAAAAGCTAGGAAAGGCCATAAAAAAGCCAGTGCTCTGTTCTGCGTTGAGAGAACAGAGCACTGGCTTTTTTATAACTCCGATGCTTACAGCAACCGGAAACCCATCCGATGGTGCGAGGTGGTACCATGAGCACGAATAGCGGCCCGATGGTGCAACGTAGGATACCCCGCGTTCTGCTCCCAACCATACTCCGGGTGTTGCACCGCCAATTCTAGCATACGCTCGTCGCGGAAGGTTTTGGCCAGAATAGAGGCCGCGGCAATGTGCTTATAGCGAGCATCGCCTTTCACAAGACAGGTGTGGTCTATGCCTTCATACGCCCGAAAGCGGTTACCATCGACTGCCAGATGAGTGGGTTGAATTCCTAGGGCTGCTACAGCCCGGTGCATAGCTAGGTAACTAGCCTGCGCAATATTGATGGCAGCAATTTCATCGGGCGATGCTTCGGCTACCGCCCAAGCCACCGCCTCCCGGCAGATATCGTGGCGCAACGCCATACGGCGGCGAGCACTCAACTGCTTGGAGTCGTTGAGAAACGCGGGGTTGAAATCGGGCGGCAAGATAACGGCGGCGGCAAACACAGGTCCGGCCAAGCAGCCACGGCCCGCTTCGTCGAGCCCTGCTTCCAGGGGGTGTCCAGTATGAGAGGCAAGCAACATGGCGTAAAGGTACGGGAGGCCCCAACGCCAGACACGAAAAAAGGCATCCCCGGGAGCCATGGCGGCCGGAGATGCCTTTCTAGAGGTGAAATGTTTTACTTATGCTGCAAGGTAGGCCACTACCCTATTTGTGGCTGCCCGCTGTCGAACCTGTTGTAGGAGGATTTTCGCCGCGCCGCAATCCTTGCTTATCACGGGGGCCCTCATCTATTTCATCGTCTTCGTCGGTGCTGATGTATTCGTTGCTGATCGGACCCAGACCACCGGTAGTAGCGCTTAGTTCTGATTCAGCTTGTGCGTGTTTGAGGTTGAATAATGGGTCGCCGGGTTGGGGCTGATTTTCCTGATTCTTGGGCTTATTCGCCATAGCTACCTAACGCCAGCCGGAATGTGAACGGCCGACTTTAGCTTGGTACGGCAGCACAGCGCAGCAGGTTGAAGTAGAATCTTGGCCTAGGATTGAGTTTGTGCTAGTAAGCAAATACTATCTACTTGTCTTCACTTTGGCATGCTAACGCCACACAATAGGCTTTAGCAAGCAAGAATTGAAATAAGTGAAACCGGCTACCCAACAGCCCCAATAATCTATATAGATTTTGTAATCAATAACTTAACTCAAGGTATAGAAAAAGCAAAAGGGGCTGCCGCCTTCCAACGCAACAGCCCCTTTTTATAATTGCGCCGAATGATCTTAAAAATCATCCACCCTACTCCTAGGATCATTACGACGCTGCGCGAGCGAAGCCTTCCTTTCCACAAATACCCACCCGCGCTATAATTGAGTATGACAAAACTACTTACTCTCAATCGGTTATCTAAGCACTTTTTGGTCAATTGGCCTATTTGCCCGGCAAACTAGCTGTTCTACCCGATGGACGCTGAAAACGGAGTATAGCCTTACCTTTAGCTTGAAATCTATTCTTTCTATCTTCCAACCATGGGCACTTCCAAACCTACACTAGACGAAACGCACAACCCCTGGCAGGTTCTAAGCACCGAAGTTAAATATAACAATCCATGGATACGTGTTCGTGAGGACCAAGTCATAAACCCAGGAGGCGGCCGGGGTATTTATGGAGTCGTGACGATGAAGAATAAGGGCCTGGGCATAGTCCCCGTGGACGCCGAAGGAAATACCTGGCTGGTAGGCCAATACCGGTATACCCTAAGCGAGTACAGTTGGGAAATCCCGATGGGTGGCGGCCCAGTAGAACAGGACATTCTGGAGTCTGCGCAGCGTGAGCTACGCGAGGAAACCGGCCTTCTCGCCCGCCGTTGGACTAATATTGCGCGTCTGCACACTTCCAACTCCGTGACGGATGAGGAAGGGTTTGTCTTTCTGGCCGAGGACTTAGAGCAAGGAGAAGTGGAGCCCGAAGAAACCGAAGACCTTCGCCTTTGGAAGCTTCCTCTGGCAGAAGCAGTGCGCATGGTGATGGACAATCGGATTACCGACGCCATCAGTGTAGCAGGACTGTTGAAGGCGGAGAAGGTACTGGCAGACCGGGTGAAAGAGCAGTTGCCTGGCTAGTGGCAAAGCAGGATCTTTCGTGGGTTGCCGTTGCAGGATAGATAGCGCAGCCTCAGGGTAGTCAGCCGACTCCTCGTATGGTGTTCGTCAATCCGGTGCCAGTCCGTTGCAATGGGCTGGTGTCGGACAACGTCAGACAACTTCCTAACTTTGCTACATGCGGCATCTTTTGCGCTATATCGGCCACCGACTCTATACCACCTGGGCAACCTTCTGGTTTGTGACGCCATTCGTGCTGACGTATCCGGTGCAGTGGGCGCTGAGCCAACGGCCACAGTGGCACCGCCATCTTCACAGCCTCAACCGCAACTGGAGCCGGCTATTTATCTGGATGTGGGGCATGCCTGTGGAGATAATCCGAAAAAAGCCCTTACCCACTGAGCAACCCTGCGTGTATGTAGCCAATCATAGCTCGTACATTGATATTCCCTTGCTGTTCAAAGTGTTGCCAGGCTGGTTGAATATCATGGGCAAAAGCTCATTGGCTAAAGTACCCGCTTGGGGTCCCATTTTCAGCCGGGGGTATATCGTGGTTGACCGGGACAATGCTATGAGCAGAGGCCGGGCAATGGTGCAGGCCCGCCGTTCTTTGGAAGCTGGGCGGTCAGTTGTTATTTTTCCGGAAGGCTCCATTGCCAAAAAGCCAGGCGAGCAGCTAGAGGAATTCAAGGATGGGGCCTTTCAGTTGGCTATTGCGGCCGGTGTGCCATTGGTACCTATCACGATGACGCTGAACCACCATTTCCTGCCAGATGTTGGCGGGTTGCGCGTTCGTTATTCGCCGTTGCAAATCATCTTACACGAGCCCATTACTACGAATGGCCTAACGGTGGCGGATGCTTTGGCTCTCAAGAAACGCGTGTACGACACGATTGCCAGTGCCTTCCGCCCCGACACGGCTGGAGTTCCGGGACCAAGCTTCTGGCGCAAGCCCAAACCGCAAGCTTTAGCACCTACACTGACGAAAGAAACACCAGCTTCACCAGAAGACTCTACGCTGGCGTTACCTAACTCATAATTCTCAATTTCTAATTTCTCTTCCCCTTGAGCACTGACCTTGCCACCCTGCGCCAACTAGCGCACCTCTCCCGCTTGGAACTCGATGAGTCCAAAGAGCAGCAGATGTTGGGAGCCCTCAATGAAATCCTGGACTGGGTGGACCAACTGCGCCAGCTCGACACAAGCAGCGTAGAACCTTTGGTGCACTTGTCGCACGAAATCAATGTGCTGCGGCCCGATGATGCGCACAACACCGTGAGCCACCAGGACGGCTTGCGCAACGCCCCCCGCAAAGACTCTGATTATTTCCGCGTACCTAAAGTGCTGGAGTAACTGCTGGTGCCCACTATTCCTGTCTCGCGCGCCGCAAACTGGCGCAGTCCGTTTTTACTTGGCTTGCTTGGCCTAGCCGCCGGGGCTTTGCTTCTGGCCATCTATTATTATTTCACTGGCGACGATGCCACCCTGCCTGTGCAGACGGTGTCGCAGCTTAATCCGGTTCCGACCGTATTAGCGTCAGTGCGCGTGGGCTTGGCGCAGCTTCCCATTCGGGTGAACGGCTACCTGCTCACCCAAACCCACGACATGGTGGGGCCCTACGTTCAGCCAGATGCGGCTTGGGTGCTACTGGGACTACTGGCCGTCGCGCTGGCCGCTTTTTTGGCTGTTGTCAGCACCTTGCCCCGGCCTGCTTTCGTGGCAGGTATGGCAGGGGTTATTTTCCTGTTGATGTCGTTGAATGCCGACTTGCTCGGCATTTTCAATTCGCAGGAACAGTACTTCCTTATCATAGCGCTAGCAGCATTAGGCCTGCCCGCTTACGCGTTTCACGCTTTCTGGACGGAAGTACCACTTGGGGGTCGTTTGTTGGTATTCGGGGTAGTGATAGCAGGCCTAAGCACTCTGTTGCTCACCAAGTCCACCTTTTCAGCCGACGAAACTGCGCTGCATCTTACCAGCTTTGCCACGCTTGGCGGCGCAATAGTGGTAGCCCTGCTGGTGCTGTGGGTGGCATTCGAGAATATTCAGGGCCTGCTGTGGTTCAATACACAGGCTGAAAACCCAGCCAGCCGCTTTGGGTTACTGCCGTTTGTAGCTTCTAGCGTCCTGTATCTTGGCATCTTGGGCATGTATCTCTGGAATGGCGGCGAACTGCTAATTCTGCCGGGCGTGCGCTTCGACCCCTTGGTTTTACTGCTGCCCGCAGTGTGTATTGGCTGGTTGAGTTTGCCGCGCCGAGCTACTTCCTACGGTGAGCTTGTACCCTACTGGCCCGCCGCTGCTCACTTGTATTTGGTTTTTGTGGCACTGGCTGCGGGCTTCTTGGGCTATGCATTTGCTACTGCCAATGATCCGCTGCTGTTGGCTGCCCGTCAGTTTACGGCCCTGGCCCTATTAGTTGGAGGCGGTGCTTTTCTGCTATATGTTCTAGTCAATTTCGGGCCACTTATCCGGCAGCGCTTGCGCGTATACCGCGTCGTGTATGAGCCACGCCGCCTACCCTTATTTGCGGTGTATGTGCTGACGCTCGCTGGGCTGGCAGCCGTGGAATTTCGCTACAACCTCGAAACGCTTCATCAAGTACAGGCCGGCTACTACAACAACCTCGGCGACCTAACCCGTCTGCAAAGTGAGATGGACCCCAAAGGCGATGCACTGGCGTTGCTGGCGGAGCGCTATTACGCCGAAAGCGACGTACTGGACGAGCACAACCACAAAGCCAGCCTAGGCCGCGCCGCGCTGTATCGGTATCGGCTGCAGCGCCAAAACGAAATCAACATCCTGCGTCGGGCGCTCAGTCGTCGGCCCTCTGAGAAGGTATCGTTGCGCTTAGCGGCGCTCTACAACGAGCCTACCGATTTTTTTGACCGACTGGCTGCCTTGCGACAGGGCTTGAAAAGTGCTCCTACCAGTGCGAGCCTCAACAACGACCTGGCCTTGCTATATACCCGCTCTACTCTCACCGATTCGGTAGCGTTGTATCTCGACCGGGCCGAGGCAGCAGCTCCTGGCAGTTCAGTTGTGCAAGCCAACCGATTAGCTTTTCTGCTTCAAAACCGCCAGTTCAAGGAAGCGCAGCAACTGGTTGCGGAGAAAAGCAAGGAAGCCGATGCCGCTTGGCAGAGCAATGTCTTGTTATTACATCAGCTGCACCGTAGCAACCAGCAACCTATTCCCGGCCTCACGCCCAACGCGGAAGCAAACCTGACAGTCCCTGAATTTGCCCGGCTGTATCATGCAGCACTGCAACGAATACAGCAGCAGGATACCAGCTACTTGCCAGCACTGAGCAAGCTAGCAACCCGGCCCAGCAATAGCTCCTACTTCGAGCAGTTGACTTTTCTCAAGGCTCTCACCCAACACTATGGTGGCCGGGTAGTAGCGGCTCAAACCACGCTGCTTCCTTTGTCGGTGGGCACAACGCCTAGCACTGCCTACTACCAGAACATACAAGGGCTATGGTTACTAGAACACGAAGCGTATAGCTCGGCAGCAGCTCGCTTAGCTGAGTCTGCCAGCAACGGCTACACAGAAGCAAACCTGAACCGAGCCTATGCACTGGCACTAAATGGTCAACTAGATTCTGCTCGCACGGCGGTGAACTTAGTAGCGCAAGGACCAGATTCCAGCTTGCAAGCACCGGCTCAGAGGTTGCAACAAGTAATAAATCTAAATTTTAATTCGCAATATGCAATTGCGTCCGATTCCGTAAAAACACAATTCGTTGTGCTACGCGGCAACTCCTTCTATCCTGAGAGCCTTCTAACGTACGCTCTCAACCTGCCAGACCCTCGCCACCGCGAAGTAGCCCTGCTGGCGCAGGCCCCACGTGCGCTGCAAGCTGGCCAGGTAGAAGCCGTCCGCCAGGCCGTGGCGCGCTTTGCTCCGGAAGCCAAGCAGCAGAAAGGTAGCACCACTTCCAATTGGAACGTGGTACGGGGTGCAGTGCTGCTGCGCGAGAAAAAAGCTGAAGAGTTGCGTTTACTGACTAAAAACGGCTATTTCTCGCCGACGCATCAAGCCAAGAAGCTATATTACCAGGCAGCGGCGGCACTCCTCATGAACCAGCCAGACCAAGCTCAGCTGTTGTTCAATCAGCTGACGCGCGAGGCTCCCTTCGAAGAAACTGGCCTGTTAGCCGCCGCCGATTTCTTCACGCAGCGGCAAGACTACTTGACGGCTTATTCCACCTTGCAGCGTGCTCTGGAATATAACCCTGAGTCTATTGCTGTGTTAAAGGCATATACGTTAGCTGCTATTCCGGCCGGACTGTCGGGGTACGCCGCCACCTCCCTCGACAAGCTTCGTACATTGCTTTCACCCACTGAATACGCTACCTTTCGTACCACGTATGACGCCCGCCGAGCAACTCAGGACTCGGTGGTCGCTCCATGGAACTAACCCGGCCGGCTATGCTGCACCCCGTTATCGAAACCCACGACATCTCGAAGATGTACCGCATGGGTACTGAGGAAATTCATGCTTTACGTTCGGTTACCATCACGATTCAACGTGGTGAGTACGTTGCTTTCATGGGTCCTTCGGGTTCCGGAAAGTCAACGCTGATGAATATTGTTGGCTGTCTGGACACGCCCACCACCGGCAACTACATTCTCAACGGCAAAGATGTGAGTCGCATGAGCGACAACCAGCTAGCCGATGTACGCAACAAGGAAATTGGCTTCGTCTTCCAGACGTTCAACCTGCTGCCCCGCGCTACATCACTCGACAATGTAGCCTTGCCCCTTATTTACGCTGGCTACAACAAAGCAGACCGCGAAGAGAAAGCCATGCAGGCGCTACGCAGCGTAGGCCTCGACACCCGCGCCAAGCATCGGCCCAACGAGCTATCCGGTGGTCAGCGCCAACGCGTGGCCATTGCCCGGGCCCTCGTCAATGATCCTAGTATCATTCTGGCGGACGAACCAACTGGCAACCTTGACTCCAAGACCAGCTACGAAATAATGGACCTCTTCGAAGCCTTGTATGCCAAGGGCAACACCATTATTATGGTGACGCACGAAGAAGACATTGCCCGCTATGCGCACCGCATCGTTCGCCTACGCGACGGCCTTATAGAGTCTGACCAGATAAATACAGACGTGGCTTTGCATCATGAGCAAGCCACCAAGCAATTGTAGTTCTTCTGCCTGCTAAGAATAAATCGTTCGTCATCCCAACGAAGGAAAGACCTTTTTGTCGTTAGTGTGTTACTCTCTGCATCTACCACACTGCCGAAGAAAAGTCATTTCTTTGCGGGGATGACGTTTCACTTTCAACAGCGCAGCAATGGCTTGAAACGCAGCGTTATCCTAGCGGCCATAACGCTAACCTCCATTTCATGAAGATTTACACCAAAACCGGCGACAAAGGCCTCACCTCGCTCATTGGGGGCACGCGTGTGCCCAAGTCCAGTTTGCGCATCGATTGTTACGGTACCGTCGACGAGTTGAATTCCTACATTGGCTTGCTCCGCGACCAGGACGTGAATGCTTCTCATCGTGGCTTGCTGAAAGAAATTCAGGACCGCCTCTTTACCATCGGTGCTTCTCTGGCTTCAGATCCTGAAAAGTCGAAGATGAAGATTCCGGATTTGCATGACACTGACGTGACGCTGCTGGAAGAAGAGATGGACCGCATGAACGCACAGCTACCCGAGCTACGCGTGTTCGTGTTGCCTGGGGGACATCAATCCGTGTCGTTTGCACACGTAGCGCGCTGCGTGTGCCGCCGGGCCGAGCGGTTAGTGATTCATCTTCGCGAAGACTCTTTTGTGGCCGACTTGGTGGTGATGTACCTAAACCGGCTATCTGATTACCTATTTGTCCTTAGCCGCCAGATGGCGCACGACCTCGGTGCCGAAGAAGTCACCTGGTTGCCTAGGATGTAGATTACTTTTCAGTTTCTGATTGCTGGTTATCGTTTGAATACGTAAGTCATCTAGCAGAAACGCTTCTATTGCCCGCTCCTCTCCTACCCAATTCCCCATCCTTCCCTCTTCATCTCCTTTTTCATGCTCGACACCCTCACCATCCGGACGCAGCGCACCATGGCATCACGCCTGCAACAGCTGGACCCCGAACGCCTTGAGTTCGGCAAAACCTTTTCCGACCACATGTTCGTGGTGGACTACCGCGACGGGGAGTGGCAGGACGCGCAGATAGTGCCCTACGGCGACATAAGCGTAAGCCCAGCAAATTCGGCCCTGCACTATGGCCAGGCCATTTTCGAGGGCATGAAAGCATACAAAAATGCGGATGGCAACATTGCCCTCTTTCGTCCTTATGACAACCTGCGCCGCCTAAATGCTTCGGCGGAGCGCATGTGCATGCCGCTAGTGCCTGAAGAGCTGTTCATGCAAGGTCTCAGCCAGCTCATCCGGCTTGATAGCGACTGGGTGCCTGATGGCCCCGGAAGCGCCCTGTACATCCGGCCGTTCATGTTTGCTACCGATGGCTTTATCGGCGTGCGCCCCTCCAACGACTACCGCCTCATCATCTTCACGTGCCCGGTAGGACTCTATTACAACAAGCCGCTTCGGGTACGTTTTGAGGAACGCTATGTACGCTCCGCAGAAGGCGGCGCAGGCTACGCCAAGAACGCCGGCAACTACGGAGCTGCCATGTATCCGACCAAGCTTGCTCAGCAAGAAGGCTACAACCAACTTATCTGGACCGATGCTTCCGAGCACCGCTACGTTGAAGAGTCGGGCACCATGAATGCCATTTTTGTGATTGATGGCAAAGTCATCACTCCTGCGCTCAGCACGTCTATTCTTGATGGTGTTACTCGCCGCAGTGTGCTCCAGTTAGCCCGCGACTGGGACATGGTGGTGGAAGAACGTAAAGTGTCAGCAGTAGAGCTTATGGAGGCCTTGGCAGCTGGTAAGCTAGAAGAAGCCTTTGGTGTAGGCACTGCGGCTACCATTGCTCCTATTGCTGTTATTGGCTATCAAGGACAAAACTATGAACTTCCGGCACCGGGTACCGATAGTTTCTCTGCTCGGGCAACGGCTGCACTACACGCTATCCGCATCGGCCAGGCCCCTGACTCTCACAACTGGATGGTAGCCGTATAAGCTACCTGCTACATAAACACTGCAAGAAGCCGATTCTTAGGAAAGAATCGGCTTCTTGTTTTTTTAACGGACCTTTGTCTCGCAATGAACAGGTACCTGAAACGCAGCCTTACGCTTCGTTTGGGTCGTACTGCCTCATCTGCTCCTATCCATTCACATAAGTATTCCCGATGACCCAAGACCAGGTAAAGGAATTGAAGGGCCGCGCTGAGGCCCTGAGGAGGTATCTTTGACTACGACAGCCGCAAAGCCCAAGTAGTAGCCACCGAGGCTCTCACTACTGCCGCTGGCTTCTGGGATGACTCCAAAGCCGCCGAAACCACCCTGCGCGAGATTAAAGCAGTCAAGACCTGGACCGACGACTACGAGGCCGTGCAGCAAGCACTAGCCGATACAGAAGTGCTGTTCGACTTCTACAAAGAAGGCGACGTGTCGGAAACGGAAATGCAAGCCGACTACGACGCCACGCTCAAGAAGATAGAGCAGTTGGAATTCAAGCGCATGCTCTCCGACGAGGAAGATCAGTTGTCTGCCATCATCGACATCAACCCTGGTGCCGGCGGCACCGAAAGCCAAGACTGGGCCGAAATGCTCATGCGCATGTATATTATGTGGGCTGAAGGCCACGGCTTTGGCGTGCGCCAGATCAGCTACCAACCCGGTGAAGGGGCAGGCATCAAATCTGCCTCACTGGAAATTGATGGCGACTTCGCGTATGGCTACCTTAAGAGTGAAATTGGTGTACACCGTTTGGTTCGCATGTCGCCCTTCGACAGTAGCGGCCGACGCCATACCTCCTTCGCTTCCGTTTTCGCCTACCCCGTAATCGACGACACCATCAACATCGAAATCAACCCCGCCGACATCAGTTGGGATACGTTTCGGGCCGGTGGTGCCGGCGGCCAGAACGTAAACAAGGTGGAAACGGCTGTACGCCTCACGCACGCTCCGTCCGGCATCATCATCGCCGTGCAGATCGAGCGCAGCCAGCTCATGAACAAAGAACATGCGCTCCGTATGCTCAAGTCGCGCCTCTACCAGATTGAGATGGACAAGCGCCATGCCGAGCGCGACAAAGTAGAAGCCACCAAGAAACGCATCGACTTCGGCTCTCAAATTCGCAACTACGTTTTGCACCCTTACAAGCTAGTCAAAGACCTCCGCACCGGCATCGAACGCACCGACGTGCAGAATGTATTGGATGGGGATTTAGATGAGTATATCAAAGGCTTTTTGATGCAGAGCTAGTAGAGTGGAACTATGTTGTCATTTTTAAAGGTGCCATCACTAGTATCTACTCCCAAAAAGAAACCCCCGTACTATCTAGTACGGGGGTTTCTTTTTGGGAGTAGATACTAGTTAAAATAGCTCTAAAGTCAGTCTAGTGTTAATTATGTACTATGGATTGGCAACATCCCACTGCTTTTCAGCAAATGGACGTGGCATCTGGTTGAACAGCTTGTAAGGAGTCTGCGTGAATGCCAGAGTAACTCCAGGAGCCGGAGCAGGATTTAGTCGTCCAAGACGGCGTAAGTCTACCCACCAATGACCTTCATAGAACAATGAGTAGCGCCTCTGCCGCAAAATCTCATCAATGTAGGCGGTAACGGTAGTAGGCAAGGTTGCTGCTGTACGAGCCACTAGGCCTCCTGCACGAGCTCGGATTGTGTTTATATCCTCTAGAGCTCCAACGAAGTCGTTGGTACGGGCACGGGCTTCTGCTGCAATTAAAATCAGCTCTTCGTTGCGGATGATATCAATTGGTGCCGTGCCCGAGGTGTACACTAAAGCATCAAAGTTGGCAGTGATACCACCCAACGCTACTGGTGTAGTGCGACGGCCAATCTTGCCTAAGCGCAAGTCGCCGGTTTCAGCCTCACTAACTACATTGTCTGGCACGGCTACTAGAGTGGAAGGTGTACCGTTAGCCACTTGAGCATATGGGTTACCAACGTCACCAGCCGTAGTTGGGCTGAATGTAATTTTAGGGCCTAGCGTAAGGCTAGCTGTACGGCTATAGAAACTGTTCGGCAAAAGCTGTATCACCCCTGTGTAGTCACCTTGGTAAAGGGCTACGCGTGCAGCTAGTGCCCGGTTGAAGCGGCGAAAAGTTTCAGGAGTGCTAAATCCAGCAAAGCCCGTCGAAAGGTCAAACGCAAAAGTTGAACCTGCTGCAGCCAGGTCCTGATCAGCTTGATCAAGCAACCCGCGAATATTAGTTAACGCTTCTGTCTGCGAGACAAACTTGCCCGGACGGAGGATGTTATCTAAGTCGATACGAATGCCTTCTTCTCCTTGCAAGTTCAGCAAGTGCAATTTGCTTAAAGCTTCATACGTGCGCGTGAAACCAGCAAAACCGCTTTTCTGTTCGGCAGTGATGACCTGCGAGTTATTTGCCGAAGCGAGTAGAACACGTGCCGCGCGACCTACCCGGGCAAAATCAGTGTACTGTCCATTATAATAAGCGGCATCGTCCAGCACATCTACAGTGGCACTGCCCCGGCGCCCCTGCAACTCGGCATACCAGCGACTTTCAGTACTTGCCAGTACGGTTACCTCGCGCCCCAATGTGCCTACTACTTGGTTGTAAGAGCTATTATTGGCGTGCCCTAAGCGCAGAGAACCTTCCACGCCAACGGCTAGAGCGTTCAACTGAGGTAATGACGCATTCGACAATACGCTTTCGATACTGGCGTTATTAGGGTCGGTTACAGGTTCGATTTCAGTGAAGTCACAACTGCTTATACTCAGCAGTGCTATCAGAACACCGGCCGTTAACAACGGACGAGTGCTTTTGTGCAGATTTATATACATAGGGATGTGGGTCGAGGCTTAGAAATCCAGATTGAGGTGAAAGAAGATGCGACGCGTGTTGGGGTAAGAACTCACGTCTACCTGGGCAAAGTTTGAGGTAGAGCCAAAGTTTGATACCTCGGGGTCATAACCTACGTAGTCGGTCCAAGTGAGCAGGTTGTTGCCTGATATTCCAATACGGATATTACGCACGTAGTCCTTGAACAAACTGGTCCGGATACTGGCTGGCAACGAATAGTACAGACTAGCTTCGCGCAAACGCACATAGCCACTGTTCTGAATGAATTCACGCGCTGGCTCACCTTGGCGCTGTATGCCATTAGGCACACCATTCCCGTCATCATCCTGGCTCCAGTCCTCGGTAGTGCCACCTTCATCCTGCAACAGTCGGCTTAGGTTGCTCGTGTACGAATCCTTACGCCAGTGCAGCAAAAACGAAGCCTCGAAATTCTTAAACACAGTGAAATTATTCAGGAATGACATCTGAAAACGCGGCTGCGCGTCTTCATAACGAGTCAGAAAACTGGGATTGTTGGCGTTAGTTTCCGCGTTAACTGGTGAGCCGTACCAGCGAGATGGCGATTCACCTAGTGCAAATACGTTGCGGCCAAAAGCATTACCGAAGCCCTGACCAGTGTTGAAAGTAGGCACGACGATGCGGGTCACCTCGCTACGGTTAAACCAGTACTGCGTCGTACTATTCCAAGTGAAATTTTCGCTTCGTATTGGTGCTACACTTAACCCCAGTTCTAGTCCCCGGTTACGCAGGTCGCCTACCGGGTATGCCCGTATAGACGTCACGCCGGTGCTTGGCGCCAACACGAATGTATTGATTAAGTCTTTAGCAACTTTGTTGTAAACAGTAGCTTCGAGCCCGATTCGGTTGTTGAACAAGCTAATGTCTACTCCAGCCTCAAATTCAGAGGCGCGTTCCGGCCCAATTGTGGGCAGACCAACCAAAGTAGAAGGCAAAAATCCCGGACGGCCACCCGTAGTAATGTTGACCAGCGGCGAAAAAGCAGCCCCGAAGAAAGCCGGCGCACCGGTTTCACCATATGCAGCACGCAGTTTCAGCAGGTTCACCTGCTCTATCGACCAGAAATCAAACTTGGCCACATTGACTGCCAGCGACGCTTTGGGAAAAGCATAATATTTATTAGGATCACCGTTGCGGCTTGATTTGTCGAATCGTACTCCAGCCGTCGCAATTACTTGGTCGCGGAAATTTGCTTCTTGCTGAGCCACCAACCCTAAGTCACGCTCTGATTGAAGATCAACTTCCTGCGACACGTTGGAACTGCGGTTTGGTGAAAGCGGCTCGCCTGGTGCCAGGCCCCGGCCTTGGCTGAAGCTCAGATTGCGGTCCAATCGCAGACGCACCATTCCTACCTGTGAGGTAAGGTTTATAGACTCCCCTAGCCGCCAATCGTATACTAAGAAGCCTTGCAGATTAGTGTTAAAAAACTGGTTTTTGGCCACTCGAACCGCCCCTCGATCAGCTGCTACCGAAATATTACGTTGCGACTGAAGATCGGCTGGCAATGCTAGAAAGGCATTACTGCTCGAAAAATCAACGCCGCCCTGCACTGCCAAACGCAATGATGACCGTTCGTTTTCGATAATGCGTACCGTTGCAGTAGCCGCCTGTACCGCACGATTAGTAGTTTCCTCGTTGATAGAACGCTCCACTATAGCTAGCGGGTTATCGCCGCCATAAGGATTTACGGGAAATATTCCCTGCGCATTTGGAAATAGTTGTGCGTATGTAGGTATAGATGCTAAGGTATACCCCAAGCTTACACCGCGGTTATCATTGCCAGTGAAGCCTCGGCGATTGGTAGAGTTAAAATAACCCGATGACACTCCAACATCAACCCGGTTGCCAATTTTTTGGTCTACGTTAGCCCGTACCGAATGTCGTTTGAAACCCGTACGTTCTACAATACCATCTTCGCTAGTAGTTGTGCCGGAAACGTAAAACTTCGTTTTTTCTGTACCCCCCGAAACACTTACTGAAGTGTTTCGAAGGAAAGCCGTATTACCGAAAACTTCCTTTTCGTAATCGTGGATTTGGCCGTTTGCTTGGGCTTGCTCCAACAATCCCTTTTCTCGGTTACGATTAGCGTTGACTGCAGCTACGGCTGTATTATACGCCGCTGTTTGCGCCGGCGTGGGGTTAGCAGGCAAAGTAGGTAATGAGAAATACTGATCTATTTTCTGCGGTGTCCAGTCCTCTTGACCTAATAGACGCCAAGCCTTAGCAAAACCGATATCCTGCGATAAACTCACCCGCGTCTGGCCAGCTTGGCCGCGCTTGGTTTTAATGATGATAACCCCGGCATTAGCTCGCTGCCCGTAAATAGCAGCAGCACTAGAGCCTTTTAGCACCTCAATACTCTCAATATCATTAGGATTCAAGTCGGACAAGCGGTTTATTGCATTATCCTGTGAGCTGCGTCCGGTTGTGGTCGAAGCTGCAGAAGTAAATGCAGCAGCTCCAGCTCCGTTCCCAACTTCGGCATTGACTGCATAGACCCCGTCAATGATGAAGAGTGGCTGTGTACCGCCAGTAAGAGAAGAAATGCCGCGCAATTGAATAGCTACCCCTCCGCCAGGCGCTCCAGACGTCTGAGCAATATTAGCCCCTACAATTTTGCCATTTAAGGCCGCATCAACAGTTACTGGTCTAGTGCTACCTACAAGTTCTCTCGCTGAGATAGTAGTTACAGCATTAGCGAGATTTGACCGCTTTATACTAGTAGCCAGCCCGGTTACTACCACTTCATCTAAATCACGTGCAGAGGCGGTCAGTCCCACGTTAATTGCTGAACCGTCCCCAATAGCGCGTTCTACTGTGCCATACCCAATGAAGCTAAACGTGAGAGTTGTTGCCGAAGCAGGTACGTTCAGTATATAAGAGCCATCAGAATTAGTAGAGGCTCCAACAGTAGTTCCTTTTACAAGCACTGTCACGCCAGGAAGCCCTTGGCCACCTGCTGAGTCAGTTACGCGGCCCGAAATACTGCGATCTTGCGCCACTGCCTGCTGCATCAGGACAGGTGACGCGAGAAGCGCGCTGAGGAAAAGTTTTCTCATGTAGCTTAAGTAGTTTAGTGAGTGAAATTGAATATTTGAAGAATGCTTTTTTCAAACATAACAAATAAACTCCACCATATCACGTATAATTATGTCCTATAATAGTCCTAACTAAAGACATTTTAGCTTTCATATACAGCACTTAATCTAACAGACCTACCTAAATCATTTTAGCCGATAATTAGTAATGTTACGGCTACCACTCAAACGCAATTATTTCAATATTTCGGGAGTTCGAAACAGTAATCAGTAAGGCACAAGCACTTACTTTAGGAGCACAGACGGTAGCATTTTCGCCATTCATGCTAACCGCTTAGACACTGCAACGCTTGATGGGTGCATCTTTTAAGCGCGTTAGCGGCTCTTGCACAGTTGATCGTTCAGGTACGCACAAAAAAAGGCTGTCGATATCGACAGCCTTTTTTTCCTTTACAAGGATGTACGCTACTAACGCTTGTCCCAGAACAGTTTGGTAGTTACCACATCACCACCGATTGCAGAAGAAGCGGCATTATAATTAGCCGTGTTCACGTTCTGCTCGGCGACTGGATAAGGTAAGCGCAAGGGAATTTCGCTGTTGGCTGTGGCTGGTTTGGTAAGACGTGGTGTATCCAGTCTTCTCCATTCCTTGTAAGCTTCAGTAGGCTGATTGTACAGCGCAATCCACTTCTGGTTACCTATCTTTTCTCTGTAGTCAGCACCTGGTGCGGTGGCGTAAGCAACACTCGGCTGTGCCAAGTAAGCCGTTGCCTCAGCCTGCGTGCCTCCCCACTCTAGAATCGATGCTGTGATTCCTGCATTGTAATGCTCCGTAACTGTCCCTGCGATGTAGCCTCTTGCAACTGCTTCAGCTAGCATAAATTCAACTTGCGCGTAGGACATCACTACACCAGGCAATGTCTGCTGACGAAGTTTATCACCTGCAGGAGAATACTCGTCGTATGGATTTGACGCACCATACTCTCCTCCAACGAAATCAGGTGCACCTGCTGCAGGCGAATCCGCAGGATTGAAGTAGTCGTCTAGGCGTGGATCTTCCTTTGTTCTTAGTTGATCAACGAAGAGGCTAGTACCTACAAAGTCATTACGTCCACTTCTTACCAAATCTTCATATAAAGGGTTGGTGTTCGGGAAAGTAGCATCAAATGCCAAGTCAACGATGTCATCATTGGAAGCAAGAACTTTTCCAACTGTAGAGGCCACCATGGTTCTGGCTTTGGCATCATCTACATCAGCAATAGTGAGTGCCATCCGCAGCTTCAGAGAGTTTGCGAATTTCAACCACAACGCCATGTCGCCGCCATTGATCAAATCATAGTCGCCTAAGCCTGCACCTGGCTTAAGTTGTCCTATAACAGCGTCTAGGCGCGTAATAAGATCAGCGTAGATAGCAGCTTGACTATCATATACCGGCAGTGCCGAGTTGATGTTCAGGGCCTGCGTGTACGGCACATCGCCAAAAGTTTCCACCAAAACTGCCCAAGTATATATTTCTAATACTTCGGCGCAGGCTATCTGATTTGCTTTAACTGGTTCAGTAAGTAGCTTATCAGCTGCAATATTGGTCTTCGCTTCTCTTAAGTCACGAAGCACATCCCGGTACAGGGCGTTCCAATATCCTCCGTTGATATCACGCGTGTTGATATCGTAACGGCTTTCTTGAGGATAGTCGGTAGCGGCCCAATATTGAACGTAAAAGCGAAATGGATTCAGGTTTACGTTTGCACTGTTTATTGTACGAACCAAGTTACGTTCGGCATTGGCAACGAAAGTTGCGCCGGGCGCAGTCCCCACTGTAGCTCTCTTTGGATCGATGTTGTAATCTTCCAAAGAGTCTATGCAGGAGGTTGTCAGCAAAGCTGCTGATAGAGCATATATGAGTGATTTTTTCATTTTTGTTTAGAAGCTAAGTCTGATGTTTGCACCGATAGTACGAACAGCAGGATATGCACCAGTCGAATAACCTTGGCCAGCGTTACCAACGCTCAATGCATCTTCAGGATCTGCGTCTGGCAGATTCTTGTTGATGATCCAAAGGTTTCTACCTACTAGAGATAGGTCAACCCCTTTTACACCATTTATCTTCGACAAGAGTATCTTAGGCAAAGAGTATGTGATAGCCACTTCACGTAGCTTCACAAAGCTAGCATCATACACAAAGGCCGCCGCTGGATTGAAAGTAGTTCCGTAAGCAGTTGCACCGGTAAATTCACCATCTACAATACCGCTGTTATCGGCACGTACTGTGTTAGGCGAGCCATCGGCCTGTACTCCTGAAAGAAGAACACCACCACCCTGGCTGATTGGATCACGCGAAGGATTTCCTAGCTCGTTGAGCCCGGCAGTCTCATCTGGTAAACCAGTGTCCAGACCATACGCGCGGTCAAGTGAGAACACATCTCCACCATGGCGAATATCCACCAAGAAGTAAAGAGAGATACCTTTGTAGTTGAATGTATTGGCAACACCACCCGTCCAATCTGGGTTAGGATTACCTATCTCCTCGTTGGCAGTAGCGCTTTCTACGTAACGGCCGTTAGTCCCTACTAAACGCTGACCATTGAGGTAAGTGTAATTAGTTCCCCGCAGCATACCAAATGGCTTTCCAACAGTAGCGTTCGAAGAGACACCACCCTGGTAGCTAGCTATTTGGATGCTTGGAACTCCTTCATACAAAGAGAGGACTTCGTTGCGGTTTCTGGTCCAGTTAGCGTTGATAGTCCAGGTGAAATTATCTGACCTGAAAGGGCTTGCGAATGCCGTAAGCTCAATCCCTCGGTTACGAACCTCACCAGAGTTTACATAACGGGAATTGTAACCAGAAGCTCTCGAAACGTTTACTGGGATGATTTGGTCAACAGTATTTTGCTGATAAACTGTTACATCAAATCCCAGGCGGCTTTGCAAGAAAGCCATCTCAACGCCGGCTTCGCCACTTTTCGTGCGCTCTGGTTTTAATTCCTCGTTGTTTTTAGTGCCTGCTACCGAGAACAATGGGATTGAACCGAATGCAGTAGGCTTGTCATATACATCAAATACGCTTTGTGGCGTAGCACCTTGTCCTACCTCCGCGTAGTTAACCCGGGCTTTGCCATACGAGAGCCAGCTTACATCTTTCAGTAGTTCTGAGAAAACAAAACCAGTTGCTACCGAAGGATAAATGAAAGCATTGTTTTTATTAGGTAGAGTGGTCGACTTATCTCTTCTGGCAGTAAGATCCAGGAAGAGCATATCCCTGTAGCCGAACGTACCGCTAGCAAATATACCGTCAACTCCTCTTTTTGTCTCCACTTCATCAATACCAGGAGCCGGAGGGGTTATTGGCTCTAAACTGTTCGACAATGAGTACAGTCCTGGAACTACCAAGCCGCCATTGGTTGTGGAACGCACAAACCCAAAGCTCTCACGGCGAATGTTAGCACCAGCTAAGCCTTTAAAGCTTACACCTTCCGTGATATTGGCCGAGAAATTACCAATCAGATCAAAGTTGGCTTCCCGTCCAACACGGTTGTAGCGCGAATAACCTGGTACGCCCACAGAAGTTACAGCATACCGCTCCTCTTGGAATTCGTCGTACGAGTCGAGGGTCACGCGGCCCAATACGTTAAACCAGTCAGCAAACTTGTAGGTAGCTGCTACGTTACCGAATGTGCGGTAACGAGAGTCAGTTTCGTAGCTCTGATTACGTGAAAAGTACGGGTTGTTCCAGTACTGACCAGTAGCACCAGCAGTAGGGCTGCTCAAGTTCCACGTTGCGTTCAGCTGCTGGTAGTTGTATGCATCTTCCAGTTCTTTGATATCAACGTTCGTCTGCCACCACTGGCGGAAGTTGGTCATCAAGTTCTCGCTGTATGCTCCGCTATAACCCGTTGCATAGCGACCCTGGCCCTTCACCTGGGAGAAGTTAACCGAAGCACTGGTAGTTAAGCGCGGTGTTAGGTTCAACGACCCTGCAAAGTTTACAATGTTCTTGTTCACCTCGCTATTCGGTAGAATACCCTTGTCACGAACACTGTTGTAGCCTAACTTAAAGTATCCATTGTCGTTGCCTCCGTCAATGGTGATACTGTTGTTCAGGGTACTAGCTGTTTTGAAGAACTTGGAAGGATCATTTTCAGCCGCAACCCAAGGAGTGGCTTTGCCAAAGTTGGGATTACCTGGCGTGAAAGCAGTCCACTGGTAGACCTGTAAGCTAGGATCAAAGCGCGGTCCAAAAGAAGCGTCATGAGTCAAACGAACTAATGGATCAATAACACCGTCGCCGTCGAAGTCACGAGTTCTAGTGAACGTAGGATAGTATCCTCCTCCATATTCCTTCTGGTATTTAATGAAAGTGCTCTTATCAATGCGGCCTCCTGTGATACCAGCATTGATAGTAACGCCTAGTCCTTTTCTACCTTTCTTGGTGGTGATAAGGATTACGCCATTAGAAGCCCGCTCTCCGTAGAGAGCAGTAGCTGCTGCCCCTTTTAGAATGGTTGTTGTGGCAATGTCATCTGGGTTAAGATCAGACGCTGCGTTGCCATAGTCATATCCACCTCCACCAGTTTGCTGACCAGCAGTATTTGTATTGGAGTTGCTAATAGGCACACCATCAATCACATACAGTGGCTGATTGCTATTAAACAACGACTTGGTTCCCCGAATTGTAACGTTGGTAGAGCCACCGAGCGTATTGCTTTGGCGGATGTTTACACCTGCTACTTTGCCCGATAAGCCGTTGATAGGGTTAGGGTTACGAGCAACTGTAATACTTTGACCTTCTACCTGCGTAGCGGAATAAGCTAGCGAGTTACGGGTTCTTTCTACACCCAACGCGGTTACAACCACTTCGCTGAGTTGCTTGGCGTCGGTGCCCATACCAACATCGATACTAGATGCTGTGCCAATAGGCCGCTCAACGCTAGTATATCCTATAAAGCTGTAAGTAAGAGTAGTAGCAGTAGCTGGAACACTTAGCGAATAGGAACCATCAGCACTTGTTGAAGCGCCAATAGAAGTTCCCTTAACCAGCACTGTTACCCCGGGAAGCCCTTGGCCGGTTGCCGTGTCGGTCACGCGGCCCGTGATATTGCGATTCTGCGCCGCCGCCTGCTGCACCAGGACGGGCGATACCAGAAGCGCACTCAAGAGAAGTTTTCTCATGTAATTGAGTGATTTGGTGAGTAGAAATGAATAAATGAGGAAAGTTTATCCCAAACATAATCAATAAACACGTCGCCTACATATGAAAATTTTACACTTGAGCTACTAGTAGGCAGAAAAACGGACTTTTAAATCCTGTTATAGAACAAATAAGGGGCATGCATTTTCCTATACACAGAATTTGTATCAGCATATTTCAACAAAGTTGGATTTATATTATAAAATATTAATATTTATATAAAACAGCTTTTCTCTTCCATAGCGCCTCTAATTTGTACTCACACATTTACTAATCCTTACCATAGCTCTTACGAGCCAACAAACATGAACACGAGTAGTCTATATTGTAACTATACTTAGCCTCCTTTCAGATTACACACCAAGGCAACAACAGCCAAACCCTTGCTAAGTCGATACTCAATTTAAAGAACCTATAATGCTCCCTTATTGACTCAACAAAGAACTTCAAGAGAGCATAATATTTAGAAGCAATTACATGAACTGTGAAGAAAACTAGAACGCTTTGACATTTTTTATTACTTCTGCTAATCTCTCCATATAAACTTGGCTGATGCATAACTTTCTTTGGTATGCATTATTACAACATCATAGTATACCTACATCTTCTGCAACTATATAAATGCTTACTAAGGTCCCATTATGAATATTGGTTTTAATGTTAAGCCCTTAGCTATTACACACAATTTGAATATTCCTTGGAACATGGTGCTAGGTGGCGTATTTGTTCATGCAGGAAGATGAGCCTACATGTGCGCTGTATAACCGACCGATTTATTGAAATTTCTGATCAGTATTGGACAATCAGCAAATGCACTATTATTACCTCTAAGTTAAAGCTGTGAACTATATATCACTTCAATATATCAGATACATATAGTCACAAGCCCTATAGGTGTACTGTGCCATTGGGCGAGAAATCAGATACAGTACAAACCAACTTATGGCCAATAGATATAAGTGTATGCCTGCCTGTAACCATATCTTAGGCTACTAATTGTGCTCTTTACAGGGTAGCCTCAGCTAGACGAGTCTTGTAGAAATTTACTCTCGACAGATAGTCATGCATATTATTTACTTCAGGAATGCCCGCATACCAAATATAGGATAAATCCTGAAATACTAAATGTTTAGTTGTCATTATCACTATTGCTTGACAATTCATCAATCGACAACCTGCTACACCATAATAATATAGTAAAGGGGAGCTGGACACTACTTAATTCTTTCTCCTTGCTAATTTCTATTATAGAAAAACTTGATACATACTGACCACCATCATCGAACGCCGCGTTACGGCTACTTTACTATTCGTTTAACATGATACTTTACACATGGAAAGCTCTCATAACTTACGAGTTCGCTGTGTACATCTACTATTTGCAAACAACAGCTTGACAAACATATGTCCGCATCAATTGTGAAATTTTAACATACGATTTCCTTTTTCTTCTAAAAAAATACAATTTTTCACTTTTCTATATGCACGTGAGCAACATTTTTATTTAACAAGGCTATTTTTAAAATTATGCTTGTAATTTGTGGCTATAAACCGCTCTTTTTCACGCTAAACGCAGATTTATTTCCTTCATTTTTACACCTTCTACATGAATAAAACCCTACTCATGAGTCCTGTACTCATGGCCGGCCTGTTGCAGCAGGTGGCGGCACAAGACCGGAGCATCTCTGGTAAAGTAACGGATCGGCAGACTGGTGAAGGCCTACCCGGTGTAACAGTACTCGTAAAAGGCACGACAAATGGTGTTTCCACGAATTCGGACGGTAGCTTTAACTTAAGCAATGCGCCAGCATCCGGTGGTACGCTTGTTTTTAGCTCGGTTGGATACATTTCTGTAGAGCGTGCGCTCGGTAATGAAAGCACCCTCAACGTAGGCCTTGCTACAGACTCAAAGCAGTTGAGCGAAGTAGTTGTTACTGCTTTAGGGCAAGAGGCACAAAAGAAATCATTGGGATATTCTGTATCTCAAGTGCAAGCTGAAGAACTTACTCAAGCTCGTCAGACCAACGTAGTAAATTCGCTAGCTGGCAAAGTGGCTGGTGTGCGAGTTCAAGCCTCTAACGGCATGGTTGGTTCCTCTTCGAATATTTTCATTCGTGGTCTAACCACGTTCAACGGTAGCAACCAGCCTTTGTTCGTAGTTGATGGTATTCCAATCGATAACGGCGGTGGTACTAACGCTCTGCAAGGTGGTGTATCCAATTCCAACCGGGCCATTGACATCAACCAAGACGACATTGAAACAGTATCCATTCTGAAAGGGCCTGCAGCGGCTGTGCTTTATGGGTCGCGTGCAGCCTCGGGTGCTATTCTCATCACTACAAAGCGAGGTGCGACGCTAGGCTCTAAGAAGCAATCCATAAACGTAACTTCTAACTACAATATAGTTAAAGTAGGGCGCCTACCCGATTACCAGAACACGTACGGGCAAGGCAACCGCGGTAACTTTAATAACATAGCGCAGGGTTCATGGGGGCCACGTGCTACAGGCCAAATTGTTACTAACTTCCGTGGTGAAGATGAAGCACTGACTATCAATCCTGACGTTATTGAGGACATCTTTCAAACAGGCTCTAACTTCCAAAATAACGTTTCTCTATCTGGAGCAACTGAGCGTACTCGCTATTTCGCTTCCTATGGCAACCTACATGAAGTAGGAGTATTAGATAACAACGACCTGAAGCGTAATACTGTAACGTTTAACGGTAATGCTCAATTAACGGAAAAGTTGCGTACCGGAGTCAATGTAATTTTCTCCAATAGCGTTTCTAAACGTACCCCGCAAGGCAACCAGTTATCTAACCCTTTTTTCCGGACTTGGTTCTTACCACGTAGTTATGACGTGCACAAGTACCCATTTGAGCTATCCAATGGTGGTCAGCAGGTTCTGAATGCTGCAGGAGGTACCGCTATACCAAGCAACACATGGTACAGCAGCGATGACAATCCTCTGTGGACAATCAAAAACAACCGGTATAATGACGAGGTAAACCGCATTGTTGGCAACGTCAGCATAGGATACGATTTCGCTGATTGGTTATCCTTGGATTACAAACTTGGCACTGATACCTACGCTCAGGAGAGCAAACAGGTCAATTCGCGCGACAGCCGGGGTACAAGTATTGTAAATACAAACCCTACCCTCATTGGAAACATTCGTGACCGGACCTATACTCGTCGGGAACTCAGTTCTTATTTGAACTTAACTCTCAAGCACGATATCAACGAGGATTTCAATTTACGCCTGCTTTTAGGTAATGAAATCAACCAACGTCGCGACAACGACGTGGGCGTTACTGGAAGTGATATCCAGGTTCGGGGATACGATAACATCACAAGCGCTAAAACTTTCATTCCTTTCGGTCTCGAAACTGAGACCCGGCTGATTGGTTTTTATGGTGATTTGAATGTTGGGTACAAAGACTTTGCTTTCCTCGGACTGACTGGTCGTAATGACTACTCTTCTACCTTCAGCAAAGAGAACCGCTCGTATTTCTACCCTGGTGCATCGCTTAGCATTGTCTTCACCGAAGCTATACCAAGCTTGAAAGACAACAAAATTTTCACTTCCGGCAAACTCAGAGGTGCTGCCGCTACAGTAGGTCGTGAAGCTCCAGTATACTCTACGGATACCTACTTTGCTTCTACCAACAACCCTTCAGACGGCTTTGGCCCCGCAATCAACTTCCCTTTCCGTGGTCAACTAGGACAATCATTGGATAACGTAGGCGGCAACCCAAATCTAGGTCCAGAATTCACGACTACTTACGAAGCGGGTGTTGACTTGAGTTTCTTCGGTGGCCGTTTGAGCTTAGAAGGGACTGTTTACAACCAGCAGAGTAAAGATATCATCTTCCAAGTACCAGTTGCTGGGGCTTCTGGGTTCACCAACATATTCCAGAATATTGGTAAGTCAGAGGCAAAAGGAATAGAGTTGCTTATTACGTCAACCCCTGTGAAGATTGGTGGCTTCACCTATAGCAACTCGATCAACTGGACGCGCATTCGTAACCGTGTTATATCGTTGGCTCCTGGTGTAGACCAGATTACTTTAGGTGGCTTTGTGTCACCTAGCACCCGCCTGATTGCGGGCCAGCCATACGGCGTACTTTTCGGTTCCGTATTCCAGCGTTCGCCTCAAGGTGAGCTGTTGTTGACTCCTCAGGGTCGCACTCAATTGGCATTGGATAACAAGGTAGTTGGTGATCCTAACCCGCAATGGACTGGTGGATTCACAAACACCTTCTCTTACAAAGGCCTGACTCTTAATACACTTCTGGATATACGCTATGGCGGCGACATCATTTCCCGCAACGTGAGTGATATGCGTCGTCAAGGGGCAGTAAAAGAAACCGCTGACCGCGATAATGTATATGTTATCAAAGGCGTAATTGCTCAAGCCGATGGGAGTTTCACGCCCAACAATGTTCAGATTACAGCCGAAGACTATTTCGAGGACCTTTATGGATTTGGCAAAGCAGAATTCGTAGTGTTTGACGCTTCCTGGATTCGCCTACGTGAGGTAGCTCTAACTTACGCCTTACCTAAGTCAATAACTGATAGAACGTTCTTGGGTAATGTAGAGTTAGGGCTGAATGCACGCAACGTGTTCTTGTACTCTCCTAATGTGCCTCATATTGACCCAGAAGTTAACGCTCAAGGTCAAAGCAACTCACAGGGTCTGGAATTCAACGCTCTGCCCCAGTCACGTACGTACGGCGCTTCGATTCGCCTCACCTTCTAATTGCTTAACCTGAGATAACATGCGCTTTTTTCGCTTTACTAAATACGTTGCATTTACAGCCTCACTAGGGCTGCTGGGTGCTTGCGACGATTTTCTAGACGTGAACCAGAGCCCTAATGCTATATTGGTTGCTCCGGCACCTAACGTATTAGTGGCAGCCGAAAGTCACGTAGGCTTCCAAATGGGGTCTGACATCAGCCGCTTCAGTCTTTTATTTGCCCAGCAATTTGCAGGGCAAGGTGGAGGTGGTATTCAGGGTGCTGAATATGACCGATATAACCTTACAGCTACCGATATCAACAACGTGTGGCGTAGTGGTATCTACGGAGGTGGGCTAGCAGACCTCCAAAAACTGATCGATCAGACCCAGGCTACCAGCCCACATTATGCTGGTGTCAGTAAGATTATGCAGGCTTACCTGTATGGCATCACAACAGATACTTGGGGAGATATTCCTTACACAGAGGCTCTGAAGTTTGCCACTAACGTTCAGCCAACTTAT
Organism: Hymenobacter tibetensis; assembly: GCF_022827545.1. Taxonomy (NCBI): domain Bacteria; kingdom Pseudomonadati; phylum Bacteroidota; class Cytophagia; order Cytophagales; family Hymenobacteraceae; genus Hymenobacter; species Hymenobacter tibetensis. The sequence goes on from NZ_CP094669.1 coordinate 4,366,934, forward strand.
ACCGCCTCCGCAGATGTCTACACTGGCCTTATCACGCTTATCGACTCAGGTATTGAGGATCTTGATAAGACCTCAGCGCTTGCAATAAGCACCGATGACCTAATATATGGTGGTGATTTAGCTAAATGGAAGAAGTTTGCGAATACGCTCAAACTACGGCTGTATTTGCATTATTATCCCAAGGTATCTCCCACCGCTACTAGCAGCATTGCAAAATTGCTTGAACAAGGGCCGAACAGCTTCATGACCAGCAATGCAGATAATTTTCAACTGAATTTTGCTGCTGTATCAAATAACGAGAACCCCATCCACCAGTTCGATCTTCGTCGTCCAAACCAAATTTTTCCGAGCGCGACGATCGTTAATTTGATGAATGGCAAAACAGACCCACGTCGAGCTTCTTACTTCACCGTGTTTCCATCAGGTGGTCAACAGTACACTGGTGCTGTCAATGGTACTGGTACGAACGGAGTTAGTACCTCTTTCTCACGTCTTCATACTTTCATTCGTGGTGCGGCCACTACTACAGGTACTACCACCACGTACACTGGCGCGGCCCCGGTTCGGATGCTAACATTTGCTGAGTATAACTTTATCTTGGCTGAGTATTACCAGCGTACAGGAAACACAACCAGTGCTATAACTGCTCTCAACGCCGGTATCCGTGCATCTATGACAATGGCAGATGTTTCCGCGGCTGATGCAGATGCGTATGTGTTGCGTGTACCAGCTCTAATTGCAGCTAATGGTTTGCTAAGAACAATAATTGAGGAGAAGTTTGTAGCCAATTTTGGTGTAGCAGTGGAGCCTTGGACTGACTGGCGCCGTACCGGCTTCCCGGCCTTACCTCTTGCCACAAATGCTGCTGTCCAGCAGATTCCACGTATTCTCCCTTACTCTGATCTGGAGCGTGTAGCTAATCCAGCAAATACCCCAGCGCGGACCGATTTGACGGCTCCATCTGTATTCTGGGATCCAGGCCGCTAGTAGTTGTTGCCCCGTGAGCACCCTATTAACAGCTCACGGGGTACCCTTCTCTTTTTCAATAAGATTCGATACATGAAAAAATTCATTTACAATATTCTGTTACTTTTAGTAACAGTTGTGGCTCTAGCTAGCTGCGAAAAGGAAGAAGAAAACTTCCGCGTGACACCTCAAACGCAAATTGTCTTCGACGACAACATCGACAAGATTACTGCTAGCTACCGCTCTACTGGCAACGTTGTGTTGAAGATAGCTGCCCCAGGAGCTACTAGCGTTAGAGTCACGAGTACATATACCGGAGGGTCTGTAGTTCTAGGTAATCTACCTGTGACTGACGGATTCGTAACCCTCAGTGTGCCTGCTACTTCAGTACGAGCATCAGGTACCTTAGTCGGCTCCTACTCTTTTAGAGTAGATGCTACATTACCAGACGGAAGTATAGAAACCCGTTTTTTTACGGCTGCTATAACTGCTTAATAATTAGGCTAGAGAAAGCTATTAATGGCTTAATGAATGCTCAGAAGCGCCGGCCAAATGGTCGGCGCTTCTTTTATGACTTTTATACAAAAAAAGCATGTATATACACATTTACTCATACGCACTATTTTTTCAAGCTCTTGATTAATACAATCGACAAAAAGAGCATGTACGTTGGCTAAGTAACTCTTGCCTTACACATTGATTTGTTGCACCAGCTTAATCCAAGCTGGACTACGCTATTTGACACATATAGTTAAAAAAAGCAGTTCCGGTTGATATTTTCTCGGGTATAGTCCATATAACTTTCAAATTATGCTGTAAATTGTGAATCCGATTTGTTTCTTCAGTCCCTCTGACGAAGTTTTTATCTTCTTCACTTTCACACCTTTTACATGAATAAAACCCTACTCATGAGTCCTGTACTCATGGTCGGCCTGTTGCAGCAGGTGGCGGCACAAGACCGGAGCATTTCTGGTAAAGTAACGGATCGGCAGACTAGTGAAGGCCTACCCGGTGTAACAGTGCTTTTGAAAGGCACGACAAATGGTGTTTCCACAAACTCGGATGGCTCGTTTAATTTAAACAACGTACCGGCGGCTGGTGGTACGCTTGTTTTTAGCTCGGTTGGCTATGTCTCAGTGGAACGCCCGATTGGCACTGACAACAAACTTGATGTAGGTCTTGCCACGGACTCCAAGCAGTTGAGCGAAGTAGTAGTAACCGCCCTTGGTATCGAGCGAGACACTCGTTCATTAGGTTACGCTACACAGCAAATCAAAGCAGATCAGATTTCGCAAAAGTCAGAGCCAAACGTGCTTAGCGCACTCCAAGGCAAAGTGGCAGGCGTTAACATTGTTACGTCTAGTGGCTTACCAGGCGCTTCATCGAATATTAACATTCGTGGCATAACTTCTTTGGGTGGTAACAATCAGCCCTTGTTTGTGGTAGATGGTATTCCAATTAGCAATGATTTGGATCGTACTTCCAGCACACTGTTTGGGGCTCAGCAGTCAAACCGGGCAGCAGACATTGATCCAGAAAACATAGAAAGCATCAACATTCTGAAGGGTCCCGCTGCGGCTGCTCTTTATGGTTCGCGAGCTTCTTCTGGTGCTGTAATTATCACCACTAAGTCTGGTCGAAACGCAAACAAGAAGCTCGAGGTAACCGTTACTTCAGGCTTCTCGCTTCAGCGTGTATACGGTCTGATGGACCTACAGAACGATTACGGACAAGGTACTGGAGGTATAAATCAGTTAACGAACGGAGATCCAAATACCGGTGGCACAAACTCTTGGGGCCCTCGTTTTGGCACTACTCCTACGCTAGCCAACGGCCTGCTCTATAGAGCCGCTGATGGTAGTATTCAGGAACAAGATTACCGAGCATATCCTAATAACATCAAGGATTTCTACCGCCAGGGTCAGATTCTGCAGAATGGTGTAAACATTGCAGGTGGCAATGCTGACCAAAATTTGTCGCTAAGTGTGAATAACACTAGCCAAAAAGGCGTTACGGAAAACTCTAAATTAAATCGTACTAGCATTCAATTGGGTGGCAATACTACACTGCTCAACAAATTACGGGCGGGCGGGTCTGTCAACTTTATTCAGACCAACCAACTAGGGCCTCAGCAGGGTAATGGTGGTTCGCCATTTGGACGTTTGAACGTAGTACCGCGCAGTTACAACTTGCAAGGCCTGCCCTATATTGATCCTAACACAGGACGGAACATACCATTTGCTGGGGGTGAAAATCCACTGTGGAGCTTGCTACGCAATTCTTCTACTTCCAACCTCACTCGCTTCATTAACATAGCTAACTTGAGCTATGAAGTAACGCCTTGGTTGAACGTAGCCTATCGTGCAGGACTTGACACGTATACTGACCGTCGCAAACAGATATACGACATCAGTTCGACACGTGCTGCTGCTGGACAAGTGATTGATCAGACATTGTTCCGGAGTGAAATCAACGGTGATTTGTTGGTGACCTTGAAAAAGGATAATGTTTTTGCAGAAGGTCTCAACGCGAACCTTTTATTGGGTCAAAATATCAACCAGCGCCGCAGACAGGAAGTGTTTGCCCAAGGCGACAACCTAACGCTGCCTAACTTTTACAACCTAGCAAACGCTACTACCTTCTCTAATGGTACAAGTGAAGTAAATTCAACACGTCGTCTCCTAGGGTACTATGGACAGTTGTCGCTCTCGTACAACAACTACTTGTTCTTAGAACTCACAGGTCGTGCCGATCAGTCTTCGACACTGCCTAAGGAGAACAACACTTTCTTCTATCCGTCAGCAACGGCTAGCTTCGTATTCACTGATGCCTTCAAGATATCTAACGATTTTTTCTCATACGGTAAAATTCGGGGTAACATATCGCAAGTAGGCCGCGATGCAGATCCATACCTGCTCAACACAACCTATGGAGTAGCCACGCAAGGCAACAACGTGGCTAGTGTTAGCTTCCCGTTCATTATCAATAATGCGAACTACGCTGGCTTTGATATTGGAAACCGTTTGGGTAGCCAAGCACTGACACCGGAATTCACTAATTCGTACGAAGTAGGAACCAACCTGGGCTTTTTCAACAACAAGCTGACATTCGACCTGACATACTTTAAGACTGTCAGTGAGAGTCAAATCCTTGACGTATCCACAGCTCCCTCTTCTGGTTTCTTAACACGCACCACCAACGTGGGCCGCGTGGATAACAGCGGCTACGAGGCTTTGGTGAACATTACCCCAGTAAGTGCCAATGATTTTCGCTGGGATGTAAGCGTCAACTTCACTCGTATCCGCAACAAAGTGCTGGAGATTTCTGAGGGCGTGACTCAATCGCAAATTGCGGGTGCCACCTTCACAGGAACAAGCCCATCATTTGTAGTGAATCAACCTTACGGTGTTATCAGAGGACAGAAAAAACCCCGTGTAACCGATCGTAACAGTCCTTATTACGACCAATATATCATCAATCCGGCTACCGGCCTATTCGCGCCTGAGTTAACCAACCAGCTAATTTCTAATCCAAACCCAGATTGGCAGGCTGGCATTAACAACACAGTAAGCTACAAAGGCCTCACAGCTTCTTTCTTGGTTGATGCTGTGTATGGCGGTGATGTAATCTCCTTCACCGCTGGCACATTCAAAGGCAACGGTTCTTTGGAAGAAACTGGTAAAAACCGTGAAGCGCCCCGCGTAATACCGGGCGTCATTGCAAATGCTGACGGTACCTATCGTCCAAATGATATTCAGGTTGACGCTCAATCCTACTGGGGAAGCTTCGGTCTGCAAAGTGATTTGAACGTGTATGACGCTACGGTTTATCGCCTACGTGAAGTAACACTGGGCTATACACTTCCTAAAGGGCTACTGGAGCGCACGCCATTTGGACAGGCTACTATATCGCTATCAGGCCGTAACCTGTTCTATTACGCTCCCAATGCTCCTTTTGACCCGGAAGTAAACACTCAAGGCGCTGGCAACATCCGCGGCTTGGAATTACAAGGTTCGCCTAATGCCCGCAACTACGGCATCAACTTGCGCTTCACTTTGTAATACAGCTTCAACAAAGCATTTCGATTTTAAAACATGAGATATCAGAAATACATTGGTCTTACGCTAGCAGGAGTGGTAGCCCTCGGCGCTACAAGCTGCGTGGAAGACTTTCTCGACGTAAACACAACCCCTAACAACAGCCTTACTGCTCCTCCAAGTGTGTTGCTCACTAGCAGCATCATCACTACGGGCTTCTCTAATGGCAACGAAATCAATCGTATTTCGTCGTTGCTAGTACAACATGTAGCGGGCACGGCCAACCAGGCATCGGGTCAAGATGTGTATAACATCCGTGGCGGACTTGATAACCAATGGCAGTTTGAGCAGTACGCGGGTGTCCTCGAAAACACAAACACCCTCATAACAGTAGCAAATACTGCTACTAGCCCTGCTTATTCAGGTATTGCAAAATTGCTCAAGGCTTACAACTTTGCGATGGTAACAGACTTATGGGGAGATATTCCATATTCGGAAGCTCTTCAGGGTTTGGCCAAGCTGCAGCCTCGTTTTGATCGGCAGGAGGATATTTACAAAGGTTCTGCCGACGTCCAGAGCCTTGATGCACTAGTAAAAGAAGGCCTCGCGGAAATTGATCAGCAAAGTACGCTGGTTCCTTCTGCCGTTGATGATCCAGTATACCGAGGCGACCTTGCCAAATGGAAGCGCATGGGCAATACGCTTCGCTTAAAATTGGCTAATACCATCAGCCGTAAAGAGCCAGCTTTAGCTAAGGCTATCATTGACGAGGTAATTAGAGGCAATAATTTCATTGCTAGCAACACTGACGATTTTCAAGTTCCGTTCGGTGGTACTGTAGGTAACCGTAACCCTATCTATGACTTCAACGGGGTCAACGTAACTGGCTCTGTTGCGGGACAGCGCGAACTCGATCTCACATTGAGTCAGCGTCTGTTGGATAGTATGCGTACTAAGAATGACCCGCGCCTACCGATCTACTTCAATACAGTTCCTGCGAGTACTGCAGGCTCGACCACCACTCCGCTTGGTGTCTTCTACGGTTATCAAAACGGCAACAATATTGCAGCACCAACCGCGAAAGCTAACCGCTCCAAGTACAACGTTTATTTCACTGGCAACGCAGGAGAAGCACCTATTCGCCTACTTACAAACTTTCAACGTTTGTTCATTATGGCAGAATCGGCCCTTATACTAGGGACGTCAACGGGCGGTAGCACCGTGCAGGGTCTATACCAAGATGCCATTCGTGCTTCTATGAGCAAGGCAGGTATTTCGAATGAAGCTATAGAAACTTACTTCGCCAATAACCCTAGCGTAGTGAACCTGTCGCCAGCAACTGATGACGCTACCAAGCAGAAGAATCTTAATAAGATTATAACGCAAAAATGGATTGCTTGGGTAGGCAATGGGTACGAAGCCTACAATGATTACCGCCGGACTGGATACCCAAGATTGGCGTTGGTACTAAATGCACAAGGTGATGATCCTACCAAAATTCCGAAGCGCTTCGTGTATCCGGCCTCTGAAAGCTCTGGTAATGCTGCTAATGCTCCTAACCCAGTTCCTGGTACTATCGAACCCGTATGGTGGGACGTTGATTAGTGGTCGGTCTCAGCATCAATTCTCATTTTACTCCTCATGAAAAATCATTTCATAAAACTTTGCGCTATCGTCTTTTTATCAGCTGGCTTTTTTGCCTGCGAAAAAGACTATGGTGATAATTTGGGTCCGGTAGAAGACAGCTTAGCGAGTATACCTGTTACGGTATCTAATGCCGAATTCACAGAACGCTACCCAGTTATTACCACTTCCGTTAGCGCTGGTGGCAACTTCACCATCAACTTTGAAATTCCTGCTGACAAGGGAAAGATTGCTGCAATTACGAAAGTAGCTACAGGCCCGTCTGCTATATCCAATTTAGCAAATCTGAATTCAACTGCTGCTGCTTCCTCTTTGAACACTGCTCCTATTGCAGGCAATGGGACCAACCAAATTTCCTTTACTTCGACTTTGGCAGATTACTTGGCTTACCGCATAAGGAATGGAGCGGCTTTTGGTCCCGTCGCAACAACAGGTAACCCTCCAGTAGCAGTAGTTCCAACTGCTCTACCGGCTCCTAGCACAAACAACATACCTACGGAAATCCAGTATTATTTCCGCTTAACACTGGAAGATGGCACTACTATTGTCCCGATGCCAGTACGAGTAAGATTGATTCCTTAAGTTTCAACAGACAATAAAAAGAGCCCTCTGTATGATACAGAGGGCTCTTTTTGTTTAGCCACATGCACACTGATAGGACAATACCGCTCACAATACAGTTGCTTAGTTACTCTAGTTTTACTTTCAGAGTTGAGAAGCAAACTTTTATAGACTATTCAACTAGCAGCTGATAGAAGAGCACGTATTAGCAGCACGCGTTAAAGGTCTTTCAGCCCTACGATTGTCTCCTCTCCAAAGCTGCTAGGCTTTTGCAGCCACCCTACTACCTTATCTGCTACCACCTCTGGCTCTAGTAGTTTACCCTCTGCATGCAAGGCAGAAAACTTAGAAGCCTCGCTAAAGCTGTGAACATCAGCATCTCGGATGTGCTCTTGCATAGCAGTATCTAGCACGCCTGGTGACAAGCTGCGTAAGCGGATTCCAGAGCCTCGTAAGTCTTGCTCTTTCTGTGCAGTGCGAGTTAGCGCATCAAGAGCGGCTTTGGAGGCACTGTAGGCTCCCCATCCGTCTACGGCACGTTGGGCGGCTCCGCTGCTGATATTTAGGATGGTACGAGGGATACTGGTTTGCTGGGAATAAGCACTTAGAAAGGTGTTCATTAGCATAGCGGGTGCTATTACATTGACATTGAACACAAATTCGAAATGCTCGTTCTGATGCTCACCTAGGTAGCCAATGTTACCCAACACCGCAGCATTATTGATGAGCGTTATGCTAGCGGCGCCCGGACAGGCAGGGAACACTTTGTGTAGGTTGTTCTCTACTGCTGTGATGTCGGATAGGTCGAGCGGCTGGTGTTGATACCGCTCGTGCGTGATAGTAGCGTGGCGTGACACTCCCAAAACATGTGTATCAGATTGGCGTAACACAGCTTCGGCTAGTGCTTTGCCTAAACCACGGCTGGCGCCGGTAATGATGTAGTAGTGCATGCGAAACAGATGACAGGATAAACGAAAAGTGCCGTCAGTGGCCAAAAGAAGCCCCGCACTAGATACGCGGAGAGTCACTTGTCCGTTGACGGCACTTGTTTTTTCGCTTGTTCAAGCGAAGCTATTTTACAGAATATACTGCGATACGTCGCGGTTCCGGACCATGCCTTGTAGGCGCTCGTCTACTAATTCGCGGGTGATGAGGATGTGGGCGTTGGGACCGATAAGATCTGGTACATCGAAGAGAATATCGTTGAGCAAGCGGCTCATAACCGTATGCAACCGGCGCGCTCCAATATTTTCCACTTCGGCATTCACTTCAAACGCTATTTCTGCCAAGCGCTCCAAAGCAGAATCCTCGAACGTCAGAAATACATCCTCGGCTAGTAACAGAGCTTCGTATTGCTTGGTAAGAGCATTTTTTGGGTCTTTCAAGATGCGGAAGAAGTCATCTTTGGTAAGACTTTGAAGTTCCACCCGGATAGGGAAACGGCCTTGCAACTCCGGTATTAGGTCAGACGGTTTGGCTACGTGGAAGGCTCCGGCAGCTATAAACAAAATGTGGTCGGTGTTGATGATGCCGTATTTGGTGCTCACGGCCGAGCCTTCAACTATCGGTAGCAGGTCGCGCTGCACGCCTTCACGGCTAACATCGGGGCCGCCACCGCCTTTGCTGCTCCGGCTCGCTACTTTATCAATTTCATCAATGAAAATGATACCTGCATTTTCAGCTTGCCGAATAGCTTCATCTTTCACCTCATCCATGTCGATGAGCTTGGCGGCTTCTTCGTCCAGCAGAATCTTACGCGCTTCTGCAATAGTGACTTTCCGCTTGCGCGTTTTCTTGGGCATCATTGCGCCTAGCATGTCCTGCAAGCCGGCCATGGAAGCTTCATCTATGCCCGGAGCACCGCCAACAACACCAATACCTGGTGCTCCGCCTTGCTGCACTTTGATTTCGATTTTACGGTCGTCTAACTCGCCGCTGCGAATTTTGTCGCGGAATTTCTCACGCGTGCGTTCGTTTAGCTCGTAGTCGGAGTCGGGCATGGTGGAGCCGTCAGGCAGACTGCCAAAACCCACAGAAGGCTTGCTTATTGAACCACCGCTGCTCACAGGCGGAATAAGGGCATCCAAAATCAGATCTTCAACAGCTTGCGCAGCCTGTACTTTCACAGCTTCTTTGCGGCGTTGCTTCACTTGGTTCACTGATTGCTCCACTAGGTCGCGAACCATGCTTTCCACGTCCCGGCCAACATAGCCTACTTCCGTGAATTTAGAGGCTTCTACTTTGGTGAAGGGGGCATCGGCAATGGCGGCTAGGCGGCGCGCAATTTCTGTTTTACCGACGCCGGTAGAGCCTATCATCAGAATGTTGTTGGGCACAATTTCGCGCTGCATGTCGGCGGGGGCATGCAACCGGCGCCAGCGGTTACGCAGAGCAATGGCAACGTGGCGCTTGGCTTCGTGCTGACCAATGATGTATTTATCAAGCTCGGCCACAATTTGGGCCGGGGTAAGGAAACTGCTGGAATCAAGCATAAGAAAAGTCGATCAATAAAATCTTTCCGAAAAGTAATAAACGTCCTGTTGTGAATAGGACGCCCTGCTGTTGCGTAGTAACAACAGATACACGTACGGTTTTGCCAGTTGCTTCGCTGGATTTTGCTTTCTGCCCTTTCTTCAGGAGCAAGACGCGTCTTACTGTAGCGCCGAGTTACTGCGTTTTGGTGAACAGCGTGTTCAGGTTACGCGCAATAGTGAAGTAGTTGGCAGCTCCGCTGGCATGCATGCCAGCGCGCGTGTAGTCGAGCTGAAATTGACTGATACGCAGCATCACGCCAAAGGCAATGCCTGCGCCGCCACTTACATTGTCGAGGCGCAGCTCGCGGCGCTGCAGGTGGTTGTAGCCGACCCGCAGGTTGAGGTTTTTGCCTAGAATCAGCTCTCCACCCACTGCAAAGTGCCGGGCAATTTTATCACCAACCGTCTTTTTCTTCTTTATGCTTTCGCCGTTCTCATCGAGTTGGCCACGCTGGTTGGGGTCCAGATACACAATGTCGAACTGCTGCAAATGATGCGCGGTAATAGTAAACCGCAACGGCATGTGCTCGGGCTTGATAGAGGCCCCAATCTGGACATCCAGAGGCATGGGCTCCCTACTAGCACCAGCATACGGCTTGAGTTGGTATCCTACGTTGCGTGCTGCTAAGCCAACCGTAAAGTCTTGCTCTGGGTGTTTGAAAACGGCGCCAACATCAGCAAGCACACCCACCGAATGATTACCGGAAATACCCGATACTGCCAACTTTGCTGTGCCTGCCAGCGTGAAGTTGCCTTGCGTGTATGAATCAGCAACGCTCAAGGCATACTCGTTCACTGAAAACTCTCCCATGGGGTTGCCAGCGGCATCATACTGCTCGAACTTACCGTAGCTTAAGTAGGTCAAGCCGATGCCAAAGCGGCCAGCTTTTTCGGTATTGAATGCATAAGCAGCCGTGCTTTGCTTGATATCGGCCAGATAGTCAACGAAGCTTAGTGCCAGCCGGCCCTCCATATCTGCGTTCAGCAAAGCGGGGTTGCTTAGAAACATCGTCGGGTCAGAATCCCGGGACGATACGTTGACGCCACCCAAGGCAGCAGTTTTGGCGCCCGGTGGCAGGTTCAAAAAAGAGAAGGCCTGCTGTCCGCCAATCTGAGCGGCGGCAGGGATGTTGCTCAACCCCAAGCCAATACATACTATAGCAATAACCCGGCAGTGTAGCAGTCGAATCATACAAACAAGATACAGCGTTTAAAGAAGGTTGCGAATCTAAGACGCACGGCCAAGCATTTTATTGCGCGCCATAAATGAGTTCAGGGGCACACCACTCGTTCCTACCTGGTATCGGACAACACTCCTGTGCCTCACAACCAGAAACGAGCAGCATGCCCCTGCATATTCACTTACTGAACTTCTACGCTTGACACTGGCGCTGCTAGAGGCTCATCACGAACTACGAGTTTCAAGGGGTGCTCCACCAGTTCGTCTAGCAAAGCAACCTTTAACACGTCGTCCACCCGGTCGGCATAATGGATAGTTACCTCTTTGAGGTATTCGGCTGATATTTCAAGGATATCCTTGCGGTTCTTGCTGCACAGAATAATGTCGCGGATACCGGCGCGCTTGGCAGCCAGAATCTTTTCCTTGATACCTCCTACCGGCAGCACCTTGCCACGCAGCGTTATTTCACCGGTCATAGCCAAATGGCTCCGGATTTTGCGTTGCGTAAACACCGATGCAATGCTGGTAAAAATGGCAATACCGGCACTAGGGCCATCTTTCGGCACGGCACCTTCGGGGAAGTGGATGTGCAGGTCATACTGATCGAAGAGGCGGTAATCAATGCCTAACTCCTCAGCGCGGCTACGCAAATAGCTTAAGGCGGTGATGGCTGATTCTTTCATCACATCACCCAGCTGACCCGACAACGTCAGCTTACCGCGGCCCCGGCTTAGCAAGCTTTCGATAAAGAGGATGTCGCCTCCTACCGAGGTCCAGGCAAGACCCGTCACCACTCCGGCCGTTTCGTTGTCTTGGTATATATCCCGGTCAAAGATGGCGGGGCCTAGGATCCGCTCGATATCCTTGGGCTCCAATGAGGCAGGAAAGGCCTCACTCATGGCCTTGCTCTTGGCAATATTGCGCACAACGCCACCCAATTTACGCTCCAAGCTCCGCACTCCCGACTCACGCGTGTAGTCGTCGATGACGCGCTGTAAGGCGGCAGTTGTAATGGCCACGTCCTTGATGCTCAGGCCATGGTCGGTGAGTTGCTTGGGCCACAGGTGCTTTTTGGCAATCTGGGTTTTCTCTTCCAGCGTGTAGCCCGTCAAATCAATTATCTCCATCCGGTCGCGCAGGGCAGGCTGAATGGTGTCGAGCGAGTTGGCAGTTGCAATGAACAGCACCCGGCTCAGGTCGTACTCCACTTCCAGATAATTATCGGTGAAAGTAGAATTCTGCTCGGGGTCTAGTACTTCCAGCAGTGCCGACGATGGGTCGCCCCGGAAATCGGAAGCTAACTTATCTATTTCGTCGAGTACAATGACGGGGTTGGAAGCACCCGCTTTTTTAATCTGTGAGATGATACGGCCCGGCATAGCGCCCACGTAGGTTTTGCGGTGCCCCCGGATTTCCGCTTCGTCGCGGACGCCACCCAAGCTCATGCGCACATACTTACGGCCCAGCGCCTTGGCAATGGAACGCCCTAAGCTGGTTTTACCAACGCCGGGTGGTCCATACAGGCACAGAATAGGGGCCTTCATGTCCTGCTTGAGCTTAAGCACCGCCAAGTATTCCACAATGCGCTCCTTCACCTTCTCCATGCCGTAGTGGTCGGCATCCAGAATCTTGCGGGTACGCTTGAGGTTGAAGTTGTCTTTGGTTTGCTCGCCCCAAGGCAAGTCCAACAGAAACTCCACGTAGTTTACACTCAATGGATATTCGGCAGCCTGTGGGTTCACCCGACTCAGCTTATCTAGTTCTTTGCTGAAGTGCTTGGCCACTGTTTCGGGCCACTGCTTGAGCTTGGCGCGCTGCCGGAACTTATCAACGTCCTGGTCGGGACCTTCGGAGCCGCCTAGCTCGTCCTGCAACACTTTGATCTGCTGGCGCAGGAAATAGTCGCGCTGTTGCTGATCGATGTCGGTGTGGACCTTGCTCTGGATTTCGTGCTTGATTTCCAGATGCTGAATCTCCTTCATCATCATTTCCAGCAGCATGGTGCCGCGCTCCACTCCATCATTGATTTCGAGCAGCTTTTGCTTCTGCCCTACTTCCACATTGATGTTGGAACTCAGAAAATGGGTGAGGAAGGCCGGTGATTCAATGTTGTCGAGGGCCACTTGGGCTTCCTGTGGAATCTCGGGATTGAGCCGGAGCATCTTGGCAGCCGCATCCTTCAACGACGCCACCAAGCCTTTCACTTCCTTGGTGTTCTTGGTTGGAAACGTCTCGGCGAAGTAGTTGACCCGGGCCGTGAGGTAGGGCGTAACCTGGGTTTGCTCTTCAATATGAAAGCGGCTCTGCCCCTGAATAATGACCGTGGTATTGCCATCGGGCAGCACCAGCAGCTTCAGAATCCGGGCCATTGTACCTACCTCGTACAAGTCGGCAAGGGCAGGATCTTCGTGCTGATTGTTTTTCTGGGCCACTACCCCTACCAGTTTGTCGCCCCGATAGGCTTTGCGCACCAAACGGACGCTTTTCTTGCGTGTAACCGTCACGGGCAGTACCACTCCGGGGAACAACACGGTATTGCGCACTGGGAGTAAAGGCAACGTGGCGGGTGCATCCTGCATGTCAAGAGGCTGCTCGGGGTCAGTAGCCACAATAGAAACCACTTCGGCGGGATTATCGGCGGACATCAATAGAAAAGACGATGAAAAGCGGGTGGAATTATATACATACTCGGAGCAAAAGGCAGCGGCAGCCAGCGGTGCCAGAATGACAGGAACACAACGGCTACCCTCGCTCAATGGCGAGCGGACTTCCGAAGATACTAGTTTGACAAGTGTTGTGCCACGCTGAGCTACTCAAGACCTGGCATACGGAGCCCTCGAAACCCAGCCAGACCGGCAGAACATGAATAGGGTTGCTATATAGCATTAATCCGACGGTTAGTACCTGAAAATTCCTATTTTTGACCTTTATCGCGCCACGCTGTCTGGCTCCTGCGCTTTCTATCGTTATGTCTCGCTTGTTTCGCACATTTCTACTGCTGTTATTCTTGGGGCTGCCCGTTGCAGGTTGGGCCCAACAGAGCAGTCCTGCTCCACTACGCCAACGCAAGTTAACGGCTCGCGCGCCTCGGCAACTGCGGTTACGCTCCGATGCAACTCCCACTTTTCCGAACATCAACCGGATTCCTTACTACGAAAATAAAAAAGAGCTGAGGGCCATTCAAAAGGCCGAAAAGAGGCGTGACTTGAACCAAGCCCGCACGTTGCTTGGCGCATATGTGCACCAGTTTGGCATCGAGAACTTTGCTCGTAATACCTCTATGCTGTGGCGCTTGGCGCAACTTTGGGAAAAGGCTGGCAAAGAGGATATAGCGAAAGCATACTTCCGCTTAGCGCTGAAGCACCACCGCCAAGATGTGCAGCAGGTCCAACTCTACTACGACTCTTTAGAGCAGAAAACGGCCGACCTCTACGTGCCGCTGAAAACGTACTACGATTTGGTGGAGTACCGAAAAGGCATCGTGGCCTTTCGGCCGCCCAAAGGCGTGTATACCAACATGGGCGACGCCATCAACTCCAAGGCCGAAGACTACGGCCCCACTCTGAATTCGACGGCCGGCATGATGCTGTTTTCTTCGAAGCGCAAAATGCGCGGCATTCATGGTGTAGTGGACGAAGATTTGTACGTGTCGCGCAAAGAAGGCGAGTTGTGGTCGGAAGCCGAACCCCTGCCGAAACCCATTAACTCGCTCTACAATGAAGGATCTGCCTGCTTCACTAAAGACGGCAAGACCATCTACTTTGCCCGCTGCGAGTGCCCTAGCTGCCACGGCAACTGCGACCTGTTTACCTCTACCTTCAAAGATGGGCAATGGACCGTACCCAAAAGCCTTGGAGCACAAGTAAACTCGACGGCTTGGGACTCGCAGCCCACACTTTCTTTGAACGAGGACACGTTATACTTCGCCTCCGACCGGCTCGGAGGCTTTGGCCTCTCCGACATTTGGTACACCTACAAAAACAAAAACAACCAGTGGGCGGCGGCCGAAAACTTAGGCCCGGTGGTGAACACCCGGGAAAGTGAGGTAAGCCCTTTCTACCATCCGCTCTACAATGTGCTCTACTTTTCGTCGCGCGGGCAGTTGCTCAACTACGGTGATTTCGACATCTACAAAACGTACCGCGTCCGGAGCCGCTGGCAAGAGCCCAAGAACATTGGGCCGCTAGTAAATGGCAAAGGATCGGAATACTACTTTACCATCGATTCCGACTCGCAGAACCTGTATTATGCGCGCTCCGAGGAAAAGGACATGAAAAACCTGGACCTCTACTCCTTTCCACTACCCATGGAAGCGCAGCCGCTTTCCACTACACACATCGAAGGCTCGCTCGTTGACTCCGTGTCGCAGAAGCCGCTAAACGGCATCGTTACCATCATCGACACCGACAACGGGATTGAAGTAGCCGCAAAATACCTCCGCCCGGACGGCTCATTTGACTTCGATTTGATTGAAGGCTCGCACTACGTTATGCTGATTCAAAGTCCTGATTTTTTCAGCGTTGAAAAGAACTTCGAGTTGAAGGGAGACACCGTGATGAAGCTCATGACGAATTCCATCGACTACGGCCTACCCCTGATTTTCAAAAACATCGAGTTCGACCAAGACAAGTCCAACATCCGGGCGTCCATGCATCCCGTCCTCGACCGCATTGCATTGTTTATGGTCGACCATCCGGCCTTCCGCCTCAGCATTTCAGGCCACACCGACTCCAAAGGCGATGCTGACTTCAACGAAAAGCTTTCCCAGGACCGCGCAGCAGCCATCCGGCGCTACATCGAGCAGAAAGGGAAATTGCAGCCAAACCGCATCGAGGATATGGGTTATGGTAGTTCTCAGCCGCTGCGCCCAGAGGTTACGGCAGAAGATGCTAAAACCAACCGCCGCGTAGAGTTCCGGCTAATTAAGCCCGACGATGGCAAGAAGAACACCGACGCAGCCGACTGGAAATAGCGTTGCTTAAGCTAAGCGCGTACTCCTGATACCAAAAGGCACCTGCTACTCTTTGTAGCAGGCGCCTTTTGGTATCAGGAGTACGCGCTTAGCTGTTACCAGCTAATGCGCTGTTCCTCTTCGCCGTCACGAAACAGCGTGCTTTGCTTCTTGCCTCCGGCTTCCACGTTCACAATGTTCATCTGATCGGGGAAGGTGAGAAGCAACAGGGAATGCCGCAGGGTGAGGCTAGTCGTTGGTTTGGCGAGCTTCACAGTGCAGTAGAGCCAATGCGCATCACTCTCCTTTTGCATGCCTAGCAACTGCAAGGGAAGCATTTCGCCGGGCTTGGTCCCGAAGGCTAAGGACTTACGCAACAAGTCCGTAGTGAGCTGGGTTACCAGCGGCTTCGGCGACTGGTCGAGGCTGATAGCTGCAGGACGACCCGTGGAAAGGGCCTTCTCGAAGTCATCGGTGAAGACTTTGAGCGCAATTTCAAGTTGCTGCTTTTGTGCGTTGTAGCGCACATCCATAATGCTGGCGTGATAGGCGTGCGCCCACGCGGTGAGCGTAGCAGCTAGCAGCACAGGAAGTACGAGCAGTTTGCGAAGCATAAGGTGGCAAGAGCAGAAACGGGTATGGCCGGTTCTACTTCAGAAATACTTTGATCAGGGGCTTGAAAAGCACGAATATCATGAGGGCCATGATCATTAGCGTGCCGACTTTCTGCGCGTTTTCCAGAAACTTATCGGACGGCTTCCGACCGGCAATCATTTCGTAGAGCAGGAACAGCACGTGCCCGCCGTCGAGCGCCGGAATAGGAAGCAGATTCATGAAGGCCAGCACCATGGAAAGCGAACCAGTAAGCACCCAGAAACGCAGCCAATCCCATTGCCCGCCATACTGCTGCGCAATTTCAACCGGGCCACCCAACGAATCAACGGCTGAAGCCTGACCTTTGAATATCTTGCCAATAGCCTTTGCTTGCACGGCAATAATGCCAAAAGCATTTTTTATGCCCAAGGGTATCGACTCTACGAAGCCATAGTGGCGCGTGCTGTAATGCAGCAGTGGCTTGGGCTCGAAGCCCATTTTGCCCGCCGACGTTACTTTCACGGTCAATGTTTGAGGCTGCCCATTGCGCACGATGCCTACAGCGGTAGGTTTGCCAGCTTGCGCCAACAGTGCCGCCTGCAACTCATCGAAATACTGCACGGGTCGGTCGGCAATGCGTACTAGCTTGTCACCTGGCTTGAGGCCGGCATCGGCGGCTGGCTGTCCGGCTACTACGCGGCCTACCACGAAAGGCAACCGAGGCGCAATGAACAGACTGTCGCCATTGGCGGTAAGCTTGTCCATGAACCGAGAAGGCAAGTTCAGGTCTAGCAGTTTGCCATCGCGCTCTACGGTGTAGTAGCTGTTATCGCCGAGCAGAAAATCAGGGGAGCGGACTTCATCGAACTCAGTGAAAGGGCGCCCGTTGATTTTCACAATTTTGTCGCCGGTGCGGAAGCCAATTTCCCGGCCCAGGCCATTGGGTACTACCCCAAAGCGAGCTTCAGAAGCAGGCAGGTAACTCTCGCCTTGGATGAAAGTAAGCAGTGTAAAGACCACGATGCCGGTCAGGACGTTCATGATAATACCTCCGAGCATCACAATCAGGCGCTGCCAGGCTGGCTTGGCGCGGAACTCATCGGGCTGCGGCTCGGCGGCCAGTGCTTCAGCGTCCTGGGTTTCGTCAATCATGCCATGGATGGCGACGTAGCCGCCCAATGGAAACCAGCCGATACCATACTCCGTCTCGCCTACTTTTTTCTTGAGCAGCGCGAAGTTGAGAACATTGGGCAGCGGAAATAGAAAATCGAAAAAGATGTAAAACTTATCGACGCGAATCTTGAAGTACTTGGCCGCCGCAAAGTGTCCGAACTCGTGCAGACCAACTAGAAGAGAAAGGCCCAGCAACAAGTTGCCGACCATGATAAGGGTTTCCAAGAGTGATTAGGTAAGTAGGTGATGAAGTGACAAGCGAAGGGTAACAGAAAATAAGCAAGCCAAAAGGTAGCAGCAGAAACTGAATTGAGGAGGTAACACAAATAGCAACAAGAATGTGTCCTTTTTTATTTCATTCCCTCTACCCTCATTGGCTGCTAGCAGCTGTCTGGGGTCTCCTAATACCGCGCCAGTCGTTCTTGTGCTATTCGGCGTGCCTCCTTGTCAGTCTGCACATAGTCGTCGAGCGACGGTTCTGCAAGGTACGAAACGCGCGAAAGGCAATCTTCCACCAGTTCCGACATTTCTAGAAACCCCACTTCATCGCGCAAGAAAGCGGCTACGGCTATTTCGTTGGCTGCATTCAGCACGCAAGGCGCGTTGCCAGCCCGGCCCATGGCATCGAAGGCAAGCGCGAGGTTGCGGAAAGCCGTTTTGTCGGGTTGCTCGAAGGTTAGTTGCGGGTAGTCGAGGAAAGAGAAGCGGGGGAAGCTGGCCGGCAACCGGTGCGGATACCCCAGCGCGTACTGGATGGGCAGCTTCATGTCGGGCAGGCCCAGTTGGGCTTTCAATGACCCATCTTCAAATTGAACCAGGGAATGAATGATGCTCTGCGGATGTACTACCACATCAATCTGGTCGTCGCGAAGGCCAAACAACCACTTGGCTTCAATCACCTCTAGTCCCTTGTTCATCAAGGAAGCGGAATCAATGGTGATTTTGGCCCCCATATCCCAGTTAGGATGCTTAAGCGCCTGCGCCTTCGTGACGGAAGCCAGCTCAGAACGAGTCCGTCCGCGGAACGGACCACCCGAAGCCGTAAGAATAATTTTCTCGATTGGGTTGCGCTCCTCTCCTACCAGGCATTGGAAGATGGCAGAATGTTCGGAATCTACGGGGTATAACCCTACCCCGTATTCTTTCACTAGCCGCGTAACCAGCTGTCCGGCCACTACTAATGTCTCTTTGTTGGCTAGGGCTACGTCTTTACCGGCTCGGATGGCAGCTACGGTAGGCAGCAGCCCAGCGTATCCCACCATGGCCGTTAGCACAATATCAGATGCTGGCCGGCCGGCAACTTCCGTGAGGGCCGCAACACCAGCTAACACTTCCGTTTCCGGCTGACCAGCTAGGGCCGCTTTTACGAGGGTGTATTTTGCTTCGTCGCCGATGACAACCGCCGCTGGCCGAAACTCACGGGCCTGCTCGATAAGCAGGTTGGCGTTGGAGTGTGCCGAAAGGGCAACAACAGTGAAGCGAGTCGGATGGGCACGAATTACGTCGAGGGCCTGCGTACCGATGGAACCAGTGGAACCAAGCAGGGCAACGCGTTTGGAAAGAACTGAGGACATTGACAAAAAAACTTACACGGCGAAGGTACAGCAATCCGGCGGGGCCTGCTACTAGTGGTGCATGGAGCCGTTGCGCGCAGTACTTCCTTGCGTACTGCTGGGCTTATACCACTAGCTGTCGGTGGTACGAGTAACTAGGTCGGCTAGTACCGAGCGGGTACTGGCAACACAACAGTTCCATACCTGAATTGCTTTTGCTTGCCGGACTTAACGAGTTTCAGGGCGTCTTCTTGTGCGTCATGAAACTTCAGCCACCCCTCCGGAAAGCTTTTAAAATCATTCAGCGAAGCCGTTTTCAAGGAATATAGCCCCATTGCATTGGTGCCTGAGCTTGTATAGCTGCACCTAGCAGTACACAACTTCGCGACAGGGCTTTATTTGCTTCGTATTACTGTACACCAAGGATACGTACTGCTTTACCATTGAAGATAGCCTCCTCCCCACTGCGCTTACCAGCCAGCGCCGCTGCCACTGGCGCCGCCGCCGACACGGCAAAATAGTCATGGCCTTCCACAGTTAGCTTTCCGGCACTGATGCTGACGTAGAAATATCCCATACTAGTTTGTACCAACGCCCCAGGGCGCACTGCGTCCGAAGGCAGTTCGGGGTTGATGCGGGCTAGTTCTCCCTGAAGCTGCAAGGCCTGCTGAAGCTGTACGGCGTTGCGGTTGCGTTCCTCCTGAGCCATGGCGCGGCCCGTTTCGTATTTGTCGCCAGCGCTGCTTTTGGTTTCGGAGTTGGCAGATTCCTGCGCCGTCAGCATGGCTGCCTGCGCGGCTTCAATACGTTGCGTTACGAAGGTAGCGCAGGCAGCATGGAGCAAAATTTTGATTGTATCAGTAGAGGCAGGTAATGTCATGGTCAGAAACGGGTCGTAGTCTGCGCTAAGGTAGAACATAGCCGTTTTGGACGTGTCACCTCGTAGGTGCGCGCCAATCCAGACGGCCTCCACACAACGTATACTCCCTAGTGCTAATTCGTTTTGCTAGTCTCAAGTTTGAACTGCATTACAGCGGCAATGCCCCTGCGATTTTTTGCAGCCCACATTACGAAGCACACCGGCGTCTAGCGCTGCATCAAGCTGATGTTCACTGCAAGCAACACCGGAATAAAATCGTTATATAATTCAATTATCACTGTTGAGCTTTATAAAATCCTCGTCTTAAGTCATGATTATCACTGCTTCTTGCATAAATGTATAAGTTCCCATTTTCGTAACTAGCGATTTATTCACTTACGTTTAAGTAAGCAACAAATAAATACTCAATCTGCTTGCGATAAAGACCTCAACATGATTGTATATTTAGTACTTTATTGAACTATACAATGCTCACCGTTGCTCCTATTGTTGCTTCTGACGAAGCAATAGCCTTGCGCATACTCGGCCAAAATCCAAATCCGGTACTACAGCTTTCTTTGTCAGCTGAAGTTGTATACGCCAACCCAGCAGCCGAGAATCTGCTCCACGTTCTGACCATTGTCGAAGGGCAATGCTCGAGATGCTACTTGCTTGACCTGGTAAGGCAAGTACCTTCAGCCACAACACAGGAAGTGGCGTTGGCTGGGCGCTATTTTCTGCTGACAATAGTGTCAGGCCCTTCGGGCTACACACTATACCTTACTGATGTAACCGAGCGGCACAAAGCTGAAAAACGACAAGCGGCAGAGCGTGATTTTTTTGAAACGGTACTGTATCACTTGCCAACCGGAGTTGCCATCTTCGACGTGAAACACCGGTTTCAATACTTGAACCCCTGTGCTATCCGCAACGATGAAATTCGGGAGTGGATAATCGGGAAAGACAACTTCGAGTACTGCACCCATTTCAATCATCCCAAGTCGTTGGCAACACGGCGGCAGGAGATGTTTGAGTACGCAGTAGAGCACGGAACAGAAGTAAGCTGGGAGGAAACCTTCCATAAGCCAACCGGCCCCCGGCACTGGCTACGCCTGTACACTCCCGTATTCGGCTCCGAAGGAAAGCTGCGCTTGGTGGTGGGTTCCAGCGTTGATATTACCGAACGATACCTGGCCGAGCAAACCATTCAGCGCGCCCGCCAGGAGGCAGAAGCAGCCGTACAAGTCCGAGAAACTTTCTTGGCGAATATGAGCCACGAAATCCG
This sequence comes from Hymenobacter tibetensis, assembly GCF_022827545.1. NCBI lineage: Bacteria > Pseudomonadati > Bacteroidota > Cytophagia > Cytophagales > Hymenobacteraceae > Hymenobacter > Hymenobacter tibetensis. The sequence continues at coordinate 4,388,271 of NZ_CP094669.1, forward strand.
GACGCCCATGAACGGGGTGCTCGGTATGGCCAGTCTGTTGTCGCGCACTACCCTTGATCTGCAGCAACAGGAGTATGTCAGCATCATTCGTAACTCTGGCAGCCATCTGCTGAGCATACTGAACGATATATTAGATATGGCCAAGATTTCAGCAGGCAAGCTGGAACTCGAACATACTGTCTTCAACCTACCCGATACTGTTCGTGCAGTTACGCAACTCCTTGCATTTCGGGCAGCCGAGAAGAATATAGAGTTCGAGTTGCTCTTGCCCGAGCAGCCGCTCCCGCTCGTACTCGGTGACCCGCATCGGTTGAGCCAAGTACTTCTCAACCTGCTCAGCAACGCTATTAAGTTCACAACGCAAGGCTATGCCAAGCTATACTGCCGGCTAAAAGCGGGAACGCCGGAAACACTTACCGTCAACTTCCAGGTAACGGATACGGGTATAGGAGTGGCCTTAGACAAGCAGGAAGCAATTTTCGAGAGCTTCAATCAAGCCTACGCCGACACCACCCGGCACTTCGGCGGCACCGGGCTAGGCTTAGCCATTAGTAGCAGTTTGGTGGAGCAGCTTGGCGGCCACCTCCTGCTCTGTAGCAGACCAGGAGAGGGCAGCACGTTTGGCTTTACGCTCCCATTTGCCCTAGCTGGCACTGAAAACTACCCTGCCGAAACCCCGGTAACAACTTTAGCCATGGCCGAGCAAGTGAAGGGCTGGCGGGTACTGCTAGTGGAAGACCACGATGTAAACCGCCAGTTGGCGCAATTGGTGCTCGAGCAGTATGACATAATAGTTGATGCCGCAGCCAGTGGAGTAGAGGCACTCAACTTATTTGAAAGCACGTACTACAACGTAGTACTGATGGATATTCAGATGCCCGATATGAGTGGCCTGGATGTCACGACTGCCATGCGCCGCCACCATGACCTTGTCCGGGCTCATACGCCAATAATTGCGCTAACCGCCAACATCCTGCGGTCCGACAACGAGAAATACTTGGCCGCTGGTATGAATGACTGCTTGGCCAAGCCTTTCGAAGAAGAAGAGTTGCTTGGTAAAATGCTGGCCGTGCATGAGGCCCGTACCATCCCAGCAGCGCCGCTTTTCAACTTAACGGGCCTCTACCAGATTGCCCATGGCAAGCCAGCTTTTGTGCGGCGTATTCTGGAATCATTTGCAAGCTCTACTCCCAACTTGGTAGCGCGGCTACAACACAGCCTTAGCAGTACCAACTGGATGGAAATTGCTGCGTGCGCCCATCAATTAAAGCCCGTCTTGAAACTACTGCAGGTAGACAAATTGGTGCAGGCCATATGCACTCTTGAAGATAACAGTACTGCTAACACGGAGCGGCGTGCTTCGGCTCAGCTTCTACTCGAGTCCCTCCCAGTGCTTGTTGATACACTTCGCCAACAAATTAACAACCTACCTCCTCTGGTAGCCAACGGTACTACTCCACAAAGTTTAGCCCCGGGACGAATGAGGGCTAGTGCGTAGTCGCTCAGCTACCCGCTGCACTGCCTGCATAAAACGGTTGTAGTCGAAAGGCTTCACTAGGTAGTCGGTCACGCGCAGTTCGAAGGCTTCCCAAGCGCAGTCTTCGTAGGCCGTTGTGAGCACTACTTGAGGAGGCTCAGGCAACAGACGCAGCATGTCTAGTCCGTTTAGGTCGGGCATTTCCACATCCAAGAACAGCACATCTACACGGCGTTCCGTACTGAAAAAATCCAGTCCTTGCATACTCCCCGAAAGCGAAGCCACAAGCTGTAAAGACCCGCTCAACTCAATGTAATGCTCTAGCGTGAAACGATTGATTTCGTCGTCATCTAGTACGGCACAAGTTAGAAGTGGAAGTGAAGCAGAGTATTCGTTGACCATCCCGAAATGTAATATTCTTTTGTAAAACAGCACCCTATCAGCAAGAAACTCATCGGTATCCAGGATTTACCCTTTTTCTCAGCAAGTCACTTACAAACCTAGGATAATAAAGAGAATAATTGCTTTTCTAAATATCATGCCAACTTCAAGGATAAGCTTTATCAGCTTACACAGCAACTACGCGAAGCGTATCGTTGAGCTTATTGAGGAGAATGATCAAACGCCTACTGATTGCTATAGTGCTATTTCATATCTTGTATTCAGGCAGCTTTAAGTTGCTACTTGCGCTTTATTTTCTACCGCAAGTTGGTTGAGCACTTTAGTTGCCCACTGTGTGTCTTGGGGCTGCACAAGTATTACTCTGAAAGTATGGTGTTCGCCTTCCAACCGCACACCCTCTGCATCATCCAGCAAATAGTCGATGTTGAAACTTGGTGGGTGCTTACTGCACCAAGCAGTTACCTCCCGGCTATGGCGCTGCTGGTTTACCACGCCCGCCAGCGAAATACCATAAAGCCAAAACAGCTTGCGAACATACCAACTGCTTCGGTGCGAGGTGGTATACACCCACATTTCCCAGTTATGCTGACGACAGTAGCAGGCCACTTCCGTTATGCCTAACCGAAGTCTCTCTCCTCCTAGCAACTTCGCCCATGTCCGCCGCAGGGGTTGCTCAAGCGGAAAATCGTAGCCACAGCGGATAAGCGTGTTGTCGAGGTCGAAGGCGATACGCATGCTTCACGAAAGCTTGGTAACGTGAATACTACGTGAGTTGGTCTGGGCAACTTCTACCGATCACCTTCACTGTGCCGCTTCAGCGAGGGGCCTATCAGGTTGTGCTAGGCTATTTAAGAGTTGCTTTATACCGACGCGGCGCTGGTTAGCCCGTCGGCCACATTCCGGTCGTTGCTGAGGCGTGGCACTTTGTTTTGGCCACCGAGTTTGCCCAGGCTTTTCATGTAGCGCTGAAACGCACCAGCTGGCAGTGCTGTGAGTTGCAGCGGAGCTAGGATGTTACCGGTCAGCAAGTCGTCGTAGTAAACGTTGCGGTGGCGTAGGCCGGCTTCCAGGGCCGCGGCAAAAGCAGCTACGTCGTGGGGTGGGCGCGCAAACTCGATAAGCCACTCGTGGCGAGACGGCACCGCGGGGTCGTTGCTTACCTGAGGTGCCACAGTGAACTCCACCACTTCCGCTTCCGGGTGTTGCTGCATGGCTTCGCGTAGGGTTTGCTCTACCTCCTCCCCAATGACGTGCTCACCGAACGCTGACAGGAAATGTTTGATACGGCCGCTCACCACCACCCTAAACGGATATTTTTCAGTGAACCGCACCGTATCACCGAGGCTGTAGCCCCACAGGCCCGCGTTGGAGTTTAACACTAATGCATACTGCTGATCTAGCTCCACTTCGGCCAAGGAGAGACGGGGCGGATTAGGCTCGAAAAACCGTTCGGCCGGAATGAATTCGTAGTAGATGCCTGCGTCAAGCAGAAGCAGCAACCCAGGGTTGCCAGGCTCATCTTGAAAAGCCAGAAAGCCCTCGGAAGCCGGAAAAAGCTCGATACTGTCAACGGGCCTTCCGATGGTGTCGAACAGTTTCTTGCGGTAGGGCTCAAAATTAACGCCCCCATAAACGAACAGGTTGAAAGCAGGAAACACCTCTCCTACCGGCCGACCCGTACGCGCCACCACGTGGTCGAAGTACATCTGCACCCAGGGCGGAATTCCTGAAATCAAGGTCATGGGAGCCGTCAGGGTTTCGTCGACGATGCGCGCGAGCTTGGTTTCCCAATCATCAATAATGTTGGTGGTGTAGCTCGGCAGCTGATTACGGCGCAAATAGGCTGGCACGTGGTGATTGACAATGCCTGAGAGCCGGCCCGTTGGAATGCCGCTTACTTCTTCCAGCTCTGGACTTCCCGACAGGAAAATCAGCTTCCCATCCAAGAAAGCGCTTTTGCCAGTCCGGCGCACGTAATGCAAGAGGGCGTCGCGGGCACCGTTGATGTGGTTGGGGATGCTGTCTTCAGTCAGCGGAATGTATTTAGCGCCCGACGTGGTACCACTGGTTTTGGCCAAATACAGCGGCTTACCAGGCCACAGCACATCGGCTTCCCCGTGTTTCACCCGCTCGAAATACGAAGCCAGCCCTTCGTAATCGCGCACGGGAACCTGCCGGGCTAGGTCCTGCCCCGATTGGATAGCGTTGAAGTCATGGTCTTGGCCGAAAGCGGTACCACTGGCCTTTGCCACAATAGTGCGCAGTACGCGTTGCTGCGTACCAATGGGGTCCTGCTGCCATTTTTGGTACCGGCTGGTTACGAAAGCAGCCAACGGGCGGCTCAAGGCGGATTTCAGACCCATAGGATAAGGTAGTGAGTTCACTGAGCGGTAGGCTACTGCTGCAGTTTGCTACCGTTGTGCCAAAGATAGAGGCCAATTAAACACGTATGCCTTCCGCCAAATCTTATCCATATTTACGGGCATCCGTAAGTAGGAGCACAAGCTCATCACTAACTCACCTTTTCTAATTCAACCCCCATGGTCAACCAACGAGGCAATGCTGTTTGGAACGGCGACATCAAAGGCAGTGGCAACATCACCACCCAAAGCGGCACAGTTTCGGCTCCCTACTCGGTAGGAGCGCGCTTTGAAGGCCAAAAAGGCACCAATCCGGAAGAACTGATTGGGGCTGCTCATGCCGGCTGCTACACTATGTTCCTCACAGGTCAGCTCACCAAAGCCGGCGCCCAGGTAAAGCAGATTCGTACCGAATCGAAGGTAACGCTGGATACTTCAGGCGACGTACCGAAAGTGGTAAAAATCGTCCTCACAACGGAAGGAGAAGTGGAGGGCATCTCGCAGGAAGAATTTCAGAAGCAAGCTGAAAATGCCAAGGAGCACTGCCCTATTTCGCAGTTGCTGAGTGCCGTTCCCGAAATGGAGTTGGCCTCGGCTACGCTGAAGTAGCGCACGGTTAGTTGGTAGCTGGCTGTTATGAATTAGTAGCACGGCAACCACTAGCTCCTCACTCCGTTACTGAAAAACCGGCTGCGTCCTGTGCGTTGCCGGTTTTTCGCTTTCTTTGCCTTTTGTTGCGACCACCAAAGCCGCTATGCCCACAGCTTCTACCCGTATCCGTCTTCAACCAGCCAATACCTCGCGCATCCCTTTCTGGGGGCAATTATCCTTTGGGGTACTCTGGGTGGCGTACACGCTGGCACTCATTATCACTGATAGTGGCCTCAACGACATGCACTTTCTGCATTACGTCTTCCTGGTATTTAGTCTGGTATACATTGGGTATGTGCTGGTTCACAATGCCCCGGTTTTCGGTACCCAAAGTTACCTAGAATTCACTCCTGGCTACATCGTCCATAAAAACGGACTGTTTCGGCCCAAGCAAGTATTTGCAGCCGAGTCTATCAATCGGTTGGAAATGGTGCCGCAGCAGGTGCGCGTGCATACCAAAGAAGAAGGCACGTATGCACTCAGCCTGCGTGAAGTGCGCGGGCGCAAGCGCAAGCGCCAACTTCGAGAGCAAGTGCGCAACTTTGCTGCCCAATACCAGATTCCCCTGCAAGACTCGCAGCCGAACTTATAAGAAGTACGTTTATCTGAACTAGAAAGGGCCTCCAATTGGAGGCCCTTTCTAGTTCAGATAAACGTACTTCTTACCCTACACTCTACGTCCTTCAGGAAAAACGAACATGCCAGGTGTTGTCACGCAGAAGCACGCTGCTATTTGCCCGCGAATTTCTTGCGTAGTTCTACAATCTGCCCACGAAAGCCTTTGTCGGAGTCAATTAGGTCTGAAACGGTTTGTACGGAGTGTATCACGGTGCTGTGGTCACGCCCGCCAAAGTGGTGGCCGATGCTCTTAAGCGAGTGACTGGTGTGCTCTTTGGCGAAGTACATGGCCACTTGCCGCGCCGTTACCACTTCCTTCTTACGTGTTTTGGCCTTCAGCAAATCCAGTGGCACGCTGAAGTATTCAGCGCAAGTTTTCTGAATGAAATCAATATTGACTTCCGCTTCCACCTCCTCGATGATGTGCCGGAGGGCCTGCTTGGCCATTTCCAGGTCGATTTCGCGCCGGTTGAGGCTACTTTGTGCCACCAGTGAAATCAGCACCCCTTCTAGCTCACGCACGTTGGTATTAACGGAGTGCGCCAAGTATTCCACCACCTGCGGCGGGATGTCGATGCCATCCTGCTGCATTTTATTTTGAATGATGGCCATGCGCGTTTCGAAGTCGGGGCTTTGCAGATCGGCGGTGAGGCCCCACTTGAAACGGGAAAGAAGCCGGTCTTCCAAGCCCACCAAATCACGCGGAGGCCGGTCGGAAGTCATAACAATCTGCTTGCCGGCTTGGTGCAGGTGGTTGAAGATGTGGAAGAACATCTCCTGCGTTTTGTCTTTGCCCGACAGAAACTGCACATCATCGAGAATCAGAATATCCACCAACAGGTAAAAGTTGGCGAAATCCTGCACCGCATTGGCTCGCAGGCTCTCGATGAACTGATTGGTAAATTTCTCGGCCGACACATACAGCACAAACTTGTCGGAGTTGCTGGCCTTGATGTGGTTGCCGATGGCTTGCACGAGGTGCGTTTTGCCTAAACCTACGCCCCCATAAATCATGAGCGGGTTGAAGCTGGTAGTGCCCGGCTTGTTGGCCACAGCCAACCCTGCCGAGCGCGACAACCGGTTACAATCACCCTCGATGTAGTTCTCGAAGGTGTAACTGCCGTTGAGCTGGGAATGCAGGTAATGGCGGTCAACAGCTTTGCTGGCTTCAAAGGGATTACGCAGCATAGTTTGCGCAACCGGAGCCGCCGCCGCCGCCGCTACATTGCGTGCCGACGACGACATGGGGCCAGCAGCCAGAGCAGCGGCTGGCGTAGCTACTGGCGCGGGCCCCGCCACCTTGCGAGTGGTTGGGAGATTGAGGGTGCGGGGCTGGTTTTGGCTGTTACCCTGGTCCACCACAATGCTGTACTCCAAGCGGCCATCAGGCCCTAATTCCTGATGAATGGCGCGCTTCAGTTCCTCAACGTAATGCTCCTCCAGAAACTCATAAAAGTAGGTGCTCGGCACCTGAATGATGAGTACGTTCCCCTGCAGCGCCACCGGAGCGATGGGTAGAAACCACGTTCGGAAGCTCTGCTCACCAATGGTAGCTTGGATGACGCGAAGGCAGTTGGCCCAGACTGTATGGCAATCCTTCAGCATCAATTAGTTACGACAAAAGCAGCAGGTGCGTGAGTAAATTAGGAGAGGCGCGAACGGGCCTCAGAAAGGCCCGTTTTTTTTAGAGGGAGACAAAAATGTGGAAAAGTCAGGAGAGAAAAAACCGTTTTTTCGCTTGCATTTGTCGAGCTTTTATCAGGCTACCCGCACGGGTACCACAGCAGCAGCAGCTACTGTTGGGCGGCGCGAGCCCCGTTCAAACGTATAGTCGAGCCGGCCCAAATTGATACCAGACCAGCCTACTTGGTTGATGAGGGTTTGGTGGTTGTTGGGTCCCGTTACAACGTCGGGTTTGTCGAGGAAAGTATGGGTGTGGCCGCCCAAAATTAAGTCGATGCCAGGAGCACCAGCAGCTAGCTTGAAGTCGTCGACCTTTGGGCCTTGGTATTTGTAGCCCAAGTGTGAAAGGCAAATAACTAGGTCGCACTTCTCAGGACCGCGCAGTTTGGCTACCATCTCCTTGGCCGTAGCAATAGGGTCGAGGTACTTGGTAGCGCCGAAGTTCTTGTCGGCTACCAAGCCGGCCATTTCGATACCAAGCCCAAACACGCCAATCCGGTGTCCGGCCTTCTCGAATACCTTGTAGGGTTGGAAGCGGCCAGCTAGAATGGTGCCGGTGAAGTCGTAGTTGGCGACCAAGAAGGGAAAAGTAGCGTTGGGCAGTTGCTTTTGCAGGCCCTCCAAGCCGTTGTCGAAATCATGATTGCCAAGGGTACTGGCATCATACTTCATCTGGCTCATGAGCTTGTACTCTAACTCCCCCATAAAAAAGTTGAAGTACGGCGTTCCTTGCCAGATGTCGCCGGAGTCCAGCAGGAGTACATGGGGCTCTTGCTCCCGAATCTGCTTGATAAGCGTGGCCCGGTGTGCCATACCCCCCATGCCAGCGTACTGCGTGGCACTGTCTGGAAATGGCTCGATGCGAGAGTGCATGTCGTTGGTGTGTAGAATCACCAATCGTTCCGGCTTGGCGTCGGCAACAGCCGGCAAACTCAAGCCGAGCAGTCCTACGCCTGCGGCACCTACTCCCGTATGTTTGAGAAATTCGCGACGATTCATCTTTTCATGTAACAGTTACCAACGTTCATTTAGCAACCTTGGCGAGCACTTAACTGCGGTAAGCACTCCGGCCATGATTGGTTGACAACTAATTGTTGCTTGACTTCACTCGGTTTTCCACTTTGGCTTCCACCAGCTTGCCCTGCTTGGTTAGTTCTCGAATTTGGTCGGCAATGGCATTGCGCAGCAGCACGCCCGTACCGCGGGGCTTGATGGCTTTCAGGAACACCATGTTGTCGCCTCCGCCCGCGAGGTAGTCGCTGATGGCAATGGTGTAGAGGCGGGATTGGGCGGGATTGAACGGCTGACTGTTGATGCGAATGTTGGTGGCTTTACCACTGGGATTGACAGCGTAGGTGGCACCCGAGAAAGCCATTTTCACGCGGGCCCCATAGTCGAAGAGTTGCTGAACCACCTCGGCGGGAGCATCCAACACGACTAGCTCGTTCTCAAACGGCATCAACTCGAACACCGCCCCCAGGGTAACTTGCCCGGCCGGTAAGGGTGCACGCAAACCGCCGTTGGTCATTACTCCCAAGTCGATAGTCTGGCCAAGCTCCCGGCTCGCCCGACTACGTTGCAAATCAGCCACAAAGTTGGCCAGTGGCGATTCGCCGGAATTTTTGAGCAGTGCTACGGGAGCAGTGCCAATTACGGCTGTCATCTGCTCGGTTACGCGCTGCCGGTACGGGACAATAGTGGCCAGAGCGGTTGGGTCGTCGGGAAGCGTATTGCCTACGGGTTGGGCCGTAACGGGCGGCAGAACTGGCTTGGCTACGTAGCTAGCACGCTGGCAGCTACTTGAGAAAGTCAGCGCAGCTAGTAAGCTTAGCGTGGCGAGACGCGAATGAAACAGGTGCATTGCAGAAAACTGGAAGAACGGACTACAAAGGTAAGCCGCCTCTCCGACTATTCCTGTTGTGAGGAAAGCAACTGAACGCCAAAGCAACCTACTTTAGTTGCCACCGAACGTGTAACCCGCTACCAGCGCTACACTGCTGGCCCCAGACAACACTTGGGATGCTTGTGACGAACTGTCGAGCCATTCCGCACGAATTTCCACTTGTACGCTGCCTACTTTTCCAGTTGGGAACGATAACCCAGCCCCGACTGACGGGCCTATGCCGTATTTACGGAGCTCGATGTCTCGGACGGTAGTCGTGTTGAAACGCGGAAGCATCGTCTCGATACGGGCATGGGATTCCGAATGCAGAACCCCTATAGCGCCAGCCTGCAAGTACGGCCGAACCGCTCCTTGCAGAATAGTGTAGCGCAGCAGCAGTGGCACCCGGATTGACGTGAAGTTCACGTAGGCATCTTTTTGAACTCTATCAGCAGAGAATATTCCTTCTCCGTTGCTCTCATAGTGCTTGTAGTAAGGCTGCTTCACATAGAGAGCCTGAAATACAGCCGAGAGCTTGTAATGAAGAAAGCCGGACTTCAATTCCAGCCCGGCCCCAAACACTGCCTGCCGACCAGCTTCTAAGGCGATGCTCTGGCCGTTGTCTAGTAGTGTCAAGTTTGACTGCAAGCCACCAGCAAGCACCGAAAAAGCGACGGTAGAGCTGCGCGTCGGCTTTGCTACTTGTGCGCTGCCCGTTGCACATACGTTGTAATCAGCTACCACTTGCAGTAGCTTTTGTTCACGCAATTCCATAGTGGCAATACTGGGTTGTACCCGTGGGCAATCGGCCATAAGGAGCGCCAGCTGGCTGCGGAACGGGTAGGAACGCACCATCGTTTTGACTTCCCCCCCGGCAGATGCGCTGTATTTCATCATCACGGAGTCACTCTGGATCAGGGGCCGCAGAGATGGGTCGGATTCTTTGCTTGCGTAGTATGCTTCTCGGTCATCGGAGAGCACCGTCCGGTAAAGCGAGACGTTGCCGGGCACTAGGAGCTGCAAAAACACTTTGCTTGTCGATGCACCGGGTATAGAGCGGCTCTGGTAGTTCTTGTCGCCAACCCCATAGCCACGCACCTGCTCTGGCTGATACTCGGAAACCACCCCATTTTTTTCTGAACGAAAGCGGCATAATTGCCGATTCCGCTGCTCATTCCGCGCATCAACTTCTCCACGAAGCGTATCACCGGAAAGCTGTAGCACGTAACCAGGTCGAAAGTTGGTTTGGGCAACAGCTGCTGTGCTGCCCATAAGTAGAGGAAGTAGTACAAGTAATTTTTTCACTGTCACGGTGTGGTTAACTATAAAATTCAAACAGATTAGAATAAGCGCATTCTAAAATCAGGCGAAGATAGAAGAGAGGCCATTGCCTTCCTACAGGCAGATCTTTCCTGAACTGGTATCTTTAGCCGCCTCCGCATCTGTTTACATCCGTCATGCCTGATACGCCCCGCCCCGCGTCTGTTTCCTTTTCCGAGTTCGAACCTATTAGCACTGCCGCGTGGCAGGCACGCATCGCGCGCGACCTAAAGGGTGCTGACCCAGCCACGCTGCGCTGGCAAACACCGGATGGTTTCACAGTAGAGCCGTTCTACCACCGTGAGGCGCTGGCGGCGCTGCCAGAAGTACCGGCTCCGCTGCTCCGCCCCGACACGAACGGCAACACCTGGCGCAACGTGCCCACGTACTCGGTGCCGGCCGGCGAACGAGGCCACGCCACCATCCAAAAAGCGGCCGAGGCCCTTGCCCGCGGCGCTGATGGTGCCCACTTCGTACTGGCGGATGCTACCACGTTCGACGTGGAATTTCTGCACGCGCATCTGCCCCTGGACACCACCTATATTGGCTATTCTCTTACGGGCGCACCCACCGCGTTTGTGCAGCGGCTGTTAGACACTGGCACAATCACGTTGCGCGGGTTTCTGGAATTCGACCCCATTACCAACCATTTGCCTAACCTGAAAAGCCAGCTGCACGAGCTACGCGAAACTCTGACGCTCACGCAAGGCATGCCCGAATTCCGGGCCCTGACGCTGCAAGCGGCTTTCTATGGAAACCGGGGCGCAACCGTAACGCAGCAAGTGGCTTTCGCGCTGGCTACTGCGGCTGCGTACTTGAGCGAGCTACCCACCGAAACGCTTACCACCGCTCAAGTGGCAGCGGCGATGTGGGTGCACGTGGCTATCAACCCCAACTATTTCTTCGAGATTGCCAAGCTACGGGCCCTGCGCCGGCTGTGGGCAACGCTGCTGCACGCGTATGGTTTGCCGTCCGAGGTGGCACTGCCGTTGTTTGCCGAAACATCGTCGTGGAGCCAGACTACGCTGGATGCGCACACCAACCTACTGCGCGTAACCACCGAGGCGATGAGTGCGGTGCTGGGGGGGGTTGATGCGCTGAGCATACGGCCCTTCGACTGCCTGTTTCACGACCCCAACGAATTTTCAAACCGCTTGGCCCGCAACCTCTCGGTGCTGCTGCGCGAAGAGGTAGGGCTAGGCCAGGTGCAAGATGTGGCGGCTGGCTCCTACTATCTGGAAACCCTCACCGACACCTTGGCGCAAGAAGCCTGGACCTTGTTTCAGAGGATTGAGGCCGAAGGGGGGCTGCCCACGGCTATTGGCACGGTGATGCAGGAGTTGCACACGACGGCCCAAGCGCAGTTCCGGCGTATTGCCACCGGCGAGCAGGTGGTAGTAGGCACCAACAAGTTTCAGAACACGCGCGAGCATTTCGACTTCAACCCGAAAAAACTGCTACGTAGCCGCGAGTTCGATTCAACACGGGCCACGTACCCATCGGAAGTGCTTCGGCTGGCAACCAGCCTGCACTTCGAGCGGCGGGAGAAGAAAAAGAAGCGGGCTGCTGTCGTGCTATTAGGGTCTCATACCAACCAGCTTATTCAGGAGTCGTTTTTGCGGTTGATGCCCAAGCAGGAACAATCGGCCTTGCACGATTCGCATCCCGTCGGGACACTGTCAGTGTTGTTTTCTTCTACTGAGGAAGCCATTCTGATGTATGCTACTCCCGAGCAGTTTGGCCGCTTTGCGCGCTATATCTACCGGATTGCGGAAGATGATTCAACCTTTGTGCCTCCGGTGCTGATTACCGCCGACTTAGCCACCATGCAGGAAGCCGTACGCGTGTTTGGCTTTCAAGAATTCACAGTACAAGGCTACACCACCGAAGAAGTATTAGCCCGGTTGCAGGGAAAATAAAGAAGAGCAGGTGCCACAATCTAGTGTTAAAAACTAGCTCTCCTTCCCAGACGAAAAGGTGCTGGGGGTGGTTGATAATCATTGAACGTCATTTAACACTAGCTCTTAGCTCTACTTCTCCAACCACTCCCAACCCCTCCTCGTCTCAGGGGAGCTAGGCCTCTAGCTTCAATTCCTACTTTGCCTCATCATCTGTCACCCACTAAGATGAAACCCGACTTCTCCCGCATTGCTTATAACGCCGCCCCGCTACCTGAAACACCTGTGGCAGAGGCTGCCGTCACGACCCCGGAAGGTATCCAACTCAAGAGCCACTACACGGCCGAGGACGTAGCGAGCTTCGAGCACCTCGGGTTTGGTGCGGGGCAGGCGCCCTACCTACGGGGCCCCTACCCGACTATGTATGTGCAGAACCCCTGGACCGTGCGGCAGTATGCGGGCTTCAGCACGGCCGAGGAAAGCAACGCCTTCTACCGCCGCAACCTCGCGGGTGGGCAGAAAGGCCTGTCGGTGGCGTTTGACTTAGCCACGCACCGCGGCTACGATTCCGACCATCCGCGGGTGGTAGGCGACGTAGGCAAGGCCGGCGTGGCTATTGATTCGGTGGAGGACATGAAGATTCTCTTCGACCAGATTCCGCTGGACCAGATGTCGGTGAGCATGACCATGAACGGAGCGGTGCTGCCCATTATGGCCTTTTATATAGTGGCGGCCGAGGAGCAGGGCGTGACGCCGGACAAGCTGGCGGGTACCATTCAGAACGATATTCTGAAGGAGTTCATGGTGCGCAACACCTACATCTACCCGCCGCAGCCCAGCATGCGCATCATTGCCGACATCTTCGCCTACACGGCGCAGAACATGCCCAAGTTCAACTCCATCAGCATCAGCGGCTACCACATGCAGGAAGCCGGCGCCACCGCCGACCTGGAGCTGGCCTACACCCTGGCCGATGGCCTGGAGTACGTGCGTGCGGGCTTGGCGGCAGGCATGACCATCGACCAGTTTGCGCCGCGGCTGTCGTTTTTCTGGGCCATTGGCATGAACCACTTCATGGAAATTGCCAAGCTCCGGGCCGGTCGGTTGCTGTGGGCCAAGCTGCTGAAGCAGTTCGAGCCGCAGAACCCCAAGAGCTTGGCGCTGCGCACCCACTGCCAGACCTCGGGCTACTCGCTCACCGAGCAGGACCCGTTCAACAACGTGGCTCGCACCGCCATTGAGGCACTGGCCGCCGCGCTGGGTGGCACCCAAAGCCTGCACACCAACGCCCTCGACGAGGCCATTGCCCTGCCCACCGACTTCTCGGCCCGCATAGCCCGCAACACCCAGCTTTACCTTCAGCACGAAACCGACATCACCCGCGTAGTGGACCCCTGGGGCGGCTCCTACTACGTGGAAACCCTCACCCACGAGCTGGCTAACAAAGCCTGGGCGCTGATTCAGGAAGTGGAAGAACTGGGCGGCATGGCCAAGGCTATTGAAACCGGCCTGCCTAAGCTGCGCATCGAGGAAGCCTCGGCTCGCAAGCAGGCCCGCATCGACTCGGGCAAGGAGGTGATTGTAGGCGTGAACCGCTACCGCCTCACTCCGGAGCAGCAGGCCCAGGAAACGCAAATCGAAATCCTCGACATCGACAACGCCGCCGTGCGGGAGTCGCAGATTGCGCGCCTCAACACCATGAAAGCGGAGCGCGACAACGCCGCCGTGCAGCAGGCCCTAACCGCCCTGACGGAAGCCGCCCGCTCCGGCAACGACAACCTCCTGGCCCTAGCCGTGCAAGCCGCCCGCTTGCGCGCGACCCTCGGCGAAATTTCGGATGCGCTGGAAGCGGTGTACGGCCGCCACCAAGCCACTATCCGCACGGTATCGGGCGTTTACTCGCAGGAAATGGACTACGACGCTGAATTTGCTAAAGCCCGCCAAGCGGCCGACGACTTTGCCGCCAAAGAAGGCCGCCGCCCCCGCATGATGGTGGCCAAGATGGGCCAGGACGGCCACGACCGGGGCTCGAAAATCATTGCCACTTCCTTCGCCGACGTGGGCTTCGACGTAGACATTGCTCCCCTCTTCCAAACCCCCGACGAGGTAGCCCGCCAAGCCGCCGAAAACGACGTGCACGTAGTGGGCGTGAGCAGCCTCGCTGCCGGCCACAAAACCCTGATTCCGCAGCTCATCCAGGAGCTACAGCAGCTCGGCCGCGAAGACATCCTCGTCATTGCCGGCGGCGTCATCCCTGCTCAGGATTACGACTTTCTGTACAACGCTGGTGTAGCCGGGGTGTATGGCCCGGGAACTGTCATTGCCGTAGCGGCGCAGGAGATATTGGAGAAGCTCGAAAATAATTGAACACTATTAAATGGCAAATAATGCAGATGTGCCTATCGGTGTACATCAATCCTCTGTTATGAAGTGGGCTACGTTATTCCTGACGACCACAATGACCCTTCTAGCACTCCGCGCCTTTTATCTCTCAAATAAAGGAGGATTTTGGCTTGGATTTAGCATGGCATTATTTTTTTATGCAATAACTTTATTCAACACTGTATTAGTGTCGAACATTTCATTAACATCAAAAGGGATCTTAATTGAAAATTTATTTACACACAAGGTGTATGGCTATGATAGATACATAAAAACAATTTCATTTATCCCTGGATATTCTAAAGTTTATCTAAAAGATACCAGTTACGTATTTCGAAATCAAAGTAATAATTTTAACACCACTTCGCCCTCAGAATCATTTAAGAATCATGAGCGTATAATGGACCATATCAGAAAATCTAATACAAGTATACCCAATAGCACAGTATGAGATCATTGCTATTAACTTTCCTCATATTTATATCATTTTCTTGCAAAAGAAAGAGCAATATCCCAGTGTACAGTAATTACAAGGCTGTTGGCAAAACTTATTTATCTGTGCTAATTGATTCTACTGTAGTTCACAGTAATATAGTTGACAATTCCTTATATTTAGAATTTTCAACTAATGAGTCCACATTTATTTCCAAGCCTTACAACTACAATTTAAGTTTCCCTTTACTCCAAGATTCTCTTACAGAAATATTATTTTATTACAATGATTTTAAGTTTATAGCGACTGGAAACAAAATGAGCCGACTGAAAAAATTCTTTTATTTTCCTAACCGTGATAGTGTAATATTACACATAAGTAAGGCACCTTTTAAAGAAGGAAAATCAGAAAAAGGGGGTTATTATACTAACAAACAGATATTTGCAAAAATCCAGCTCGATAGCTCCAATATATTACTTGCTACTCTTAGTAAGGATACTGTAACGTATAGGCGTTAATGAGTACTCAGATATGCTCATTTCCACAGGTGTGGTTAACGCCTATGCAAATCACCCTCGACCAAGAAGACGCTACATTGACTGGTTTGTTAAGGACAGCTACGGCCATATCCTGCACCTAGCGTCCGGTTCGATACTGCCCGAACCAATGGTGGCTTCACAGGAGGTGTTGTAGTAAAGTGACTTACTTGTGCGCTTCCACTATAAAAGCAAGCCGGCCCGTTAGTAACGAACCGGCTTGCTTTTATAGTGGAAGAACTGTTCAGCTGCCTACAGAATAGATAGATGTTACCTGCCCTTCTAAATCGTTATCCATTCGCCATCAGCTGGCACGTGTACTCGGTTCGTTAGGTCGTTTTGCTCTAGTAGTTTTTGGATGGCGGCCCGGTCTTCAGTACAGTGGTTGACGGTTTCGGTATGGATGGCGTACACCGTGGCTTGCGGCGCATACTGGGCCACTTTCACTACTTCTGCGGCTGTCATCGTAATGGGGTCGCCTACTAGGAACTGGGCCGCACCGGCATTCAGCACGATGGCATTGGGCTGGTACTGATCGAGGGCTGCGCTTACCTCTTCGCACCAGATGGTGTCGCCGGCAATATAGAGGCGCGCTTGCTCGGCCTCTACCACAAAGCCTGAAACGGTACCCATCTGCTGCCCGATTTCGCCGGTGCCGTGCTGGCCACTGGTGCGGTATAGTCGGATGCCCTTCCAATCAAGTTGGTTTTCAATTGGCTGCACGTTCGTAAAACCTTGGGCTCGGAGCATTTCCGTATCAGCGGGCTGCGCCAGGATGGGCAGGTGTTTGGCGAGAAGTTCTAGCGTGGTGGCGTCCCAGTGGTCGGGGTGCGTGTGGGTAAGCAACACGGCATCGAGTGAGGCCAGCAGCTGGGGTAGCTCTTCGGAGCCGAAAGGCAGGTCTACCAGCGGGATGCGCTGGTCGTTGCCGGCGGACATGAGCACTGGGTCGTACTGGAAGCGGGGCGCCAGCATAGGATCTACCAGGATGGTTTTGCCGGCCACCTTCAGCAGCAGCGTGGCATGACGAATTAATTGAACTTGCATCGAAAAAGCGGGTTAAGCACTACCTTGACTGGACGCCGCCTTCGTTCATTCCAGCCAGCGTCCTCCGGGCCAAAAGTACCCCTACCCTACTGCGGGCTCAAGAAGGTTACCAATTGGTTACCTGTTCACCTTTTCGTTTCCCACCCATGCGCCATACTTACCACGACATCGAATGCTGCGCCGCCAAAGTAGCGCTCGACCAGATTTCCGGCAAATGGAAGCCGATTATCCTCTTTCACTTGTCGTCGGGCCCGCTACGGTTCACCGAGTTGTGGCGCGAGATTCCGCGCGTGTCGAAGAAGGTACTGCTAGAACACTTGCGCCAGTTGGAGGCGGCCACCTTGGTGGAGCGTACCGTACACAATAGCTTTCCGCCCGAAGTCACCTACCACCTTTCCAGCAAAGGCCAAGAGCTAGCCCCCATTCTACAGCAACTAGAGCAATGGGCGCTAACCCACATAGAAGGCGTAGTACAGATTTCCTGAGGATGCTCCTAGCAGCGGATGAAGTGCTACCCAGCAAGAACAGCCCGGAGACAATACCCGTACTTGGCTAGCCCTGCCAAGGGTATCAAGCAACTTATATTTTCATGCGCATCGACGAAATAGACCAAGAAGACGCCGATATTGACTGGTTTGCCACGGACAGCAACGGGCATATCCTGCACGTAGCGTCCGGCGGCGGGATACTGCCCGAATCGGTGGCGGCTTCGCAGGAGGTGCTACTGGAGCTGCACCAGTATTTCCTGACGTTGCCGGAGCTTGAGGTGGCGGAGGTAGTGAATGGCGCGGAAGAAGCCAGCAGCTACCAGAGCTTTGCCCGCTACGCCCGGCGCGGGTTGTTCTCGTTCGAGAAAACACGTCTGCACGAGCGGGCCGATACGCGCTACCACTTGATGGCCCGGCCGCTTCGGCCGCTGTTGTTGCACGAATTACCTACGCCGCTAGCCGAGTTGCTGGGCCGAACGCGGCTGCCGGGTTCCGTGGCGGAGCAGGCGGCGCTAGATAGCGCCACTATTTTTTAAACTTTTAGCCGGCCTGCCCACAACGGGCCGATTTCGTTTCTGTTTGTTGCGGCATTGAGGCCACCTTGCGGCCCTAATTACCCGCCGGCCAGCTACTCTCCTGAATTTCCGCATGAATAGGCTGGAAACGGGCCTGCTCCTGCACATCAACCAGTTCGGTGGCGCCGGCTTTGCCCCGCAGCTCGTGGCTGCCAAGCACCGTGAAACGGTATTCTGGGTGCGGCCCAATCTGCTGGTACAGGCTGGCCGAAACCAGGAACTTGCTACCCAGCGCGTTGCACTGCGCCTGAATACGGGCTGTGGTATTGAGCACATCGCCGTGGTGCACTAGCTCGCGGTGCACCGTACCAACCAGCACCGTTGTGACGCGCCCGCCGTGGGCCCCGGCCTTGAACTCGGGCACTACGCCGTACTTGCGCAAGTAGTGGCGCCGACGCTCTTCAATGCGGTGCTGCATCTCGAAAAAGCAGTGCAGGCAGTTGGCGTGCGCCAAACCCAGCTTGGAAGGCCAAGTCACCACTACTTCGTCGCCGACGTATTGGTACACTTCACCCCGAGTAGCCTCAATAGCCACACTCACATCGGAAAAGAAGTCGCGCACCAGGCGGCTGTATTGGTCATTGCCGAGGGTTTCCGCCAGGCGGGTCGAGCCCTTCAAGTCCACAAACAGGAAGATCCGGTCTTCGGTAACGGGCTGCTGATAGTGGCCTGCCAGCAGCTGCATCAGGCGCCGCCGGTCCATACGCAGCAGCAACTGGCGCACCAGCGTCGTCACGAAACCCGCAAACAGGTATATCATGAACACTCGCAGCATGTTCTGCACTGGGCCGGGGGTCTTGCCCGTGGGCGGTATCCAGAGCTGCGGCAAATCGAGCAGGTGGGCTACCCACACAAAAGCGCAGTACAGGACGCTCAGCAACAACAAGTGCCCAACACCTTGGAGCAGCGTGGCAGTCCGCAGCTTGAAGCGCTGCACCAAGGCCGGGAACACCACCGCCTCCAACACCCCCAGAATCAGCCCGATTGGAAAACCTACCAGCGCTAGAAGCAGCAAGGCATGCCGGGGCACCCACAGTAGCAGCGCCATGGCTTCAAGCACCCCCACGAACACCACCCCAATACTGCCAACTATTTGGAAGACGTGGCGTTGCGCGGCCCAAACCCGGGCCCGCTGGGCGGCAGTAACACTAGCAGTAGACATAAACAAACAAAATCGGCGGGCAATGGCGCCTGTCGCCATTACCCACTAATAACGCAATGATACCACAGATACCTTATATACTAAACTAGATATTACAGCTCTTAAAGAAACAGCACTAGAAAGCCGGGAGCTATAAACGACTAAGTCTAGTTGCCCTCAGCTGAGGGGCTAGGGGTGGGTGACCTGTCGTTGTACGGTAACTAGCTCTAGTTTCTAGCACTAGTCTTCCACCCCCCCCTGGCCCCTCCTCATCTGAGCAGGGGAATTAGTTCTTTAAACTCTAGGCTTGATTCCCATTCACCTTGCTACTACACGCAACAACCCGCCTCATCCAAATTCGGACGAGGCGGGTTGTTTACTTACAGGTTGGGCAGGTTAGCTGCGGCGGCTGGAGTCGCGGCGGAAGTTGTTGCGCTGGTCGTTGCCGCGACGGTCGTTCTGGCGGTCGGCCATTTGGCGCTGGCGTTCTTGGCGCTTGGCCTCATACTGGGCGTACTGCTTTTTTGACAGCACATCTTTCAGCTTTTTGTTGGTGCTTTCCTGGATGCGCTTCCGCTCGGCCATTGCCTGGCTGCGGTCGGCGCCGGAGCGGCTGCGTAGCGCCTGCATCTGCTGCTGTTGCTCCTGGAATATCTTCTCGACCTTGCCTTTGTCTTTGCTGCTGAGGTCGAGGTCTTTGGCTAGCTGGTCGAGGTGGCGCTGTTTGTTCTGGGCTCCCCGCTGGCCTCTCTTGTGGTCTTTGTCTTTGTCATGCTCACGGTCTTGGCGTTGCTCCTGGCCGACAACGGCAGTGCTAGCAGCGAAAGAAGAGCCGGCAAAAGAAGTACCGAGGCTGAGGAGAAGGGCGAGGCTAAAGAGTTGCTTTTTCATGGTAGAGGGCAGTTGAAGTCTGTTTGAAGTGGTGTGCAGAACGTTGCGTTCTGTGTGCTCTCTTTCAAACCAAGTGCCGCACTCTGCCAGTTTCGGCCACGTTCTACCGAGCGCCGGTGCTAATCGACCAGTCAGCGGTTTTGTTCGACGATTTCGTGGAAAGCTATTCCGTTCGTAACGCAATACAACAGCCAGCCGACACCTCCGAAACAAAGCGCCTATGCTTCTCCAACCAGAACGACACGGACGTTAGCTGTTTTCCCGAGCCTGCACACCAGAGAACAATGGTTGTGGTCGAGGGTGGAAGTTAAGTGTAATCTTTGGGCTGCGTGGATGCTGTTGGCGTTTTGCCAATCTCTCTTCGTCTAGCTTGTACCCCCGCTCGAAAACCTGTCTTTCATGCCGTCCCAATTGGAGTTGTTGCCGCCCTTTGCTTACCCTACTACCATCCTCTTTGATTTGGATGACACGCTCTTCGACCACGCCAACACAGCCCGCGCAACCTTGGCTATGTCCACGGCCGGAATGGCCGAGTTTCAGGGCGTAGACTTAGAGGTGTTGTATCAGCAGTACAGCGAGATACTGGAAGAGATGCATCCGCAGGTGATGGCTGGCCTTTACACGCATGAAGACGCGCGCCGCCTACGCTTCCAACGGCTGCTGGCGCCGTACGGCCTGGGCACAACAGCTAGTGAAGCCGCCCACTTTGCGCAAAAACACTATCAACACTATCAGCACCTGCGCCGGCCAGTAGCCGGGGCTTTGCCGCTTTTAGAGGCCCTGAAACCGCACTACCAGATTGGCGTAGTCACCAACAACCGCACGTTGGAGCAACAGGAAAAGCTTCAGCAGCTGGGTATGGCGCATTTAATTGATGCACTTATCACGTCGGAAGATGTAGGCGTGCTCAAGCCTCATCCTCGCATCTACCACGTGGCCCTGGAACGGCTGCAAGCCACGGCCGCCGAAACCGTGATGGTGGGCGACAACTGGACGGCCGATGTGGTAGGCGCGCTGGAAGTAGGTATCCGGCCGCTTTGGCTGAACCGCTTCGGTGGCATCAAGCTGCTGCCCCAAGTAGAGGAAATTACCAGCTTGGAGCCTACGGCCGATGTGTTACTAAGCATAACGGGGCAGCAGCTAATAGCCTCCACCGGCCGTGTGGTGCGCAAGCCTTCTTCACCCGAGGCGTAATCCTTACCTAATCAACTTATGCTAAGCACACAGCTTCAGTTTCTTGGGCACGCCAGCTTCCGAATTACCACCCCCGAGGGCTACGTTTTATTGCTGGACCCCTGGCTAACCGGCAACCCTTACGTACCCGAGCCCCTACGCCAGCCTGCGCGCGCCGACCTTGTGCTGCTTACGCACGGCCACGACGACCACATGGACTCGGAACTGCCAACGCTCCTGGCTCAAACCGGCGCTACCATCGTGGCGCCCGCGCCCGTTCGGTTGTATCTGTACGGCCAGGGAGCGCCGCCCGCGCAGTGCGAACCCATGAACGTAGGTGGCAGCATCAATGTGCTTGGGCTGCGCCTGACCATGACTATCGCCCACCACAGTGCCCACGTTGAGTTACCGGGTGGCGCCACCGGGTTCCCGCACGAAGGCGTGGGATTTGTCTTACGGTTTTCTGACGGCACTGTGCTTTACGCCGCCGGCGACACAGCCCTGTTCGGCGACATGCGCCTGTTGGCCGACCTCTATCAGCCAACGGTTGCTATTCTGCCCATCGGTGACCGGTACACCATGGGGCCGCTGGAAGCTGCGCACGCGGCCCGCCTGCTGCGGGTGAAACACATAGTGCCGTTTCATTACGGCACGTTTCCTTCGTTGGTAGGCACCCCCGATCAGCTTCGCGCCCACCTTTCCCCCGCCGATGTCATTACGGTGCACCCGCTACTGGCAGGCGAAACCCTATCGTTAAGCGACTTGCCTTAGCTTTACTCGCCACCAGTATGCTAGGTGTGCGCTATAGGTACACGGCTACATCTGCGGAAGTGCCCACGGCGGCGGTGCCTTCTATGGCAGCGCAGTGAGAAGTAGAAGGCAACCGGTAAGGAGGTAGCAACGGAAAGTTTTTCCTTCACGCCCCGGAAAAAAGGCAGTGCTACATTTCTGTGGGTTACGTATCGAAAAGTGTTCCTTTCTAACCTCGCTTCCTGATGACTAGAGACACCTTTTCCACTGGCCCCTCGGGGGTGTACACCCAAATACAGCAAGACGGGCAATTCGTAACGGTTGTGAAACTGCAAGACGGCCTGCCCCACGCTACCCCAGAGCTTCGGCAGCAACTTATGCAGCAGCTGAACCTAACTCCCAACGACTTGCTGCTTGTGCTCCGCTCGGATGGCAGTGAGCCAGACCAAGGCACAGCGCAAGACCTATACGACCAATACCTCTCCACCAATACGGCCGCCGTGGCCGACGTCACCTGGCAACCTATTCCGTAGGCTTGTACACACACCTAGAGCAACAACAAGGGCCCAGCGTATTGCTGGGCCCTTATTGTTGCTCTAGATTGAGTTGCTACTTGCACTAGCTGGTTGTTCGTAGCCGCATCCTCGTCTTCTCAAAAAAGATTGGATGAGCATGACCGAAACAACGACGCTACTAGCAGAACGGAGCTGGTGAGCAGCCGTCAGAAGAGAGCTGGCAGCCTCTTGCGCGCTTTACACGGCTGGCACAGTGCGCCCACGGTGCAGCAGGCTGTCGATGCTCCAGATACCGGAGCCATGCGCCCAGATGTACAGGAACACGAAGCAGTAGATGACTGCGGGCTCACCTTTGTTGATAATAGGCAGCAGGCCACCGGGTGCGTGCGCCATGAAGTACGCAACAGCCATTGTACCACTGCTTATGAAAGCTGCCGGGCGCGTCAGAAAGCCTACTGCAATTAACAATCCCCCAATAAATTCGATGATACCGGCCACCCCCATCAGGGAAGCAAGCTCCACAGGAGGATTGTCGCCGGGCGCACCAAACAGCTTTTGACTACCGTGCATGGCAAACAATACGCCTATCACAATGCGCAGGAGGGCATACGTGTGCGGGGCGAAGCGAGAAACGGTGTCGTTCATAACCAGGGAGTGGTAAAGGGTTTACGTCAGTGAATACGCCCCGACTACTCTTGCGGGAGCAGTTGTAGCGCCACCTCGTTGCCTTGCTGAATAGCTAAGTCACGGGCCGTGAGGCCGCGTACATCGCGCAGGGTGGCATCAGCGCCGGCTTGCAGCAGCACGGGCACTATGTTGTGGCGCCCGAAAAGGGTGGCAAACATCAGGGCCGTGCCTTCGTTGCCGTTGCGGGCGTTGAGGTCAGCCCCGTGCTCGATAAGCAGTTCAGCAATTTCGGGGTAGCCTTTGAAGCTCACACCCATCAGGGCCGTGTTGCCGCTGGCGTCGTGCACGTTTGGGTTGGCGCCGGCTTCGAGCAGCAAGCGGGTGGCTTCAATGTGGCCGTCGTAGGCAGCAATGATGAGGGCCGTGAAGCCCTTGCCGTCCTGCGTGTTTACGTCGACGCCCTCAGCAAGCAATGCTTTCAGGGTGTCTACATTGCCTTTGCGGGCGGCGTCAAACAGTAGGTCTTCGGGACGGGAGGAAGTGAAATCCATAGAAAAGCGGAAGTAAGAAATATTCAATGAGTGCCTTCTATACGGCAGAAAGGTCATTCCAAGTTACTGTCTGTCATTAGCGCTGTTCCTAAGTAATAATAAAGCAATAGAGCGAGCAATTCAATGAGGTTTGGGACAAGCACGGAGCCCGCTGTACATATCTATTAGTATTTAATTGATATGATAGTTTATTTCAATATAGTATCTGGTTAAATTTCCAGCTAATTATATCTCACCTCAGTCAGCGAGCAGGCATTGCTTCTCTAGCAGTACAATCTCTTTTTGATTGCTAGTATAAGGAACACTAGTCTGCTTGCTTTGCTGAGGTTAGTTATCCGATGACTTGCACTTTGCTCTGCTCCATAGCTGGAATTAACTGGCTTTTGTGTGCATTATTTTTGTCAACCAATACTTTATGAAAAGCTTCTTTTTACTCGCCTTTATTAGCCTTACTCTGCCTGCCACTGCACAGACGGCTCCCACTGTAACTGGAAGTTCACCTGCCCGCAATGCTATTGCTGCGCCGCGTGCCTCAAATGTTGCCGTTACATTCTCACAAGCGTTAAGTAGCAATGCCTCTACTAGCCAAGGGGCACTTAAGCTATTTAGTAACCAGCGAGATGGTAAGCTGACTGGTACTACGGCTGTGAATAGTAATACTGTGTCATTTGATCCCAGGTTCAGCTTCAAACCAGGGGAAGTGGTGAGCGTAACGACAACGACAGCCATTCGGAACACAGCAGGACAGCAACTAGCACGGCCCTTTGTGTATCAGTTCACAGCTGCGGTGGCCGGCGGCACGGGTACGTTTGGCGGGGGAGCCGATGTAATGGTTGGAGGTGGGGCGGATTCTGTAATCCCAGCCGACGTGGATGGCGATGGTGACTTAGATCTGCTTACCCCATGCTTTTTCGACAATGCAGTGAGCGTTCGGTTTAACAACGGGCATGGTGTATACAATAACATAGGAACAGAAGTACCAGTCGGAACCGGACCGGAAGATTTAATAGTAGCAGACTTAGACGGCGACGGCGACTTGGATATAGTGACAGCTAATTACCGTGCTTACAGCGTTAGCGTCCGCTTCAATGCAGGGGATGGCACTTATGGCGGAGGCTCTGATTTTGTGGTAGGGCGGGCTACCTATAGCGTAACAACAGCAGACGTAGACGGTGACGGCGACCTAGACCTGCTAGCGGCTAATCCTAATAGTGGTACAGTTAGTGTCCGGCTCAATGATGGAGCTGGGTCGTTCAGTGGTCAATTGAATGTGTTGGTGGGAACTACCAACCAAAGTGTGGAGGCAGCAGATGTGGACAACGACGGCGACATAGATATTATATCGGCTGCTCTTGTAGATAACGAGGTTAATATTCGTTTGAACACTGGCCTAGGAACGTATAATGGAGGATCCAACGTAGCAGTAGGGAATTATCCCGCTGATCTTTGCACAGCAGATATAGACAATGATGGTGACTTGGACCTACTCACTGCCAACCAAACAGGTAACTCAGTTAGTGTACGGTTTAATAATGGGCAAGGGACGTTCAGTGGCGGCACCGATATTCCAGTGGGCGCCTACACGTCAGGCTTAGCTTTAGGTGATATAGATGGGGACGGCGACTTAGACCTGCTCACGGCAAACCTACAGAGTCCACAACTAAGTGTGCAGCTCAACAGCGGCACCGGTGTTTTCAGTGCTGCTCCTAACGTTCAAATTGGAAATAGCCCTAATAGCGTAGCTCTTGACGACATAGACAATGACGGTGACTTAGACTTGCTAACAACCACCGGTAACCGGGTCGTTACGCGCTTCAATGGGGGTAGCGGTCCGGCACTAGCTACCACTCCCACGTTGCTTCAATTGTTTGGAGTAGCCTATCCTAACCCTGCCCACGCTCGCACTATGGTTCAGGTATCTGCAGTTGCTGGTGCAACTCAAGCTAAGTTTACCTTAACAGATGCACTGGGGCGAATGGTCTATACCAGCACTGCACCGCTACCAACTAGCGGCCTAAGCCAAGAATTAGATTTAACTGGCTTGGCTCCAGGCTTATACGCGCTACGTGTGCAAGCCGGCCCAACCTATACAGTACGACAATTAGTGGTCGAGTAGTAGGTAAGCTTTACATCTTGCTAGGTAACTAGGTAGCCAACTTGTTGAATAATCCTCGAAAAGGAAAAAGAACACTGCTACCAGACAAATGCGCAGTTTGTGCGTTTAGCAGGTGGTTTACCATCATACCTGTACCCACATGGATTTGCAACTCACCAATAAAGTAGCATTAGTCACGGGCTCCACGGCCGGCATCGGGTTGGCTATTGCGCGCCGCTTGACCGCCGAAGGAGCCGAAGTTATCCTTACGGGCCGCACCGAAGCCCGCTTGCAGGAAGCCCAAGCCACTATTCTGGCCGAAACGCCCGGCGCCACCGTGCGCGGCGTAGCCGTTGACTTCAGCCGGTCTGAGCAAGTGGATTATCTGCTGATTCAAGTGCCCACTGTGGATATCCTTATCAACAACGTGGGCATTTTCGAGCCGAAGCCCTTCGCTGAAATTCCGGATGCAGACTGGCTGAAATTCTTCGAGGTGAACGTGCTGAGCGGCGTACGGCTTTCGCGGCAGTACTTCCCGCTGATGCTACAAAAGGATTGGGGCCGCATCCTGTTCATCTCCAGCGAATCGGCCCTCCAGATTCCCGAGGAAATGATTCACTACGGTACCACCAAAACGGCTCAACTGGCGGTAGCCCGTGGCTTGGCTGAGCTTACGAAGGGCACCAACGTCACCGTCAATTCGGTGCTGCCAGGCCCCACGGCCTCGGAAGGAGTCGAGGACTTTCTGCAAAAAATGTCAGCTGAAGGCAAAAGCAAAGAGGAAGCCGAGCGAGAGTTTTTCCAGAATGCCCGGCCTTCTTCCCTGCTCCAGCGCTTTGCCACCACCGACGAAGTAGCCAACATGGTGGTGTACCTCGCCAGCCCCCTGGCCTCCGCTACCAACGGCTCGTCTGTGCGGGTGGATGGTGGCACGGTGCGTAGTATTTAAGCTGTAGCAGCAACCAGGCTTTATCAGAAAGGCCGTTCATGCCCGAGCAATTGGGCATGAACGGCCTTTCTGCTATGATGAATACTTAGTACAGTATCAGCAGCACCACGGCCACTATCCACAGCAGCATACCAACCACGGCTGTGTTCACGCGCAATTCCGCTGGCCGCTTCGGCAGCACCCCTACCACGGCCACGCCTAGCAGCACCATGGGCAGCAGGGCCAACGGTCCGCTGTAGATGCCCCCACCATACGGCTCGAACGGAGCAGGGCCGTCGGGCGAGGTGGGAGAACTGACTTTACGCACTACGCGCAGCAAGGGCGTGCGCCATACCGTTACCCGTTGGCCTTCGCGGGCCCGGTGCGCAATGGCGCTCGGCAGCCGGAATTTGGTGTGCGGCGTGCTGATATCGTAAGCCATTTGGGGGTTGGACACTGAAGAGCCTATTGACACTATGGCCCGGGCAAGTACGAGTTCATGCGGGTACTCACGCAGAGGCAAAGCCCAGTCGAGCGCCAACAGCAGACAAAACGCAAGCAAGCCCCAGTTCACCCACCGGGCCTTGGGAGCGGCTTGCGCCAGTAGCACTTTGGTTGGGTCTGGCGGACGCTTGGGAGGCGCAAACGA